>DYLS01000243.1 GCA_020721965.1 Blastopirellula marina | reverse complement strand
TACCTGTTTACCTGTCTACTTGTATTTGTAATACGCCGCGCATGCGCCCTCCGATGATACCATCGTCGCGCCGAGCGGATGTTCGGGCGTACATTCTTTTCCGAAGGCGGGACAATCGTGCGGTTTCTTCAGGCCTTGCAAAATCTGTCCCGCGATGCACAGCGGGGACTCTTTCGTCTGGATGTCGCCCACGTCGAAGCGTTGCTCGGCGTCGAAGTCGGCGAACTCGGGACGCAGCCGCCATCCGCTCATCGGGATGACACCAATCCCGCGCCAAGTGCGATCACAATCTTCAAAGACTTCGTGGATTGTTTTCTGCGCTGGGACGTTTCCCTCGAATGTGACGGTTCGAGCGTAGGCGTTTTCCACATCCGTCAAGCGGCCCTCCTCCAACATACGGACGGTGTACAGGATTCCTTGCGCCAGGTCGAGCGGCTCAAAGCCCGTCACCGCCATCGGGACGCGATACTTCTCCGCCAGCGACGGGTACTCGTGATAGCCCATCACCGCGCAGACGTGTCCCGCCAGCAAGAATCCCTGCACACGGTTGGTCGGCGATCCGAGAATGGCGTGCATGGCGGGCGGCACGCGCACATGCGAAACCAAAATGGAAAAATTTTTGAGTCCCATCGAACGCGCTGCAATTACACTCATCACGTTGGCGGGCGCGGTTGTCTCGAAGCCAATTGCAAAAAAGACCACCTGCTTGTCGGGGTTTTGACGCGCAATCTCCACCGCGTCGAGCGGCGAATAGACGACGCGCACCTGTCCGCCCGCGGCCTTCACCGAGAACAAGTCCCGCGCCGATCCGGGGACGCGCAGCATATCGCCGTAGGAGCAGAAGATCACATCGGGCATCGAAGCAATGGCGAGCGCCTTGTCAATCAGTTCGAGCGGCGTCACACAGACGGGACAGCCCGGCCCGTGTACCAGTTCGATTAACGGAGGCAGCAACTGGTCCAGCCCGTAGCGGACGATGGCGTGCGTCTGTCCGCCGCAGATTTCCATCAACACCCACGGGCGCGTCGTCACGCGGGCGATCTCGTCCACCACCCCGCGCACCAGCGCCGCGTCGCGATATTCGGTGACGTATTTCATGCGGTTAGCGGCTTGGCAGGCGCGTCCGAGTCGAAGCCAAGTTCCTCTTCAAAATCCGTGATCTCTTTCAAGAGCGCCATCGTGTCGTTGGCTTCTCCCTCGCTCAACAGGTTGAGCGCGAAGCCAACGTGGATGATGCAGTAATCGCCCACCTTCGCCTCAGGCACGTACGACATGCACGCCTCGCGAAACACGCCGCCAAAATCCACGCGCGCCATGGGCAGGCCGCCTTTTTCATACAACTCGGCAATTTTTCCTGGTACTCCTAAGCACATGGTAGTCTCCTAGTCTCCTAGTCTGATAGTCTGATAGTCTGATAGTCGCTGGTCGGATAGTCGGCGGGCGGCGATGACGGCTTGTCCGAGAGAAAGCCCGCCGTCGTTGGTTGGCACTTCGCGGTGAATATATACCTTAAAACCTTCACTTTCCAATAGGGACAAAGTACGCCCAAGCAGGGTGAGATTCTGCCAGACTCCGCCCGAAAGCGCAACTTCATTCACGCCCGTTGACTCCCGCACCCCAAGCGCGGCTACGCGTACGACATCCGCCAGACCGTTGTGGAAGCGCGCCGAAATTTTTTGGATGGGGACTCCCGCCAACGCGTCCGCGGTCAACGCCTCGACAGCGCTTCGGACTCCGACTTTGGGCGGGATCCACGTAAACGGATATTTTCCTCCCTCGAGCGGATCCGCGGACGCCTCGAACTCGATGGCCGCCTGCGCCTCGTAGTTGACCGATTGCCGCACCCCCGCCAACGCCGCGGCTGCGTCGAACAAGCGCCCCATGCTGGAGGTCAGCGGCGTGTTGATTTTCTTTTCGAGTTGGGTCCGCAACAACGTGCGGTCATCGGCGCAAAACTCTTTTACCGATTCGAGCCGCTCATCCCAGTCCAGTCCCAGCGACCAGAGCAGCGCCAGCGCGGTGCGAGCAGGCTTGCGGATGGCCGCGTCGCCGCCGGGGAGCGGGAAATATTCCAATTGGCCGACGTGCTGGTAGCCGCGATAATCCGCCACGAGAATCTCCCCGCCCCAGATCGCGCCATCGTCGCCGTAACCCGTCCCATCGAACGCGAACCCAATGACGGGACGCGAACCGTCCAGTCCATGCTCGGCCATGCAGGCCGCGATGTGGGCGTGATGGTGTTGGACGGCGATTGCCGGAAGATTTTCGCGTTCCGCCCGCTGTAGCGTGTAGCGTGTTGCGAGGTAGTTGGGATGGAGGTCGTGTGCGATGGCAACAGGCTTGACACGGAAGAGCCGCTCGAAATGTTCCACGCCCTGCTCGAAGGATTTCAACGTCTCGTAGTTTTCCATGTCCCCGATGTGGTGGCTGAGGAAGGCGTAATTCTTGTTAGTGATGCAAAAGGTGTTTTTGAGTTCAGAACCAGTTGCCAGGAGTTGCGGAACTTCGAAGGGAAGTTTGACAGGGAAGGGGGAGTAGCCGCGGGAACGACGGAG
>DYLS01000242.1 GCA_020721965.1 Blastopirellula marina | reverse complement strand
CGCTGTGGGGTCCCGGTGGCCACGACAATAGGTAAGGACCCCGTGAACGGTCACATTTCTTCAAAGCGCCGGGGCCATATAGGGCATATCTTGTTGGAGGTGGCGATTGGGACTGGCGGCGCAATCCAGATCCCGAATGGCAGGCATTTTTCCGACGCTTCGACGCCTACTCGCCGTGGAATGTGGGTAACTTCTTTACGGACAGCAGCGGGGTGTCTCACGCCACCACTGACTATTGGGCCGAGGACAAGCGGGAATGCGAGAAGCACGGGATGCTTTGGCTGCCAGTCGTCTATCCAGGTTTTAGCTGCGACAACCTCCAAAAAAAGCCCCCCGGCACAACGCTCATTCCACGCCGTAAGGGCAAGTTCCTGTGGGAGCAATTCCACGAATTGTCGAAGCTAGGTGCGGACTGCGTGTGCGTCGCCATGTTCGATGAAGTGGACGAGGGCACGGCCATCTTCAAGGTAACGAATACTCCCCCAACTCAAGGCCGTTTTGTAAACTTCGAAGGCATGCCAAGCGATTGGTATCTCCGCTTAGTCGGCGAGGGCGCCCGGATGTTGCGTGAGAAACGTGTGATTCCTCTAGAGATTTTGATTCAATTGTGACGTCCAACCTATTGACAATGCTCAGGTTTGTGCGGCGTTCGCACCTAACACCGGAAGATCCAGGTTCCGCAATGCCGTTAGCGGAGGTTCCCATGCGTCTTAAGTTTTCGCGGTGCGGATGCGCTGCAGTGGTTTTGTTGCCGTTGTTCGTCCTGGGCGCGACGGCTGCTCAACCCGCGAAACCCGTGCAATTCGTGTCTTGGGGCGGAATCGGGAGCGAGTCGCGAATTGAAGCGGCCGCCCGGATCGGCGTCGACACGCATCGCCTGCCCATCGGCTGGCCCGATGCGGAGGGCCGTTACGAGTTCCGGGACTTCGACGCGAAGCTCCGCGACCTGCACAAGGCGGGCATGAACGTCATCGTCCACTTCATGAACCACGACGTGCCCGAGTGGTTCTTGAAACGCCATCCCGATGCGCGGCTGCGTAACGCGCAGGGACGGGAGACGGCGGAGTACGTCGCCTCGCTCTGGCACCCGGCGGTGATCGCGGCCGTCCGCTCCAACGAGGCCGCCGTCATGGACCACTTGCGCGACGCCGGACTGCTCAAGTGGGTGGACGGCGTGGATGTGGGCGTGGCCCACGAGGGTCAGCTCACCTACGATTGGACCGGCTACTGGGCCTTCGACCCGCACGCCCTGGCGGCCTACCGCTGGTTCCTGATCGGGCGTTACCAGGCCGACGTGGGGCGGCTCAACCAGGACTGGGGCACGTCGCACAAAGGGTTTGCCGAGCTGCGCCCGCCCCATCGCTATTCGGATAGCCGCCAATGCGAGGTCTTCGAGGAGTTCTATCGCGAGAACCTGTTGCAGGGCGCGGTGGCGCTGAGCGCGCCGGTGGCCGAGCGATTCCCGCCGCCGATATGGATGTGGATGTCGCACTTCGTGCGCTAGCCGGAATGTTACTATCGGCCGGGAGTTCCGGGGACACACAACGAATTATTGACAAGGCGGGCGAGAGGTGTTCTCCTCGGGGGATGGCGAGGTTGGCGAGATTGGTCGTGCCGGGGATGCCGCACCACGTAACGCAGCGGGGAAACCGCCGCCAGCAGACGTTTTTCAACGACGGGGACTATGCGGCCTACCTGGAACTCATGGCGGATCGGTGCGGGGATTGCGGGGTGGAGATTTGGGGTTATTGCTTGATGCCCAACCACGTCCACGTGATCGCGGTTCCCTCGTCGGAGGACGGCTTGCGATGGGCCATCGGCTCGGCCCACCAACGCTACACGCGGCGGATCAACTTCCGCCAGAAGTGGCGGGGCTACCTCTGGCAGGGGCGGTTCGCCTCCTTCGTGATGGACGAGCCATATCTGCTGGCGGCCGCGCGGTACGTGGAACTTAACCCGGTGCGTGCGAGAGTGGTGGACCATCCCCGCCGGTGGCCTTGGAGTAGTGCGCGGGCCCACTTGTGCGGGCGCGACGATCGTTTGGTCAACGTGGTCCCAATGTTGGGGATAGTCGGCAACTGGGAAAACGTTCCTCGACAGTGCCCTGCCCGAGGAAGAGCTCCAGGAGCTGCGCCGCCAGTAACCGTTCACGGCTGAGCCATAACGGAGAAGCTTCGTGAAACAAGGCGGGTTGTTCAGAGGTTCCCGAGATTCCTTGAGTGTGCAACGGAATGTCATTTCGACGATCGCCAGCAGTGTCATTTCGACGAGCACCAGCGAGGAGAAATCTTAATCCAAACTTCGTGGACGTATTTTTACGTAAATCGTTACTGCGTAGAGACTTTCGGTTGATTTGTACTGCTAACCGTAGTCATGTAATGGTTTTTCGTAAGTTATTGTCCTGTAATGAGTTGCGCGATTCGCCTCGTACTCAGAAAACAGTAAGAAAATCGGGGTGCTCAATTGACGTAAATTATTGTCTCAAAATCACTTGCAATTAGCCCGAACTTCTTTTTGTTTTTGGCCGGTTCTCGCGGCAGAAGTTATGTCCGCGCAA
>DYLS01000241.1 GCA_020721965.1 Blastopirellula marina | reverse complement strand
AATGACAAGAGGATAAGCCGTTTTGCTGCAAGCAGAATCCCTGTGAACGACTACGAAAGATCAATCACTGCGGAATCGGATGAGCGAGTAAGCCGTATTCGGCCGATTCCGCGCGACTTGCCCGGAATTGCCGTCCAAGAGGAGTAGTTCTCCATGATTGAAACGCGCAAGACCTTCGTCATCGTCGGTGCGATGCTGATCGCATTGGGCGTTGCCTGGTGGACACGGTACGTTCCCCCCGCCGGAGAGCTGGGCGACATGCGGGGCAAGACTCTCTTCCCGTCGTTCTCCAACGCCCTCGACGCCGTGAGCTTGGAGATCACGGAGTACGACCCGAATGCCGTCGGTATCAAAACCTTCAAGGTGGCTCAGGTGAACAATCGCTGGTCGATTCCCAGCCACGACAACTACCCGGCAGACGCCAAGGACCATCTGGCTCAGGCCGCGACGTCGCTCATCGGGCTGAAGGTTCTGGACGTGGCCGCCTCCTCGCCCACGCAGGAGGAACTGGCCATGTTCGGTGTCGTGACTCCCGATCCCGATAAGACCACGCTTGGCACACGTGGCATCGGCAAGAGGGTGGTCATGCGGGACGCCAGCGACAAGGCTTTGATCGACATCATCTTGGGAAACAAGCTCAAGGACAACGAACAGTTGCTGTACGTCCGCGTGACAGGCCAGGATCCCGTTTACGTCGTCAAGCTCTCCGACGACAAGCTCTCTAGCAACTTTGGAGACTGGATCGAGAAGGACCTGTTGAAGCTGAATCCATGGGACGTCAAGGACGTTCAGTTGCACGACTACTCCTTCGACAGCGTAACCAGCGGCATCGAACCGCGGTCGCAAATCATCCTCAAGTACGACGATCTGGGAAATCCCCGCTGGAGCCTGGCGCAAGACCTCGCTTTTGACGCCAAGAGCATGTCGTGGACGCCGCGGTCGATGGCCGCCGATGAAGAACTGGATACCACCAAACTGGACGCCCTCCGCACCGCGCTGGATGATCTCAAGATCGTCGACGTCCGCAAGAAGCCCCAGGGGTTGAGTGCTTCATTGAGCAGCGATGGTTCGTTCGCTACGAATCAGGAATCCCTTGCCGATCTGCAACGGGCAGGCTTCTTCGCCGCGTCCGCGGACCAATTCTATCGCATCTTCCCGCCGGTCGGCGCGCGCAAAATCGACAAAAGCGGCTTGGAAATCATCTCCAGCGAAGGCGAGGTTCGCGTCGGCATGAAGGATGGCGTGCGCTACCTGCTGCGATTCGGGCGAGTCCTGGAAGGCAGCCAAGGTGGCCAAACGGAATCCGCGGGCGATCAAAACGTGAACCGCTTTCTGCTGGTCACCGCCGAGTTTGACCCCAGCCTGATCCCAGAACCGGAGCTGGAAAAGCTGCCCGATTTGCCGGCGCAAACAAGCCCCGACAACGCCGGCGATTCCAAAGGCGATACGCCCAACGCGGCAACCGATGGTGCCGCCCAAAAGACCGGCGACGCATCGGCCCAGCCCGAAGGCGGCAATGCTGCTGCGGAGCAAAACACGGCCCAGGGCAATGCCGGATCCGATAATGCGGAACAAAAGAAGGCGGAGGACGTTAAGGCAGAACGCGAACGCATCGAAAAGGAAAACCAGCGAAAACGTGACGAGTATCAAGAGAAGTTAAAACAGGGAGAAGAACGCGTCAAGGAGCTGAACGCACGCTTTGCGGACTGGTACTATATCATTTCCGATGAAGTCTATCGGAAGATTCGCCTCAACCGCCAAGACATCATCAAAAAGAAGGAACCCGCGGCTACCTCCGATGGCACGTCTGGTGCTGAGGGACAAAGCGGTACCTCAACCTCGCAGGAAGGCGCACCGACAGGCGGTTCGGCCAATTCGACCCCTCCAGCACCGGCAACCCCTGCCGACGAGACCAAGCAGCCTGCGGCACCGCAGAGCGGCGACATGCCGGCCCCTGAGCCAGCCGCCCCTCAGCCGGCCGAAGGCAAGGCCGCCTCGGAGGGCGGTACCGCAGCGCCCCCCACGCAGGGGCCAAACGAATAGAGTACCCAATCGCCGCCTTCCGACTCCGGAGCCGAAGGTTACAGGGGACGCTCGCTCGTGCATTCTAGATAACGCCCTATCGTTCTGCGCGATAATCTCCTTACGCCGCGCAAAGTGGGCAAGCAATTTTCTAATTGGCACCGCACTGCTCTGGGCGGCAAGCTCCAAATGCTTGCGGCCACACGCTATTCGTGCGATATCTCTAGCCCGCTCCGCCACTTGCGTCGGCCACGAAATCTCATACTTCGGCAGTTGTGCCGGTTATGCAATCCGACACTCCGCCACTTGCATCGGCGACGTAATCCGATGCTCCGCCACTTGCGTCGGCCCTGGAGGCCGACGCTGTGCCGAACTCTCGGGCCGTGTCCAGTGCAAATCGCTGCAACCCGATGCAACCCCCGGCAAGCCGTCTAGCACCATAGATTGCACCCCGGCCGAAAACCAGAGCACCCCGGGGAGCACCGGTAAATTTGTCGTAACGCTCTATGGACCTACGCTGGAGGGACACTCTCGCTCGAGGA
>DYLS01000240.1 GCA_020721965.1 Blastopirellula marina | reverse complement strand
TCAGCCGGTCCTGGGGGCGATCATAGATGTGATAGCATTTTCCCAAGCCACTGGCGCTTATTGCGAGCTCAGGGGACATCCGCACATCTTCATGTACGCTGTGGGAACACGAAGTCCCTCCCATCTTTAGGGCGTAAAAAGAGGCAGGAGAAGATCGACGGCCCAGAATCTTTTCCCTTCGGTATAGTTGCGAGAAGGTTTTCAGCGTCAAGCATCTGAATAGCGTGGATCTGAATGAATCTAAATAATGATGGTCTCGTAAAAAATCCCAAAACGGCCTTTTTCTCGAATTCAGCCCCTGTAATTTCAGTATGTTAAAAGCGCGTTTTTTGTTTTTTTCGAGTTTTTACGAGACCATCAAATAATAAGTAGTTACTACGCATTACTTCCCCTGGGGAGGGTCTTTTATGTTGCCATGCTGGCGCTTGGGCCAAGTGATCGAACTGTAAAAATCCTCGGGTCATCTGAAAAAAGATGGAGTGTGTGGATCCGGACGGAAAATGCTGGTAAGTTTACCAATGTTACTCAAAAAAGTCCGGGATGCGAGAAGCGCAGATTCCAAGGTTGGTTCGTCGGCCTCTGGGCCAATGTCTCCGCCCTTCCTGTCATACATATCGTCCACGAAAGCGTCTATGGCTCCGCATCACCTTTCAAATGAAAAAAAAATATACCATATTCCGGTCGGCGTTTGAAGTGTATAATTTGGGACAATCTGGGATGAAAATCATAACGCCTCACGCCGATCTTGAGACAGAAACCGACGTGGTAATTCAGCCGGTATCGGAAGCGTTCTCCGCAATCCGGCTGCTGGTGACAAGCAGGCCGTGCACAATCGTCATTTCCCGTGTGCTCCGGTCTTTTACCGATCCAGCCAACCCGGGTTTGGTGTCTTGAATCTGTTTGCTAACATGATCGACGTACGTGACGAGTCGCGAACCCACCCCAAGCCCTTCCCTTTACAGGCGTATAGGCACCTCTTGGTCCTGGCTCCGCACCCGGACGACGAGGTCTATGGTTGCGGGGGCCTGCTGGCTCTGGCCCGGTTGGCGGACATCGAAGCCACGGCGCTGGTGCTCACCGATGGCTCCGGAGGTTCACCCGACCCTGTGCTGACGGAACAGCGCCGGCTGGAGTCCTCAATGGCTGCCGACCTGCTCGGCTACCGGGTCGAATTCGGCCTCTTCGCCGACCGCAGTCTGCGTCTCGACGCGGCCCTGACTGGATTCCTTACGGACGCCTGCGCACGTATCCGGCCCGATCTTGTGCTTGTGCCAGGCCTCGATGACACGCACCCTGATCACCAAGCGACGGCCTTGGCGGCCATCCAGATCCTGGCGCGGGAACCTTATGAGGCCGACCTGGCCTTTTATGAAACTAATGGCGGGCTGACTCATGTCTCTCACATCCTGGATATTTCCGCTGTCGCAGGCCGCAAGCGCGAGGCCATGCAGTGTTTTGTCAGCCAGGAACAGATGCTGCCCTATGCAAATCGGATCGGGGCGCGCGACTGCTTTCGCGCCTTCACCTTGGGTAGGGTAGCCTCGGCCGCCGAGGCCTTCTTTCTCGCGCCGCTCAGGTCGCAGGGCTTTGTCGGCCTCCTGCCGGCGCTGGACCCGCTGTTTCGGCACGGCCACCACTTGGCGGCGGCCCATGCGCAGGACGCACCTCTGGTCTCGGTGCTAATCCGCAGCATCGGCGACCCCCTGATCGAGCAGGCCGTGGCGAGCGTGCTGGCGCAGACCTACCGCCCTCTGGAGATCGTCGTGGTCGCGGCATACGGCCGCAGCGTGTTAGCCGATTTCCCGCATCTGGCGAACTGTCCCCTGATCCGTCAAGTAGTCCCTGAGCGGCCGCTGAACAGGCCGGAGGCAGCTAACGCAGGGATAGACGCGGCATGCGGTAGGTATCTCCTTTTTCTTGACGACGATGATCTGCTGCTGCCAGATCATCTAGAGAAACTTGTCGCGGCCATACGCGCCCGACCCGAGGCGTCGGCTGCGTATACGGGTGTGGTGGTCAGGAATCCGGCAGGCAAGACGCTTCGACATTACGCCTATTATGACATCACACCAGAACGTTTGCTGGCCACCAATCTGTTGCCCATCCATGCGGTCCTGTTCGACCGGCGTCTCATCGACGAAGGATCATGCCGCTTCGATGAAGCCCTGCCTCGCTTCGAGGACTGGGATTTCTGGTTGCAGGTGTCGCAACATACGGGTTTCATCGCCACGGCGGGAATATCTGCGATCTACCGCTACCGTGACCGTACCGGCCTGTTCTGTGCTCCCGCAGCGGGTAGTGAGGCCGACAGCCCCGAGGACTTGCGCCAGCGTATCCTTCGCAAATGGCGTGAATGTCTTGGCGATGCGCCATTTGATGCCTCGTTGACCTGGCACGCCAGGCAGCTTGATCACCTGGAACAACGGCTCGAGGCATGCGAGCGGCAGGCTGCGGAACGGCTCGAGGCATGCGAGCGGCAGGCTGCGGAACGGCTCGAGGCATGTGAGCGGCAGGTTGCGGAACGGCTCGAGGCATGCGAGCGGCAGGCTGCGGAACGGCTCGAGGCATGT
>DYLS01000239.1 GCA_020721965.1 Blastopirellula marina | reverse complement strand
ACCACTTTTGAAAACACCACGTTGTGGTGCTTTCTCCACCTCGGGCTTACGCCCGAGGCTCACTCGCTGGCGAGTCTTCCAGCCGGGTAGGGTGTTCTATGAACAGTGTCCTTTGCCGATTACTTGTTGCTCGTGGAGCACCCTAATCTGCGCTTAAGCGATGCTCGCAGAGCATCCTACAGCCGGGTCCGGTTAGAGGCAGTGCGATTTTTCCTACCATACGCAACCTCCCGCCTTTGCGAGGTTTCCAGAGTCGGAGCTTCGGGAGTCGGATAGACGATTTTTCCGTTGCCCGTTAGACTAGACTTTTTGTCTTGTGTGGCGGATAGATGCGGTCGGTCGGTTGCCGGATGTGGTGTAAATCCCGCCGAATCGCGTCCAGTGCCTGTACACCGTTTTGCGGGATTTGAGAACTGGACGTTTGCAAAATGTCTGATCTCCCTCTGAGAGAGGGCGACAAACTAGAACGCTGAGCGATTCAGGAAAATAAGGAAAGCCGTTCTCACGGGAAACTCCCTTCGCTCTACCATCTCCCGAGGGAAGGGGGGAGCTTGTGAACACAAGTTGTAAAAGTCCAGATAGGAAAAGCCCTTCTTGGGAGTGTGCAGAATATGAATATGGATGCCATAGTATCCCTTTGCCGCCGACGTGGTTTCCTATTTCAGTCCAGCGAGATTTACGGCGGCCTGAATGGGTTTTGGGATTATGGGCCGCTGGGTGTGGATTTGAAGCGCAATATCCGCGAGGCCTGGTGGCGTGACATGGTGACCTCGCACAACGAACTGGTTGCCCCGCCGGGGGCACCTTCACCCTTTGCGATGGTCGGTTTGGATTGCACCATCATCATGCACCCGCAGGTCTGGAAATGTTCCGGCCATTACGACCTGTTTCATGATTACATGGTCGATTGCCGCGAGAGCAAGCGGCGGTATCGGCACGATCAGGTCCAGGGCCGCTGGGTTTCCAAGGACGGACAGCGAATCTTTGTTGCCACGGAGATGGTGGGAAGCGAGGCGGAGGCGGATATCCTTCACAAGGCCCTCAAATTCTTCGGCCTCCGCGCGAAAGAGAGCGGGGCGCTGCAATGGGAAAGTCCGATCGTGTCGCTGACCACGGTCGAAAACTTTGATTGCGTACTGGCTCCCGATGCCAAAACACTGGGCACGCTGACACCGCCGCGCGAATTCAATTTGATGTTCAAAACCTATGTCGGCGCACTCAGCGGCGAAGAGAATACCGCCTTTTTGCGCCCGGAGACGGCTCAAGGAATTTTCGTCAATTTCAAGAATGTACTAGACAGCACGCGGGTAAAGATTCCGTTTGGTATCGCCCAGATCGGCAAGAGTTTTCGCAACGAGATCACTCCGCGGAATTTCACGTTTCGCTCGCGGGAATTCGAGCAGATGGAGATCGAGTTCTTTTGCCGTCCGGAAACGTCGCGCGGCTGGTACGAATATTGGCGGAATCGCCGTTACCAGTGGTACATCAATCTAGGGCTTAGTCCCGAGCGGTTGCGTCTTCGCGACCATGAGGCCAGCGAGTTAAGCCATTATTCTTGCGGCACGGCCGATGTCGAGTATGCCTTTCCTTTCTTGGCTCCAGGAGATTTCGGCGAGCTGGAAGGTATTGCTCATCGCGGCGATTTCGATCTCCGAAGCCATATGGAAGGCAAGCTCGTGCGACAAGGGGATCGATTGGTGGTGGAGCTAGGCCCCGACGGACAGCCAAGGCACCGTGGTAGCGGACGAGATTTAAGCTACTTCGATGATGAGACGCGGGAAAAATTCATCCCTCACGTGATTGAGCCCTCGGCGGGGGCCGACCGGGCCACCCTGGCGTTCCTCTGCGAGGCCTATCAAGAGGATCAAGCACCCGACGAACAAGGGAAGCCTGCCAAACGCGTCGTGCTGCGTTTGCATCCCCGATTGGCGCCGATCAAGGCGGCGGTGTTCCCTCTGGTCAAAAAAGATGGCATGCCGGAGATCGCCCGAGAGATCTACGCCGCGCTCAAGCCCCTCTGCAACGTCTTCTACGATGAAAAAGGGGCCGT
The DNA here is from genome assembly GCA_020721965.1 of Blastopirellula marina. Taxonomy (GTDB): domain Bacteria; phylum Planctomycetota; class Planctomycetia; order Pirellulales; family Thermoguttaceae; genus Thermogutta. The sequence continues at coordinate 540 of DYLS01000239.1, read as the reverse complement.
GGGACGCCGATATCGGCGGCAAGATGAGATCGGCACGCCGTTCTGCATCACCGTGGATAGCCAAACTCTCGCGGACGGTACGGTTACCATCCGGGAACGGGACACATTGCAACAGTGGCGAGTGCGAGCCGACGAGTGTCCGGCGTTGATTACCAAGTTGATATCGGGCGAGACGCGAATCCCGGAGGGAACGGATGCTTCGTGCTCGCCCAAATCAACGGGTCTGTGAGCGCGACGCGTATCCGCGCGGAGGGTGGTTCAGCCCCAACCGGCGGGCATTTTGCGCGGGCCGGTGACTCCTTCTTCTCTTCTAGTCGAGTTGCTGCATTACCTGGCGTATCTCGCGGGAACTCGCCCTTGGTACGGTCGGGGCCATGCTCTGCGACGCTGGCTTACTCGCGAGCGAAGCGATTGCTGTTATTTCGCACCACGGCCCTTGTCCGCACGATGCACAGCCTGCCTGATCGCGTTGGCTGCGATACTGAACGCGTTGACGGCGATGCGCGGGGCCGGTGAAAAAACCTCTTATAAATAATACCT
>DYLS01000008.1 GCA_020721965.1 Blastopirellula marina | reverse complement strand
CGCTGTGGGGTCCCGGTGGCCACGACAATAGGTAAGGACCCCGTGAACGGTCACCCCTCTAGTTCGGCTAGGCGCCGTCGCCAGGCGGCCGGCTTGGCAATCGCGACGGTTTTCTCGGACCTTTATGGGGCCGAACGTTACCCATACTCACCCGCCGAAACAGGATCAATCGGGCACTTTTTGACCAGAACGGTCCACATTTGTCGGGACGCACTTGAGAAACGCGATTTCCTGGTTCAAGATCATGGTCATCTTCTTGCCGCTGAGGGGTCCGGGCAGGGAACGATAAGGCAGGAACCCCGCGAACACTCACGATTCTTTGTCGCTGGGGAGGAAAACGATGCACCTGGCTAACAGGGGGAAAGCTTTGCTGCTGGTAACGTTGTTGGGGCTGCTCGGATACGGACGCGCGGGCCATGCAGCCCAAACACAACAAGTCGAGCCGCGACGCATCCGTGGGAGCACACCAATTGCCGGGGGCACAATCACGTTGTGCCTGCCCGACCGGATGCCCGCACCGCTCGTCGATAAAGTTGAGGAGGCACTTCGACGGCACGGGGCGAAGGTGGATCGCGCGGTGCAGCAGACGGACCTGGTCCAGTTGCTGGAGCGAGGATGCGTGGTGGCCGTGGGCCATGCATGGAACAACGCCGCAGTGCGCCGGCTGTACTTCGAACTGTATGACTGGACCGATGCGGCATGGCCCTCGCCTGGCGGCTACGCGCTGCGGACTATTGTCGATCCGTACGCCACGGGAAACGACGTAATTCGGGTGGCGTATAGCGATGACCGCGACGCAGAACAGGCTGTCAGCGCATTTTTGGCCACGTTGGACGGCTCGGCTGACAAGGCCAGTCTGCGGTATCTGCATGTGGTGAAGCTCGGCGAGCTTCAGCCTGTCTACGCCCGGTATCTTGACCCGCTTGTTCGCCCGACGTTCCGATGGCGTCACGAAGACAACACCTGGGATCTCCAGGTGCAGATTGCACACGCTGGGCTGGGTTATCTTTTTACCGGGCGAGAGGAGTTTCTTGTGGAGTTCCGGCGCCGATTTCTCAAGTACCTGGAGCACAACTCTGGCCGCGGATGGGGCGGCAGTCACGGATTCATGCACCACATGACATTGCCCTACTTCTTGACCGAACACCATCCGATCTGGTCGGTGGAGGATCGGCGCACGGCGGTGAACCGTATTCGCGAGGTATTCCTGAGTTCGGACGGCCTCAGGTTTGGCGGCTTTGTTTCCGGGACGCAAACCAGCTATCCGCGCGACAATCACGCAACGCGGGCTGCGTTGGACAATTTTATCCACGCGCGCTACCTCGATCGCTATCACCGCTTGCCGGAGGCGAAGGAGGGGCTTGCCCTGGTCGATCGTTTCTTCCGCTGGCAGTTCTCTTGCGCTAAGCCGGCGGAGGACTCGAACGGCCATCAGTTCAAAGCTTCGATGATCAATACGATGTCCTATGCCCTGGCGATCGGCGATCGCACGATGATCGAATCGCAAACATTGCGCCGGGCCGCCGACCGCGCCGAGATGCAGATGAACAACCGGGGATTCGGGGCGCTATTCAGCGGGCCGGGCGCATCGGGTTTCGCGCCTCTGACGCTCCTTGCTATGGCCGCGACCATGTACGGAGAACCGCGCTATTACAGGACGATTGCCCTGGGCGAGCCGGACACGGCCAGGGAAGGTCGGGTGCCTCTGGCAGCCCTCGCAATTCCGTTTCGGCATGGGGACGAGTTTCTGCGGGCGTTTGCTATGGGTGGTTGCATACCGCCGCCAGATGGTGCCGAGGGGTTGTTTGCCGTAGCGGGCTTCGACGAGGCCTATCGAGCCACCGTGCCGGAGTGTCCCCCAGACGGTTTCGACAAACTGGTCTTTCGCGACGGGTTTTCGCGTCAGTCTGAGTACCTGTTATTGGACGGAATGAGCGGCGGGCATCACGCGTACGAGAACGCCAACTGCGTGCTGGAGCTGGGAGTTGGCGGTTACACGTGGGTAGGCGCTGTCGACTGGGGCGACCGTGATGCCTCGGTGCACAACCAGAATGGAGTTCAGGTCCTGCGAAACGGAATCGCACCAGGCCGACGGCCGCGATTCGCAAACGTGCTCGGCGGTATCGCTCAGCACGGCCTGAGCGTCTCGGCCACCGTGCTGGACGATCCGGTTGGGCACTGCCCCTGGCGGCGATGGATCGTGCATCGGCGAGGGGACCTGTTCCTGGTTATCGATGATATCTCGGTCCCCGAGCGACCTGCGGAGGAGTTCACGTTGGTTCAAAGTCGATGGTTCTTGCACGGCCGCCCCGAGCTTCAGGGCCGATCCCTGCTCTGCCGGCAAGGCAGCCCCGAACAATCATGTTGGCTGTGCGCTACGGCACTCGGTGCGGCCGACATGGCGTGCGAACCGATCGACGTGTCCCGATCGTATTGGGCGTGGCGAGAAGCGTGCGGCAAGTGGTTGTTCCAGGACTTGACGGTTCGCGAGGATTTCCCGATTGACGCGGCCGCAACGCCCGGCACCTTGACCCGGATCACCTTATCGCGAATCGCTTCGGGCGGCCGAGTGGGACGGGCCATTATACCCATGCTCTTCACGTGGGGTAGCGGTGAGTGCAGACCTCCCTCGGTCGCCTGCACTGCTCCGGGGCAGTGGTCCGTCGGCGACGATTTGACCGTGACGTTGGACGATAGAGGTTTGGCAGTGCGGAGCAAGGGCGCTAATCTTCGGCTCGATCTTCCGCCATCGAGGCGTGTGTCGGGCGGAATACTGGTCGAGCAACCCGCCGCAGGAGCCGCAACTCTGGCGTCGAAACAGGCGGCACTTCTCGGTTTCAAGGAGGTCCCGGGGAATGGGCTTCCGGCTGGGAGGCCTACGGCGTTGCGGCAGGTGGGCGAAGCCATCGTCGCGGCCACGAATCGTAACCAGGTCGCGGCCGTCGACTTCCAGGGCCGGCTTCGTTGGAAACGTGCTGGAACGTCTCCGGTGCGGCGCATCGCGCCGCTGAAAAAGGGCAGCGAAGTCCTCACGCTCCTGGGCGACGACAGCGGACAAGTCGTTGCCGTGGGAGCGGACGGTTCGACCCGGTGGCAGACCCAGTTGCCGTTCAGCGAGACAGTCTACATCATCAGTTGGACGCATGGGCGGTCGACGGTCCGCGCCCTCAAGTCCGGCGACCTGGACGGAGACGGACGCCATGAAGTGCTGGTTGGCGTGACGGATAATCATCTCTATTGCCTTGACGACGAGGGCAAGATCCTTTGGCGACGCGGTTCGGAGTGGGGAACGCCCGCGACGCTCCACCTCGCCGACCTTAACGGCGATGGCAAGCAAGAGGTCCTGTTCGGTACCGAGGACCCCTCGATCCATGGAAGTTGCCTGATTTGTGACCACCGCGGCGCTGCCGGCGCGGCCGGTGTCCCATGGCGGTTGGGATGGGGCGACCTTGTTTCATGGTCTCACCCCGCCTGCTTGACCGCGATCATGCCGCTTTTCTTTGGGAAGGACAAAGCGCTTGTGCTTGGCGTGGACGGTCCTGCGGGCCAAGTTCGGTGTGTGGGCTTGAACAACGTGGAGCGTTGGCGGGTCGATTGTGGTGCCCGGCCGCTCGGCCTGTGGCGTCTGCAAGCTCTTGACTCTGCGTCGGCGAAAGCGCAACCGCAATCGGCCCTAAAGTGTACCAGTTCGGCAGAACTCCTCGCCTGTCTGGATAGCGGCTATCTGCTGGCCATCGCCTCCAATGGCGAAGTGGTAGCGCGCACGTATTTGGGCCAGACGCTCCGTCAAGCCGTGCAATACGAGGACGGGACAGTTTTGGCGCTGGGCGGCGGCCGGCTGTTCATGGCGAGGGGTGGGCAAATCAAATATGCTGCCGAGGTGACGTTTTCCCAGCCCGTCCAGATGCTCGCCGATAGTGGACCTCGGCCGACGATTGCCTGCGGGTCGGGCGATACGGTGACACTATTCACCCTACCTTGATCCTGTGAGGGCAATTAATACTGGACTTTTGCAAATTGGGGGCACAAGCCCCTCTAGGCCCCTAGGAGAGGGTTAGCCTGTGGGCAATTAGGCGCGAAAATGGTTTGCCTTGTTTGTCTGATTTGACCAAACCCTCACCCCCTGGCCCTCTCCCAGAGGGAGAGGGGAGCAGTTTGCAAAAGTCCAGACGACACATAACCGATCGCGCCAAACTGGAGTTTTTGTCCAATGCATTGCATGGCCCTGTGCTTCATCACCACTTGGTTATTCGCCGGCGCCCCGGATACCCCATTCATCCTGGGCGTGAACGGCCATCCGCATCAGCAGGAAGGCTACCGCGCCGTTCCGCTCGATCAGCAGATGGACCTTCTGTGCGAACTCGGCGTCCGCTGGTACCGGACGGACTGGGGGCCCGGCTATGACTTCTCCCAGCACGACGCACTTGTCGCCGCCGCCGAAGCGAAGGGCATCCAGCTCCTGCCAGTCTTGTTTCCCGATGTCTCGGTTGCCAACGGCGACATCCGTGAGATTCGCCGCCTGGCCTTCGAGTACGGCAAGGTCGTTGCTTCACGCTACCGCGGCCGAATCACCCACTACGAGTTGAGCAACGAGTTGGATGGCCGCGTGATGACCAAGTGGCCCAACGGGGGCGATCGCGACGGCTCGACCCGCTCCGACTACGACTTCCACCAGTACGTCGCCGTGTGCGAAATGCTCCGCGGATTGGCCGAAGGCATTCATGAGGGCGACCCTGGGGCGAGACGCATGATCAACTGCGCCGGGTGGCTTCACTTCGGCTTCATCGACCGCCTGGTCGACGACGTGGTGCCCTTCGAGATCGTCGCCTGGCACTGGTACTCGGACATGGGCGACATCACCGCACCCAAGCAAAGCTACAGCGGCACTTGGAATGTCCTAGAGAAACTCAGGTCCTGGGGCAAGGAGGTGTGGATTACAGAAGGGAACCGTCGCAACGGCGACATGGACGACCCGGGAGAGGCCCAGGCCGACTACCTCACGGACCAGATCACGAAGCTGCGCGAGAGCGGTATCGTCAAGGCCTACTTCGTTTACGAACTGCTCGACGAGCCGTATTCCCAGGGCGGTGAGGCACATTACGGCCTGGTCAAGCTTGAGAATCGCAACGGCGTCTGGACGGTCGGCAAGCGCAAGCCCGCGTTCCAGGCCATCCAGCATCTTGGGGAAATTCCGGGAACATAGTGGAACATAATGCTTGCCTAGGCAATTCAGGAAACGGATTGCGGTGGTGGAATGGCTGCGTGTGGGGAGGAAATATGGATTGCCTGACAATCTTCAGGAAAACTTGCTGAGAACGGTGCTCGGCAGACGGTACCCGCTCGTGATATAATCTTCGGTGACGACACTGAGGAGAACCCTTATGGCAAGCCGGAGTCCGATCTATTTCGCGGCCTTCCTCATCGTCAGCCAAGCCGGAATGGCCTGCCTGCCAACGCTCGCCGCCGCTGCGACTCCGTCCACGACCGCGTTTCCCGCGGCACCGAATCCGTTCTTTCTGCCCGAGGGGCGCCCCTTTGGAGACACGTTTCCCTTCTACAAGGACGGCGTCTGGCACTTGTTTTGTATGTGGATGCCGCACTTCGGCCATTTCACAACACGGGATCTTATCCATTGGGAGAGGCGTCCGGCAACGCCTTTTGGCGGCGCGACCGGCTGCGTCGTGGAACACGGCGGGATGCACTACTTCTTCTACACGGGGAGCCAGAACATCTGCCTGGCTACGAGCACAGATCTGGAACAGTGGACGCAACACGCCGGCAATCCAGTGGTGAGCGGCGACGACAAGCTGTATGTCACGGCGGATTTCCGCGATCCCTTCGTCTTCTTCAACCGGGCCGAGCGGAAATGGGTGGATGCTCTTTGGAACACGCCAGCCGGATCGGCCCGCCCAACGCGGCGGCTGCGTCGGAGTGGCCAAGAGCGAGGACTTGCTGAACTGGCGGCTCGCGCCGCCCTTGTGGGCGCCGGACATCGGGCCACACACCGACTGCCCTCAGGTGATCGAGCACGCGAACCGGTGGTATCTGATCTATCTCCAGCGTCATACGCGTTACCGCGTGGCCGATGCGCTCGAAGGGCCGTGGCGGCGTCCGCCCGTCCGCGACCTGGGATCAAGCTTCGCCGCAGCCGGTTCGCGGCCGGCCTGGGACGGCCGACGCTGGATCAGCTTCCCGTTTATCGCGGACGTCCAGGGCGAGACCGATCTGGGCACGTGGGGTTACGGCGGCCCGCTCGCCGTGCCGCGCCAATGGGTTTTCCATGCGGACGGCTCCATTACCCAACGGCCGGCCGAGGAGATCGTTGCCGCGATGAATGCGTCGGCACCGGCCGCAGCCCGCGCCCCCCTAGACGACGCACAGACCCTGGTCAGCCAGTGGGAGCTGGCGGGAGGCGCAACGGCACGCAGTTCGAACCCGAACGGCGGAACGCTCCTGCTCGGCCCGTGGCCGGACGAGTTCTACCTGGAAGCCGATGTGACGCTCGACGTTGAGGATGCCGAGTTCCACCTGCTTTTCAACGCCACGCCGGACCTGCTGCAAGGCTACCAACTCTCGTTCCGTCCGCGGCTTGATTGCGTTGACCTGCGGCCGATCTCCAAGTGGGATGTCGACCGCGTGCTGGAAACGGTGCCGGTGCCGATCGACGCGAAGCGTCCGGTCAAGCTGCGCGTATTCCGGCAAGGCTCGCTCTTCGAGGCATTTATCGCGGACCGTGCCGCGCTCACGCATCGGCTCTACGCGCACCGCGGTGGTCGCGTGTGCCTGGAGTTTCGGGACAGCTCCGGATCTGTGGCCAATCTCGTCGTGCGACAACTGACGACCGGCAATATCATCGACGGGGCCACGGACGTAAGTCTGGAGTTCCAGGGACGCACAACTAATGATTGACAAGTCGGGCAGGAGGTGTCATTCATGGGACCTTGGCGATGGTGGACGCTTGGCTCGCGCTTCGGATACTGGGGGTTCCGGCGGCGAATGCACGCGGGCAACGGGCGCGTCTCGCGGCATTTCGGCAAGGCTTCGGGGCGGCCGTATCTTCGCCCGCAATGCGAACACCTCGAACCGCGTTGTCTCTTGTCGGTGCAGTCCGGGACGGGCTTTGTCGGTTCGTTCGGCGCGGACGGGCCAGCCACGGCAGCCGCCACGCAGGCAGGGGCGCCGCTCGTGACGACTTTCTCGCCCGGGGCCGCCGGGTCGGTTGGCACGAGCCGTCTGCTGGGCGGTACGGATTGGGACGAAATCTCGGCCGTGGCACGCGATGCCGAGGGAAATTGGATTGTTGCCGGGACCACGTATTCGGCTGGTTGGATCGCCGGTGGATTCGACAGCACGTGGGGAGGCAGCGGGGATGCCTTCGTCGCCAAACTCACGGCTCCCGGTGCCTTGGTGTGGTCTACCTACCTGGGCGGGGATGGCGATGACGGGGCGCGGGGCCTGGCCGTCGATGCTCAAGGCAACGTCTTCGTGGCCGGGGTCACGCGATCGGCCGGCTGGGTCTCTGGTGGATACGATACTGCCTACGGCGGTTACGGCGATGCCTTTGTGGCCAAAATCTCCTCGCAGGGAATGCACGTGTGGTCCACGTACCTGGGGGGAACGGCCTACGACGGCGCCGAGGCCCTGACACTCGATGCTGGCGGCAATATCTTCGTGGCCGGCACGACCGGCTCCTCCGGTTGGGGTTATCTGGGCTTCGACTCCAGCTATAACGGCGGGATATTCGACGGCTTTCTGGCGAAGTTGTCCCCCAACGGGGCGCGATTGTGGGCCAGCTATCTGGGCGGCAACGCATGGGACACCGCCACCGACCTGGTCTTATCCTCGAATGGCGACGTCGTGGTCGTGGGAAAGACGTCTTCCTCCGGCTGGGTCCACGGCGGTGTGCAAACCAACTATCTCGGCGGGGCCTTCGACGGCTATGCCCTGAGGGCGTCCGCGAGCGGGCAGAGATGGTGGTCCACTTACCTGGGCGGATCGGGCGAGGATAGCGCCGCGTCTGTCGCCACGGACCCCTCCGGCCGAATCGTGATTGCCGGTGAGACTCAATCCGGTGATTGGCCGATCGGCATCACCACCGGGACCTACGCTGGCGGCAAGGACCTGTTTGTGACCTCCCTCGCCGACGACGGCAGCTCCGTCGCCTGGACGACGCTGTTGGGCGGCACCCTCGACGAACAGAGCGGCCGACTGTTGGTACGCCCTGACGACGGGGTCTTTTTGGCGGGCACCACCTACTCGCCCAACTGGTGCAGCGGCGGCCTCGATGACACCCTGAATGGCACCACCGACGGTTGCCTCCTCCGGCTCAGGGCTGACGGTACGCCCGACTGGAAGACCTATTTGGGCGGTGGCGATCTCGACTCCGCCCGAACTGTAATCGACGGCGGCTCCGGTGCGGTCCTCGTGGTCGGGGGAACAGCCTCATCGGATTGGCCATTCCTCGTTCCGCCCGACGCATTCCAAGGGGTTCGCGACGGCTTCTTGCTGCGGGTTACTCCATCTCCGCCGTTGGAAGAGCTGGGAGACACCGACCTTGTGGTATTGCCCGACCTGACGATGGGGGCATTGGGAGAGCGGCTATTCCGGTTGGTGCCAACGCGGAGTGGTGTCTTGACGGTGGAGGCCCTGAATCTGGTGGGAGGGGCGGAGCTGTCTGCCCGGCTTTACGATCACAACCCTCTCGGCGAACCGAGCGACGTGCCCTTGGCGGAGTTTGCCTTCCCTGCCGCGGCGCCGCGCTTGGATGGGGAGGTCGTCGGCGGTCAGGAGTACTTCCTCGATCTGCGTGGCAATGCGACGTCTTTCGACCTGCGGCTCGCGAATCTGCTCGTGCAAGATCCCTCCGGCTGGATCGGCTTTGGCACGTCGGGGGCGGACCTGCTGGAGGTGAATGGGGCCAGTGGCACGGTGACCATCAACGGAGTCGCCTATTCCCTGCCCAGTCCCAGCCAAGCCGCCTTGTTCCGCTTCGAGGCGGGGACCGGGTGGGACGCGATCATCCTCCGCGACGGGGCGGGGAACGATACGGTGCGGCTCTATCCCGGTGTGGGTGATTGGGACAGCGGCGGTTCAGCCCCACCGATGGATTGGCACGAAGTAGAGGAGGTTCATTTTTACGCCACTTCAGGCGGCCAGGATCGGGTGGAGTTTTACGATCACCGTGTGGACGCTAGCGGGGAGTTGGTCGTCAAGTTCAAGTCGGAGCCGCAATACCATCACGCGAAGGTGATTGTGCCCGGCGTGCTTTATCATCGGGCGAAGCTGGCGGAGGAGGTGGCCGTGTTCGCCTCGGGAGAGAACGATCAGGCCATCCTGTGGGGCTCGGAGGGCGAGGATCGGCTTCAGGCGCGCTACGGGCTGGCGCAATTCTCGGGGCTGGGGTTCGCTGTGGAGCTTCGGGACGTGGCGTTTATCACGGCGTATGCCATTTCTGGTGGGACGGACGTGGCAACTCTCTATGATTCACCGCTGAAGGACGAGTTCCACGGCAAGTCCAACAAGAGCGAGATGTTCGATCAGGTGACTGGGGGGGGAGGTACCGCATCACGGCGCGTTATTTCGATCAGGTCTTTGCCCAGGCGGGAGACGGAGGCGTGCCCTCTGCGGGATCGGACAAGGCCGCGTTGTGGGACACCCCTGGTGATGAGCTGGCGGAGGTGGTGGGGGACATCATTCGGCTGTATCGAGTGGACTCCTCGGGGGGGCGTGTGCTGCGGCATCAAGTGGAGCTTTTCGAGACGGTCAAGCTCCGCGATAGCACGGGCGGGGCGGATCATATGGATGAGGTGTCGCCCCCCGTCCACACGACGCTGGTTATCGGTTCCGGCTGGCTGCCGCTGTAAGCGGCTGGTCCCGCGGGGCTTCTCGACCAAAATCCACATCCGGTGCGACGGCCGAATTTGCCGCCGGTTGTGCGGGTTCGGACTTCGCTACGCTCACCCCTCGGCCACCCAACCCCAGCCCATCCCCTGCACTTGATCTATCGCCTGCTACCCGGAGCGAACTCGCATAACACGTGGTACAAAAAACCGGGGCAAGCCAGTGCGACGAGCGTCAGGAGTGGCAATTCGACGATCGCCAGCAGCGTCATTTCGACGACTGTCACGATTGTCATCTCGACGAGCGGTAGCGGGGAGAAATCTTGCCTCTGCCGAGAGGACTTCCCGCTGCGCAAGATTTCTCGCTCCGCTCGAAATGACAGGCACTTTGCTCGAAATGACAAGAAAACGACCCGTTTGCCGGTGACGAGAGCCCGTATGATCGGCTATAAATTACGCTCGTCGGGCCGCTGCCCTGGGGGGCCGGCGGGCATGACAAAGCACGCCCCCCGTGAACAGTTTTACCCTGCTTCCTTGTAGGCTCAAATGCGGCGCGGCCCGATGGTTCGACGCGTGTTGTTGGCCTAGTCAGCCTTTGTGTCGCCGACGGGCAACGCGTATGCGTCGCCAGGCAGCGCCGATGCCCATCGAGGCCAACAAGGATGACATGCCCATCACCGTGCTCGGCTCCGGAACGATGGAATTCGGGCCGGCCTCGAAGTTGCGCGTAATCTCATCACCCGTCAGCACGCCTTTCCAGATCCGCAACTCATCGATCTGGCCGTTGAAGTCGGGATCACCAAACCCGACCGCGGAACCAAGGTAGAACTCATTGATCGGGATGTCTGCGAGCGTGTTCCCACCCATGGTCGCGGTGTAGGTGGTCAGCGTGCCTCCAACCTGGCCCACGGTGATCGACATGTAGCCCGTGGTCGTATCCCAGATCGCTGCCACGTAGTGCTCGGTGTCGGTGCCTAGCGTTTGGCTGCCCAATACGGCCTCATCATGGGACGAGTCATTGATCGTGATTCCCAATTGTGTCGTGTTCCCACGATACGGCGTGATGTCCAAGTATTCGTATTCGCCAGTACTGTTACCGGCCATGAATATCTTCGCCCAGCCGGTTTGGGCGTCCTGGTTGAACCAGGCTTCTATGGTGATGGCGCTGCTGCTGTTGATCGTGCTGGCCAATTCCGTAAGCGATCCCCCGGTGGCAGATGCGTTGTTGGTGCGGGTGGTTCCACCAGGCAGATCCAGCACGCTGCCGCTGATCGCAGCACTGCCATTGAGCGTCAGGTCGGCATTGCCGACAGAGTCGTTGGCATTCCCGTCGAAGCTGTAGCGGTGCGAGATGATGGCCCCCTGAGCCGCGGAGCCGAATACGATCAAGCCCGCCGCGGCCAACATCAGTAATGGCTTTTGCTGAGTCATAGTGCGTACCTCCAGAGTTGGACAAAAGTTGAAACTTTTTCGCTCAAGCAGGCCCTGCCTGAGCTATTCTCAATGCGTCAGGAAATCGGCCTCATGACCAACCACTGCTTATGTGTAGTGTCTCACTTGACGTGGAACACACACTCCCTGCGCTCCATTATGCTTCGATGATCTTGTTGGACAAGCAAATATTGCGCAAAAAGATGACACATTTGCGCAGATAACCTGGTCGTGAAGAACCTGCTGGTGGGCGTGGTTTTTCCCCTCCCTCCGTGATTGGCGGATCCTCGGATCGCGATACGCGGGTGCGGGTCATGCTGCGGGATGGCGTGGCGCTATCGAGGAGCAGAGAGTGTTTGGCATGGTTGCAATCGCTTGCGATGCTTCGTAAGGCTTGCCTCAGCGATGGAGGGGATTCGCGAACGATCGGCCTGCCCGCGTCGCCTGCCGACTGGTGGCTCCATTAGCGGCGGGCTTGGTGGTGGCTGGCGGCGCCGGGCGTCAACCGTGGTTCGAGGAGGTCGGCTCCGAGAACGGGGCGGGGGCCACGTTCGGGGAACTCCCTGCCGAGGGCGACCCGGTATTTAGCGGAATCGTCACGCAGACCGTGGTCCCCTGGCCGGGAGCCGAGACGATGGATGCGGTACCGCCCAGCATCCGCGCGCGATCGCGAATAGCGGACAGGCCGAAGTGCCTGGGATGGGCCTGCGACATATCGAAACCCTTTCCCCAGTCGCGGACCAGAATCCGCAACTGGTTTCCCTCGTGGGTCACGCGAACGTCGATCTCCCGCGAATCGCTGTGGTGCACGGCGTTCTGGACTGCCTCTTGCACGGTGCGGTACACGTTGTTTTCGATGGGCGGGGCCAAACGGAGCATCTCGGCATCGGAGGTGAAGCGGATCGAGATGCCGCTTGGTTCACTCAATTGGCGGCAGAGATCGCGCAGGGCATCGAAGAGTGTGCCCCGATCGAGGGCTACCGGCCGCAAGCCATCGATCATCCGCCGGGCCTCGTCGATCGCCTCGCGAAGCAGGCGGACCGCCCGATCCAGCACCGCTGCGGCTTCGTCGGGGCGCTCCCGCTGGACGTATCCCAAAGACTGCAAGTGCATCAGGGCCGCCGAGGCTTGTTGGACGAAGCCATCGTGAATCTCGTAGGCCAAGATTTCGCTGAGGTGATCGGTGCGTTGTACCCACTCGTTGAGCAGGCGGTGTTCCTCCTGCTGCCATACCTCGCGATCTTGTTCCCAGGCAGACTTTGCCCGTTCCAATTCCTCTTGAATCCTCTGCCACTCGGTGACGTCGGAGATGTAGCCGTGGAGGTAGAGGAGTTCACCTTCGCGATCGAATATGCCCTCCCCTTGCTCCCAGACCCATTTGACGGCACCGTTGGCATCGCGAATGCGATAGACCAGGCGGTACGGGCGACGTTCCGCCAGCGCCTCTTGTACGGCCCGATACACCGGCTCCCGATCTTCCGGCTCGATCAGCTCGGCATAGGAGATGCGTCGATTGCCCAGCAGGTCCTCTGGTGTGTAACCCGTCAAGGATCGGCAACCCTGACTGATGTACTCCATCGTCCACTGAGGGTCGTTGCGGCAGCGATAGACCAGGCCGGGCAGCCCTTCGAGAACGCTGTTCAGGCGATGCGCCTCCATCGCCAGGAAGGTCGAGTAGCGGTGGGCAGAGGCGAGGCTTGGGCGAAGGCCCCACACACCAAGCAGCGTCAGGAGGGAGATTATCAGCGCGACGATCTCTGGGAGCGGGACCGGCTGCACGCCGGCGACCCACCACTCACCGAGGGCCAGGCCTCGCCGAACGCCCATCAGAACCAAGGCGGCACAGACCAAGAGCCAGGGCCACCCGATCCGGGATTCCCGCGCGGCGTACCACGCCAGCCCGGCGGCAATCGCCTGAAGGGCGATCGATGCGACCACGAGGATAGTGATAAAAAGGGTTGCCACGGGGATGATGGATTTCCGAGGGTGGGTTATCGAAAAAACACAGGTGCAAAGTGACGCGAATCTCACCTGTTTTCAGTTTGAAAGACAACTGCCCTCTACGCGTTCTACCTCATGAAACGTTGAATCGTTCGCACGTTGCATTGGGAAAGCTTGGACGGCCCACGCCGCACCTTCTGGCGGCCGTGGCCCTTTTGCACGAGGCCCCGCCTGCCGTCTGGCGCTGAGCGGCCCAGCCCTTTTTTTAAAGTATTAGTTATAATCTGGGGATAAAGGTATCGCCAAGTTGAGGGGGAAAAGGGGTTTCTTGCGCATTCACCGGCCCTCTGCCAGCCTTCCGGTGGTGTGGCCTATGCTAGGATATCGCAGTGTACGCCGATGCGGCAGCGTGGCCCGCCATGTCGCACGCTGCCCACGAGTGCGCGATGTGCCCGGCCCGATCTGTCTCAGACGCGGCATGATCCCCCAAGATGTCCGATGATCGGCCTCCGGTTGGGGGCGGAAACTTCTGTAGGCAGTGCTTTGCGGTGCCAGAGACCTCGGGAGGCATCGCGTCACAGTGCCGGAGTTCTGAGGGGATGGTGCTTTACGGTGCCGGAGTTGTCGGGGGATGGTGCTTCGCGGTGGCGGTCGCGCGATCCCGGAGGGGATGTCCAGAATCCCTCGGTTTGGCTGGCCCATCTTGCGTTGTCCGCCCTTTCGGGCTATATGATGCAAGTTAGCCGATCCGCCGGGTTGTTGCGGCGGGAGGTATGATTGCGCACCGGGGGACCTTTGCCGAGAAGGGGAGCACGCCATCCGACCCAACGAATTCGCGTTTCAACGCTGCACTTCGCCCGACTGCGGGGCCACCTACGGCGCGGAAGAAATCCATGTCGGCTGTCCCCGCTGTGGTGCGTTGCTGGAGGTATCCTACGAATGGGATCGGCTCGCGCCGCCGCGGAGTCTTCGCGAGTTCGAGACGCACTGGTCGCGGCGCGGAGACCCTCATTCCTTCAGCGGCGTCTGGCGGTTCCATGCCCTCCTCCCTTTTGCTCCCCGCGGGGACTGCGTCACCATTGGCGAGGGCCAGACCCTGCTGCAACGCTCGGACCAGGTGGCGCGGTACGTCGGTCTCGATGCCGGCCGCCTGTTCTTGCAATACGAGGGGATGAATCCATCGGGGAGCTTCAAGGATAACGGGATGTCGGCCGCCTTTACCCATTCTCGGCTGACCGGCGCCAAAAAGGCGGCCTGCGCCTCGACGGGCAATACCAGCGCTTCGCTGGCCCTCTACTGTGCCGTTACACGTTTGATGCGGGCGGTGATCTTCGTCGGTTCCGGCAAGATCGCCTACGGCAAGCTCTCGCAAGCGCTGGACTACGGCGCCTTGACGGTGCAGGTTGCGGGCGACTTCGACGATGCCATGCGGCGCGTCAAGGAAGTCAGCCAACAATTGGGCATCTACCTGGTCAACAGCGTCAACCCCTTCCGCCTGGAAGGCCAAAAGACGATCATGTTCCGCGTCTTGGAGGCCCTGGGCTGGGAAGTCCCCGACTGGATCATCGTCCCCGGCGGGAACTTGGGCAACTCCAGCGCCTTCGGAAAGGCCTTCCGTGAGCTTTTGGAGTTGGAGCTTATACCGCGGGCCCCGCGATTGGCGGTCATCAACGCTGCCGGCGCCGACACCCTGTACAACCTGTTCGAGCATCAAGGGCTGCGCTGGAACGGAGGCCGCCCCGATCCCCTGTTGATTCGGCAATATTATGAGGATATGGATCGCCAACAGCGGCGGGCCGAAACCATCGCCAGCGCCATCGAGATCAATCGGCCCGTCAATCTCACCAAATGCCTGCGCGCCCTGGACACCTGTCGCGGCGTTGTCCGCGAGGTGACGGACCAGGAAATCCTGGATGCCAAGGCCCAGGTCGGCGCCGGCGGATTGGGATGCGAGCCCGCCAGCGCGGCCAGCGTCGCCGGGCTGAAACGATTGGTTGCCGAGGGCGTCATCGGGCCGGAGGAACGCGTGGTCTGCATCTTGACCGGCCATCAGCTCAAGGATCCCACGGCCACCGTCGCCTACCACACCACGGACCAGGACCTGTTCGACAAAGTTTTGGGGAGCCGCGGAGTCCGGCGCGCCACGTTCGCCAACCGTGCGGTCTCCGTCGCCAACGACCTGAACGAGATCATTCGGGCTATCGAACTGTACGGCTGAAAGCCTTGCCCGCCATTGGGGAACCAAGCCTCGAATGTTATCCGAGCCTCATGCGTAAGCCGTGAGTCTCTCGCGTGAACCATGAGCCTCGGGCGTAAGCCCGAGGTGGAACCCTCAGTCGTCAGCCCGAGGTGGAGACCATCGTAACGCTTCCCGAAAGGTCGCAGCCCAGGCCCGAGGGGAGAATACGTTAGCAACCGCGATCAACAGCCCGTGGGAGTAGATTGCGGCGGCGCTGGATTGGTATGCTGGAGCGGAGATAGCCGGGATCGGTTTTGGGCAGCGATGCAGGAAGGGAGGATGTCTGGATCATGGGAAAAACGCGCCTTGCGGTGATTGGGGCGGCGGGTCGCATGGGACGGCGGATCATCGCCTTGGCCGCGGCCGACCCCGACTTGATGGTGGCGGCCGCCCTGGACTCCCCCGATCACCCCCAGGTGGGCCAAGATGCTGGGGTGGCAGCGGGCGTGGGACCGCTGGGGGTCATGCTCCGCCCCGATCTCAGTACCCCGGCGGACGTGGCCATCGACTTCTCCTCCCCTCATGCCACGGACCAGGTGCTGGCCATGTGCCGCGAGAACCGCTTGCCGCTGGTCTTCGCCACGACGGGCATCTCCGCCGAGCAGCAGCAACGTCTCGAAGCGTTGTCCCGGGAAATCGCCGTCCTCCAATCGCCCAACATGAGCCTGGCCGTCAATCTGGCCCTGAAATTGGCCCAGATAGCCGCAGCAGCGCTCAAAGACCACGATGCCGATGTGGAAATCCTGGAACGGCACCATCGCTACAAGGAGGATGCTCCCAGCGGCACGGCGCTGGAGTTCGGGCGCGTGATCAGCGGCGAGATGGGGCAGACCGTCCATCGGCACGGCCGGGAAGGACGCCCCGGACCCCGATCACGCCTGGAAATCGGCTACCATGCCGTTCGCGTGGGCGACAATCCGGGCGAGCACGACATCGTCTTCGGTATGTTGGGGGAGGCGGTGGAGATCATCGTTCGGGCCACCAATCGCGACGCCTACGCCAAAGGGGCCTTGGCGGCGGCCAAGTTTTTGACGCATCAACCCCCCGGCCGCTATTCCATGCGCGATGTGTTGAAGCTCTGACCCCGACGCAAGTTCTTGAGCCGATCGTCCTCGCAACCCGCCCCACACCTTGGCGGCAAGAACCGCGGCGGACGAGTCCGCCATTTTGCGTTTACACCCGCGCTGGGTGCTAAATGAACGCTAGTCTTTGCAGCCTCAGCGAAACGGGTGGCACGCCCAGCGCGCAGCGATGGGTGTGGCGGACAATCTGCTCCGGTGGGTGTCGCTTTCTGCGTCGCATGTTCGCGAGTCGCCTTTCCGCGCTCCAAGGCTCCAGATCCTCTCATAACACATGGACCCGTTTTCGGGCAGCAGGCCACGCTGAGCCTCGCCATTCTTCCCTGCCATGACCATTACCCGACTCCTTAGTATTACCTGATTCCCTAGTATTGTCCGATTTCCTGCTTGGCTGATTCTCTATTCTACGTCTTCCTCGGGGTTTGATCGTGATTGCCACAAACGGCCGTGCGAGTATACTGAAGCCACGGCCAAGTGTGCAGAGGTTTCCGCAGAGGTTTCCAAGGAAAATGACTTCTCTGGCGGGCCACGAAGGAAGGGGGGTACCGATGCAACGCGTTTTGTTTCTGACGGGTGTGGCGCTGAGCGTCTTGAGCTTGGGACGATCTGGGTCGTTGCCCGCGGCTCCGCCGCAGGTCGCTGTGGTTGCGGAAGAAGAAGTCTATCGCGTTACTCCCGCCGACAACGGGGCCGGGCCGATGTGGGCTAGCGGATCGACCTGTTTGGTCCGGCTGGGGGATCGCGTCTTCGCCAGCGGACTGGAGACGTTAACGGATGTTCAGCCCTTGAACAACTGCCGCTGGTTGTTGTTCGAACGAGGTGAGGGGGGCTGGGTACAGGTGCAAGCCGATCCTGCTGGGCGGACGCGTGAGCCTTGCCCCTTGGCAGTGTTTCCAGATGGCCCGCTTTTCATGTCGGTGAACCCCACCCTCGTCAGCGAGCCGAACGTCAGGGCCGGTCCCTCCCGGCCAGAGATCCTGCAATTCGACCCTGCTCGCCCGCATGAGCCGTATCACACCATTCTTCCGAAGTGGGATGGAGAGCCTCCCTTTTCCGAGCACTCATATCGCAGCTTTGCCGCCGACGGCCAGCAGCGCGAGCTGATCCTGTTTCAGAACGTTGGATACACGCACGCCGAATGGAGTTTTCGGGATGCGCAAGGCAAGTGGTCGGCGCAGGGGCGATTGATTTGGCCGTTCGGGGCAGAGTACGAAAAACCTCAACCCATCCGCGTATGCTATCCGACCGTGGCGCTCAAGGATCGGCAAGTGCACTTCTGCGGCGTGAGCGATATTGTGGAACCCAATTCAGCCTGGCGGGAGTACAAGAGACAATTGACGGGCCAGGAATGGGACTACGGCTTTCGCCGCCTGTTCTACGTCTGGTCGAAGGACATTGCCACTGGCAAGTTCGAGCCTTGGCTGGAGATCGCATCCCGCGAAAAAACTTGCGGTTGGATTCGTCCGCTCGACCTTTGGGTCGATCCACACGGTAACGTCCACATCCTCTGGGTGGAGCGGGCCATCGACACCCGGCTCCGCGAAAAGTTTTTCCCGGGTGAAAAGCAGTCCCATGCCCTGAATTATGTGGTGATTCGCGACGGTGCCGTCGTCCTGCGGAAGACGCTGTTCGTGGCGGTCGAGGGTCAGCCGGGCATGCTCTGCTCGTTCGCCCGATTCTGGATCACACCGACCGATCGCTTGTTCGTCTTTTGCCATGCCCAGGAGGTTGGGTTGAACGCTGCATCGCCGGGCGAAAATCAATTGTTCGAGATCTTGCCCGACGGTCAGCCGGGGCCGTCCGTCCGCGTGCCGTTGCAAAAGCCGCTGAGTTCGTTTTATACGGCCACGCCTCGGGCAGGAGCCTCGCCGTCATGGACGCTGGACGTGCTCGGCCCGACCGAGGGTGAGCCGATGGTGCTTCGTTACGCTTGCCTTCGCCTGACGCCGTAATCCCGGGCCGGTAGCGTGCCAATACGGTGATCCGGCATCGTGTCGCTGGGGCAAATAGCGAGTCACGAAGGGCGTAACCGTCTCCGGCTGAGCTATTACGGAAAGGATGTGTGAAGCAACGAGGTTTGTTCGGACGCTTCGAAGGATCCTTGAGACGTTCCCGATGCTCGCTCAGAGGTTCCTTGAGAAATCGGCGGCGGCGAAGTATGTTGGCAGGTGGATCGTGGTTTGCTGGCTTGCCGATCTTCTGCGGTCCTAGCAGATAGCCGGTCGTGGCCCCGGCATCATGGTTTCTCGTTGTTCTTTGTTCTTCAGCATAGCCCTCAACAAGGAGAGCAGGCATGACGATGCACCTTCGCCCGATTTATGTCTCACTGATTTCCGCCGCGGCCGTGGTCCTGGCGACGGGCCTTTCCGCCGCGCAGGCGGAGAAGCCCACTGAAGAGGGCTTCGTGCCCCTGTTCGACGGCAAGACGCTGAGTGGCTGGGAGGGCGATTCCCGCTTCTGGTCGGTCAAGGACGGCGTGATCGTTGGCAGCACCGACCAGGCCAAGGCCGAGCACAACACCTTCCTATGCAGCACCAAGAGGTACGCCAACTTCGTCCTGAAGTTGGAGTTCAAATTGCGGAATCACAACTCGGGCGTGCAAATTCGCAGCGAGCGGATGGATGATTTCATCGTCAAAGGCTATCAGGCGGACATGGCCGAAAAGCGCTACATGGGCATCTTGTACGAAGAGCGCGGGCGAGGGATTCTGGCCGATGTGAATCCCGAGGAGGTCGCCAAACACGTCAAAAGCGGCGATTGGAACGAGTACACGATTACTTGCGATGGGCCGCATATCCGGCTGGAGATCAACGGCTTCACCACCGTGGATTACGAGGAGAAAGACGCGGTGGGAGCGAAGGAGGGCATCATCGCCCTTCAGCTTCATCAAGGCCCGCCGATGCAGGTCGAGTTTCGCAATATTCGGATTCGAGAATTGCGTTAAATATCGGCCTTCTCAGAGTTCGCTCCGCGATTTCCTTCTCTGGATCGCCGCTTTTCCGACCGGTTGATATATTGGTATGGGAGCGATGTCGCGCGGTCGTGGATCGAGATATTCGCGTTCATGAGGCGTCAGGCGCAGCGATCCGTGGAGTACTTGCGCATTCCCGCCTCCAACCCGGCACGGGCCGACTCATGGCACACCGTGTGATGCCGATTTTGGTTCCGAGCGTGACGGCCGTTGCCGCCGTGGTTGCCTTTGCGGCATGGTTGACGGCTGTACCGCGGCCACAGTTGCTCAAGCGGATACCGGGGTTGGACAAGCCGGTGGGCGCGGCGGTGGCGGCCACCAGCAAGGCGGCTCTGAAAGGGACGCTCGCAGCGGGCAGCGGTTCGCCGGCCGACATCCCCGGAGAGTGGCCCCGCTTCCGTGGTCCGAGGGGAGACGCCATGTTTCAGTCGAGCGACTTCTCGCTCGATCCACCCTGGGGTGAGGCTGGCCCAGTCAAACGGTGGAGCGTCGCGCTCGGCGAGGGCTTCGCGTCACCGGCCATCAAGGAGGGGCGCGTTTATTTGATCGACTACGACCGTGAGAAAGAGGAGGACGTTGTCCGCTGCCTATCGCTGGCCGACGGTGCGGACATTTGGCAGTTCCGCTATCCCAATGCCATCAAGCGGAATCACGGCATGTCACGCACGATCCCCACGGTGACCGACAAATATGTCGTGACGATCGGGCCGAAATGTCACGTGGCCTGCCTGGATCGTCTGACCGGCGAGCCGCAGTGGCTGATCGACATGGTCGCGGAATTCGGTGCCACGGTACCGCCGTGGTACGCCGGTCAATGCCCACTGGTGGACGGCGAGCGACTGATCCTGGCGCCAGGCGGCCCCGAGGCCCTGCTCGCCGCGCTCGATCTCGCAGACGGCAAGGTGCTTTGGCGGACGCCGAATCCCCGCGACTGGAAGATGACCCATTCGTCCGTGGTGCCGGTCGAGTTCCAGAGTCGCCGGTTGTACGTTTACTGCGCTTCGGGCGGGGTCGTGGCGGTGGACGCGGCGGATGGCCGAATCGTCTGGGACACGACGGAGTGGAAGATCAGCTTGGCCACGGTGCCCTCTCCCCTGCCGCTCCCCGACGGACGCATTTTTTTCTGCGGGGGTTACGATTCGGGCGCGTTGATGATGCAACTGAAGGGCGGGGATGGGAGGATCGAGCCGGACATCCTGTTTCGGCTTTCCCCCGCCCAATTCGGTTCCACGCAGCAAACCCCTATCTTTTACGAAGGATTCATCTACGGCGTGCGGGAAAAAGACAAGCAAATGGTGTGCTTGGATCTGGAGGGCAATCAGCGCTGGAGCAGCGGGTCGCAACACCGCTTCGGCCTGGGACCGTACGTGATCATCAACGGCGTGCTGTTGGCGCTGGATGACGACGGATTGTTGTCGGCCATGGCCGCCGATCCGAACGAGTTTCGGCTGATCGGGCAAGCGCGGGTGCTGGAAGGCCACGATTGCTGGGGGCCTCCGGCGTTTGTGCCGGGTTATTTCTTGGTGCGGAGCATGACGGAGTTGGTATGCCTGGCCTTGCCGCCCGGCGGTTGAAGGGTCGGGCTGGGGACGGGATTGGCGACAGGGGAAGCATCGTTTTCAAGCGAGGCGGCGACATGCGACGAGCCTCAAGGTTGTTCGGCCGTGTGCTAGCCCGGCCATCCGATCGCTGCGGTCGGGCGTGGCCCTGGTGGATCGTGGCCATGGTGAGCGCGGCGATCGCGGTTGCCGTCTTGGCTGCGTTGTCTTACCGCAACCGCTTGCGCAGCCCGCGGCAAAACGCCTTTCCCGGGAGTTTCGACTACTCGCTGGACGACTACCGGCACGTGCCGGAAGAGGCGGCCGCATACCGCCTGATTGCGCAATGGGAGGTGGGTTGGACGCAGCCCAGCGCCCTGTTTGTGGGCGGTGATGACGCCGTCTGGGTCGGTGGCGAGGGCGGCGTGGAACGCTATTCCCCTCGCGGCGACCGCGAGCAGACGACCGCGATCCCCGGGCCGATCCGCTGCCTGGCCGTCGCAGATATTCCGCGATCCGGTGGCGAACCCCGAAAAACGATCCTTTGCGCTTCGGGGAGCGAAGTAACCCTTTGGGACGAGTCGGGCAAGCCGCTCGGCCGCTGGAACTCCTTCGGCGATAAGGCCCTGATCACTTCCTTGGCTGTTGCGGAGGATGGGGTGTTCGTCGCCGATGCCGGCAACCGCGTGGTTCATCATGTGGATTTTCAAGGCGAGTTCATCGGACAATTGGCGCAGCGCGACCGCGATCGGGGCATCCTGGGCCTGGTCGTTCCCAGCCCTTACCTGGACGTCGCGTGGGGAAGCGACGGCCAGCTCCGCGTGGTCAATCCGGGCGCGCATCGTGTGGAATATTATCGTCCGTCGGGCGACCTGGAGTTCTTCTGGGGTAAGGCGGGTTTGGGGAAGGACGGCTTTTGCGGGTGCTGCAACCCCGCTCACATCGCCTTGCTGCCCGACGGTTCGACCGTGACCTTGGAAAAAGGCCTGCTGAGGATCAAGGTCTTTTCGCCGCAAGGCGAGTTTCGGGGCTGGGTGGCCGGGCCGAACTTCTTCGGCGATACCGGCTCCCTGAGTACCGAGACGCGAGAGGACGAGCGGACTCCCGTACCCGACCTGGCGGCCGATTCGCGGGGCAGGATCGTGGTGCTGGATTCCGGGCGGCGGAAGGTCTTCGTGTTCGAGCCGAAGACTGCCGACGACGCAGCGGCATCGGAGCGAAACGAAACCGCGGAGGATGCCGGCGGGGCGGCCTCCGAGGAAGCGGCCCCATGAAGCGCGGCAAGCCTTCCGCGCCTGCGAGCAAACCGAAGGGAGATCGAAGCCGATGACACGACCAACCTTGGCAACGGCCGCATCGAGTGGCATCACGGGGCGGCGCGAGTGGCTCGTCGGCGCCGCGCGATGGACCGCGGCTTCGCTCCTGGTCGGGGGAGGGGCGTACCTGAGTCTAGGTCGGCGGGGGGCAGGGGTGACTTGTCCCCGGCCCGTCTGCCAACGCTGCGCGATCCGTGCGACTTGCCGGCTCCCCGCTGCTCAATCGTATCGCGAGGCACAAGGGCGCGGCGACCACCATGGCGCTGGGGGCGATACGAACGGCGGTGCTGGGAGCGATACGCAGCACGGCGCTAGAAGCGATGGCCACGTCGGCGCAGCACGGGCCAATACGAACGGCAGACATCAAGGGGCGACCTGAAGGGGACGGTCCCGGCCCCGCGACCGGGACATTTCCCGGCGGCCATGACGCCAAGGCGGTTCATCGAGGTGGATGATGGCAAACTCGGACACGCATGTTTCGCGAAGGGATGTTCTTCGTGACGGTTTGCAGATGGCGGCGTTGCTGGGCGTCGGAGGGCTGGGGGGGTATCTCCTGGGCAAGCAGGGGCGCCGCGACCTCCTCCTCTGGCAGATCGATCCCTACAAGTGCATCGCCTGCGGCAATTGCGCCACGCACTGCGTCCTGCAAGATTCGGCGGTCAAGTGCGTCAACAGCTTCCCCATGTGCGGGTATTGCGACCTGTGCACCGGCTACTTTCCCCCGGAACCGGCAGCCCTGAATACGGCGGCCGAAAATCAACTTTGTCCCACCGGGGCGATCGTGCGCCGCGCCGTGGAAGAACCGTATTACGAATACACCATCGACGAGGACTTGTGCATCGCCTGCGGAAAATGCGTGGTGGGCTGCGCCGCGTTCGGGAACGCCTCCCTGTATCTTCAGGTGCGGCACGATCGCTGCCTGAATTGCCACGAGTGCTCGATTGCGGTCGCTTGCCCCTCCCAGGCCTTCGTCCGCGTGCCGGCCTCGCAACCGTATTTGTTCAAACATCGCATCCGGCCGGCATAGCCGGCGGCGATCCCAGCCGAGCGCGACCCACCTTCAGGGACGCCGACGGCCGTGACGAGACACCCGGCGGTGACGCCGACGAAGATTCCGGGGTCCTTATGCAATTACTAGATTCCCAGCCATGGAGCAGATGCCGACCGACCGAAGGCGAATCGCTCCGCGCGCTTCCCAGCGGAGCCGCGGAACGGGGCGGCCGGGAGGCGGGCGGCGATGCCTCACGTTTTCGCATCCAGCGGCCGCGTGCCTCGTTGTGGGCCGTGGTGATCATCCCCGCGCTGGCGGCGCTGTTGCTGCCGGGCGGATCGGTTTCGGGCGAAGAGCGCTTTCCGCCGCCCGACTTCACCTATCACAAGATGCCCGAGACCCCGGCTCCCGCCCCCGACAGCCCGCTTTGGGACCTGATCGATACCGCGGCGCTGTTCGCGGCCTTGATGGTGGCAACCTACTTGGCGTTGAGCCGACGCTCGCGGAACGGATTGTTGATCCTGGCTGGTCTCAGCCTGCTCTGGTTCGGCTTTCAGCGCGAGGGCTGCGTCTGCCCGATCGGCGCGATTCAGGATGTGGCCGAGGCGGCGTGCAATGTCCATCGCGCGGTGCCGATCACGGTGATTCTCTTTTTCACAGCCCCCATCATCTTCGCCTTGTTCTTCGGCCGGGCCTTTTGCGCGGCGGTTTGTCCCCTGGGGGCCATTCAGGAGCTGATGGCCATTCGACCGCAGCATATTCCCCTCTGGCTGGAGCACGCCCTGGGCATTTTACCCTGGGTTTACCTGGGATTGGCGGTACTTTATGCGGCCACGGGCACGGCCTACGTGATTTGCGAGTACGACCCCTTTGTGGCCTTCTTCCGCCGATCGGGGGCGACCTCGATGCTGATTTTCGGGGCTTGCCTCCTGGTGATCGGCATCTTCATCGGTCGGCCTTATTGCCGGTTTCTTTGCCCATACGGTGCCATTCTGGGGCTGGTGTCGAAGCTGGCGAGGTGGCACGTCCGCATTCCGCCCACCCATTGTATCCGCTGCCGCCTGTGCGAGGACGCTTGCCCGTATGGGGCCATCGTGGCGCCGCCGGCCCCGCTTTCGCCGGGTGAAAGGCGCAAGGCCCGGCGGCGACTGGTGCTGTTTCTGGCCGCCGTGCCGGTATGGATCGTCGTGGGTGCCATCGTCGGTCGCATGGGCCACGCCACCCTGGCCCGCATGGACTACCAGGTCCGCCTGGCGGGCTGGATCGCCAACGAAAGGGAAATCGACCCCAACAATAAATATGCTTTGGATGCTGTGCGGGCCTTTGAGAACACAGGCGAGAGTGCCCAAAAGGTCTTCGCGGCGGCGGCCCAACGCCTGGACACATTTCGCTTCGGTTCCACACTGTTAGGCGCGTGGATCGGTCTGGTGATCGGGCTGAAGCTGGTGCAACTCTGCACGCGAACGCCCCGCGACGATTATCACCCGGACCCGCGGCGCTGCGTGGCCTGTGGGCGTTGTTTTTGGTACTGCCCGGAGGAGCGGGTCCGCCGCGGTTGGATTACCAGCGTGGAGTCTGTGATGCCGCAGGGGACGGCCGTAGCGTGGACCACGCCCCAGACGCCTTCGAGCAAAACCGCGTGAATCGCCTTCGCCGCAGGTTCGGCACCGCGGGGTTCCCCGCCCGGTCGCCCAAGATGACCGATGCGAAGCGAGCAAAGAC
Organism: Blastopirellula marina; assembly: GCA_020721965.1. Taxonomy (GTDB): domain Bacteria; phylum Planctomycetota; class Planctomycetia; order Pirellulales; family Thermoguttaceae; genus Thermogutta. The sequence goes on along the minus strand of DYLS01000008.1, from coordinate 41,862 downwards.
GAGAACGAGAATCAGAGCGAAGTTATGACGGGTACAGAGTCGAATAGCAAAGAAGCAGCGGGGGCGTTGGCAGGGAGCGTGCCGTCGAGTCCCACGGAGGCGGCTGGCTTGCCTCGGGAGGGCTTCCTGGCTGCTTATCGAACGGCCCTGATCTCGGGCATTTTTTGCGCCGCGGTGGCGACAGTGCTGCTCGTCCATTTTGCGATGCGTCCCCAGATCGACCCTTTGGATCACCCGGAGTTTGCTGCTCTGCAAAAGCAGGCCGCGGCCGAACCTCGCAATGAGGCGCTCAAGGATCGCGTTCGGGAGCTGGACCTGCAACTGCGGCAGGAGTATTTCCGGGATCGGCGGTTTCGCCAGTGGGGGGCGTGGCTTTTGATCGGTGGCGGGCTGACGTTCCTGGTATCGGCCAAAATCGCCTCCTCGCTGCGCCGTCCGCTGCCCCATCCCACCGGGGAGGACATCCTGGACGATTGGCACGAGCGAAACGCCGCTCTCGCCCGATACGGCGTCGGCGGTTTGGCGGCGTTGTTGATCGTCTCGGGCATCGTGCTGTCGTGGCAGGGCCGCGGCCTTCAGCGGCGCTTGGCGGATGCCTTGGCCGCAACCGAAGGCCCGGGTTCCGCGGTCGCTGCGTCGGAGACGGCTCCGGCATCCGCACGCACCGTGCCGGAGGGAGCGCCGGTGGGCGGCGCCCCAGCCTCGCAGGAGATCGCCGCGGCGTTACCGGGGGCGGCACGCCCGGCCGGCGGCGCGGAAGCCGCGGAAGACTGCGCCTCGCCCGACGAATACGCCCGATACTGGCCCCGCTTTCGCGGGCCGAACGGCTCCGGCATTTCCGCCTACGATGACATTCCCACCCAGTGGAACGCCGAGACGGGCGAAAACATCGCCTGGAAATCAGCCGTTCCGTTGCCGGGCAACAATTCGCCTGTCGTGTGGGCGGACAAGGTGTTCGTGAGCGGGGCCGACAACGATCACCGCACGCTGTTCTGCTTTGATGTCGCTACGGGCGAAAGGCTTTGGGAATGCGAAATCCCCGGCACCCCGGAGAGCACGTCTCAGCCGCCCAAGGTCCTGGCGGACACAGGCTTGGCCGCACCGACCGTTGCCACCGACGGGCGACGGGTGTATGCCATGTTCGCCAATGGTGACGTGGGGGCCGTGGACTTTCAGGGTAAATTGGTGTGGCACACGAGCCTGGGCATTCCAGAAAACATCTACGGCCATGCCGCCTCGCTTTGCACCTACCACGATCGGCTGATCGTGCAATTCGACCAGGGAACGGCCGACGACGAGTTATCGAAGCTTTACGCCTTCGACGGCAAAACGGGCCAAGTGCTTTGGGAGGTGTCCAGGGCAACCGCCAACTCTTGGACCACCCCGCTCATCTTCCACGACGGCTCACGCGAGCAGTTGGTGACGGTCGCCGATCCCTTCGTGATCTCGTACAATCCCGCCAATGGCCAGGAGTGGTGGCGATTCGAGGGGACCACGGGCGATTGCGGGCCGTCGCCCATTTTCACGGGCGGGCTGGTCGTGGCGGGGGGCGAGTACTCGTATTACATGTACGGCATCCGCACTGACGGCGAAGGCGACGTCACCAAGACGCACCTCGCCTGGGAGCTGGAGGACGGCCTGCCCGACACGTGCAGCCCCCTGGCCGTGGGAAAACACCTGATCCTGCTTTCGGCCTCGGCCATGATGACTTGCTACAATTGGGAGACAGGTGGAAAACTGTGGGAACACGAGTTTCCTGAAGATACGTTCGCGTCGTCGCCGGGGTTGGCAGGCGGAAAAATCTATCTCTTTTCCAACGAGGGCAAGGGCTACGTCGGGACCATCTCCAACGATGGTTTCGCTATCGAGCACGAAAACCCGTTGGGCGAAGAGTGCGTCACCAGCCCCGCCTTCCAGGACGGCTATATCTTGATTCGGGGCAAGGAGAACCTGATTCGGATCGGCAAATGAACTCCGCGCGTGGCCAATCGCTCGGCGGAGGGACCGCGGAAACTACCCCTGTGATCACATCCCAGCCTACCCACTCCATCGATCTTTCACCGGTCGACGAGATTCTGGATCGCCACGGCAGAGGGCCGGAGGCGACGATCGCCATCCTCCAGGCCATTCAATCGCGATTTCATTACTTGCCGCAAGAGGCCCTGGAGTATGTCTGCTCGAAGACGGGCATATCGGCCGCGCAACTGACGGGCGTGGCCAGCTTCTACACGCAATTCCGGCATCGCCCGGTCGGCGAGCACATGATCCACGTCTGTCGTGGAACGGCCTGCCACGTGAAGGGTGCCGATCTGATCATGGACGCCTTGGTCCGGCACCTGAGGATTCCGCCTGGGCAAGACACCGATCCCGAGGGGCGATTTACCGTGCAGCCGGTGGCGTGCCTGGGTTGCTGCACGCTGGCGCCGGTGGTGCAAATCGACCAGGCCACCTACGGCCGGTTGACGCCGCATTCGGTGCCCCGCATCCTCACCGACTTCTTGGATCGCTCGTCCAACGGCGCTGTGCCGCGGAATTGGCATTTCATTTCTCCCCAGGCTGCCGAGGCGGAAATCCGCGTGGGGCTAGGCTCTTGTTGCCAGGCCCAGGGCAGCCGGCGCGTCTATGAACAGCTCCAAGAGTTGACGGTACGCAACCGCACCCCGGCCGTGGTCAAGCGGGTCGGATGCGTGGGCATGTGCCATCAGACACCGTTGGTGGAGATCGTCCCTCGCCGCGGCACGCCCCGGCTGTACGCCAAGGTGCGTCCCGAGGACGTGGCAGGCATCTTCGATTCGCACTTTCGCCCACGGAATCCCATCCGCCGCTTGCGGTATCACCTTGCCCGCTGGTTGGACGCCTTGGTCGGGGCCAGCGAGGAGGCGGTCGACCGGCACCGCATCGACGTGCGGGATCCGCCGGTCTGTGCTTTTCTAGGTCGCCAATATCGGATCGCCATCGAGCACGGCGGCGAGACCGATCCCCTGGACCTGGACGAATACCTGCGGCGCGATGGCTTTCATGCCTCCCGCCGCGTGTGGCGCGACCTCAGCCCCCAATCCGTGATCGAGGAGATCGAACGAAGCGGGTTGCGAGGCCGCGGGGGGGCGGGCTTTCCCACTGCTCGCAAGTGGCGCATCGCGGCCGCCGCTGCCTCCGACATCAAATACGTGATCTGCAACGGCGACGAAGGCGATCCCGGGGCCTTCATGGACCGCATGATCCTCGAGTCCTTCCCCTATCGCGTGATCGAGGGGATGCTGATTGCCGCGCGGGCCGTGGGGGCGACGCACGCGGTGTTCTACATCCGCGCCGAATACCCCTTGGCCGTCGAGCGCGTGCGAGAGGCTTTGCGGCGCTGCCAGGAGAGGGGCATCTTGGACGGGAAAAGCGGCGGCGAGTATCCCGTAACCTTTTCTGTCAGCGAGGGCGCGGGGGCCTTCGTGTGCGGCGAAGAGACCGCTCTCCTGGCCTCCGTCGAGGGGCGGCGGGGAATGCCCCGGCTACGCCCGCCATATCCAGTGGAATCGGGCTTGAACGGGCGGCCCACCGTCGTCAATAACGTGGAGACGCTGGCCCTGGTCCCCTGGATTCTCCGCCATGGCACGGAGCGATTCGCGGCCCTGGGCACCCCCGGCAGCAAAGGTACCAAGGTCTTCGCCCTGGCGGGCAAGGTGCAGCGCGGCGGGCTGATCGAGGTGCCGATGGGCGTGACCCTCCACGAAATCATCGAAGAGATCGGCGGCGGCGCCCTGCCCGGTCGTACCCTCAAGGCGGTCCAGGTCGGTGGCCCGTCTGGCGGGTGCGTGCCGGCCTCACTCTTCGATACGCCCGTCGATTACGAGGCCCTCACGGCTACCGGCGCGATCATGGGGTCTGGCGGTCTGGTGGTCTTGGATGATTCGGATTGCATGGTCGATATTGCACGGTACTTCCTCCGCTTCACGCAAGATCAATCGTGCGGCAAGTGCACGCTGTGCCGCGTGGGTACCCGCCGCATGTTGGATATCTTGGACCGCATCTGCGAGGGCCGTGGACGCCCCGACGACTTGACCACGCTGGAGAATCTCTCGCGAGCCGTCAGTGCTGGCAGTATTTGCGGCCTGGGCAAGACCGCGCCCAATCCCGTGCTGACCACGCTGCGCTATTTCCGCGAAGAGTACGAGGCCCATTTGCAGGGCCGATGCCCAGCCGGCAAGTGCGTCGCCCTGATCCACTATCGGATCACCGACGACTGCATAGGCTGTACGCTGTGCGCGCAGCAGTGCCCCGTCCATGCCATACCCCTTACACCCTACCGCAAACATGAGGTACACGATGAGCTGTGTACCCGTTGCGATACGTGCCTGGCAGCCTGTCCCGCCGGGGCGGTGATCGTGGAGTCGGGAGGGGTCGAGATTCGGCGGGCGAAGGTCGCTCGCGGCCTGGGCGCCGGTGAAGCGGCCGCGGCCTCGCCTCTCCGGTAGCCGAAGGCGGCCAACCGCTTTCGGCCAGCACGGGGCTGACGATGACAATTGCATAGGGGCGCCAGGGGATTTTCCAGGCCGAGCTTGGGGGAGAAAGGGTCATGATCCGGCTGACGATCGATGGGCAATCCGTGGAGGTCCCACCCGGGACGACCATCCTCAAGGCGGCGCAAAAGTTGGGTATCGATATCCCCACGCTGTGCTACATGGACGGCCTGCCGTGCCAGACCTCGTGTTTGGTGTGCTTGGTGAAAGTCCGCGAGCGGAATGGGCGAGAACGATTCGTGCCCTCTTGCGGCACGCCCGTCGCGCCGGACATGGAGGTGGAAAGCGAGACGGCCGACGTGGCGGCCATGCGGCGGACCTCGCTTGAATTGCTGTTGAGCGATCACGTCGGTGACTGTCTGGCACCCTGCCAGTTCGCCTGCCCCGTCCACATGAACATCCCCGATATGCTGCGGCACATCCAGTCGCGGCAATTCGACGAGGCCATCGTGACGATCAAGGAGGATATCGCGCTGCCGGCGGTGCTGGGTCGCGTCTGCCCCAAGCCGTGCGAAAAAGGCTGCCGCCGCGGCTCCGCCGACGGTGCCGTGGCGGTGTGCGACCTGAAACGCATCGTCGCAGATTGGGACCTCGCACGCGAGGATTTTTATGTCCCGACCTGCGAAGCCGCATCGGGCAGGCGCGTCGCCGTGGTGGGGGCGGGACCGACCGGACTCTCGGCTGCCTATTACTTGCGGCGCCGCGGCCACGCCGTGACGTTGTTCGATCGCCAGGTCCAACCGGGTGGTCGTCTCCGCGATCCCAACAGCAGCGGCAACCCTGCCATCCTCCCCCCGGAAGTCCTCAATCGCGAGATCACCGCCGTCCTGGCCGTGGGGATCGAGTTCCGCGGTGGGGCCAGGCTAGAGCCTCCGAACGTCCGGGGCGGGGTCGCGGTCGACTCGTTGCGCGGCGAATTCGATGCCGTCTTGGTCTGCATCGGCGAGCAGAACCAGCGGACATGGGAGGCCTTGGGATTGCCGAGCGGTCCCCGCGGCGTGGCTGTCGAGCGTGGCACATTCCGCACCGTGATTCCCGGCGTGTTTGCGGCGGGCAACGCCATCCGCGGCCGCGGCCTGGTCGTCCGCGGTTGCGCGGACGGCAAGGAGGCGGCCTTTGCCATCGACCGATTCTTGAAGGAGGGCGAGGCCAAGCCTTGGCCGGAACCTTTCTCCGTCCGCATCGGCAAACTTGCGGCCGAGGAGTTGGACGAACTGCACAGCCTGTCTCTCGATGCCCCACGCGAGGAGCTGAGGGCCTCGGTGGACTCCTGCGACCTGGATACAGCGGAGGTAAATGCCGCATCGGTTCAGGCCGGTCGATGCCTGCATTGCGATTGCCGGGCCTTGCCGGGCTGCCGCCTCCGCCGCTACGCCGAGAGATACGGCGCCGACCCCAATCGCTACAAGGGCGAGCGGGCCGTGTTGCGGCTCCAGTACAAGGAATCCCACGTGCTTTACGAGCCGGGAAAGTGCATCGTGTGCGGCTTGTGCGTGGCGGTGACCGAGGCCGCCCGGCTTCCCCTCGGGCTGACCTTTGTCGGCCGCGGCTTCGATGTCCGCGTGGGGGTCCCCTTCCAGCGTTCCCTGGAAGAGGCCCTGGGAAAATTGGCCGAGCAGTGTGTTGCCGTTTGCCCCACCGGCGCGTTATCGTTTCGCGATGGGAAGACCCCTGCCAGCTTGCCCATCTTGAGGTCCGGATGATCTCCCCGAAATGGCCGTTTCCCGGGATCGATGATTTGGGGTAAAGAACGGCCGGGCTGCCGCGTCCTCCCCGGATGCAACTCGATGCTCGCCAATCTCCGGCGGACGCCCGACGCGCGGATGCATCGGTCCCCTACGTTTTTGTGAACGGTCCAGCGGCTGCGTCCGCCGGGCGACCTTTTGACGGCACCCGCGACGGGTTAGAATGGCGGTTTACGCGATTTTCCCGAAAAGGCGTGCCGGGGGGCGAACCGTCGCGTTCGGCGACCCGCCACGGCAGGCCCCAGTGATCCGCCTCCGCCATGACTTTACGACGCATCCTGGTTACCAGTGCCCTGCCCTACGCCAATGGCCCGATTCATATCGGCCATCTGGTGGAGTATATCCAAACGGATATTTGGGTCCGGTTTCAGAACCTTCGCGGCCACCGCTGCGTGTACATGTGCGCGGACGATACGCACGGCACGGCGATCATGATTTCCGCCCAGCGGGAGGGCGTCCCTCCCGAGCAATTCATCGAGATGATGCATGCCGCGCACGTGCGGGATTTTACGAGTTTCGACATCCGCTTCGACAATTACGGCAGCACGCACAGCGAGCAGAATCGCCGCATGTGCGCGCTGTTCTGGAAGGCCATGCGGGAGGCCGATCTCGTTGTCCAGCGGGAGGTGACCCAGCTATACGACCCCCTGGCCGGGGTATTCCTGGCGGACCGATTCGTCAAAGGAACTTGCCCAAACCCCAATTGCCGCGCGCCCAATCAGTACGGAGATAGCTGCGATCGGTGCGGTTACACGTACAGTCCGACGGACCTGATCGACCCGGTCAGCACGATATCGGGCGCCAAGCCCGAGCTGCGATCGGCCCCGCACCTGTTTCTGCAAATCGAAAAGCTCCACGATTTTTTGGAGCAGTGGACGCAAAGCGGCGACCACTTGCAGCCGGAGATCGCCAATTACCTGAAGGGGCACTTTCTTCAGGAGCCGTTGCGGGACTGGGACATTTCCCGCCCGACGCCCTATTTCGGCTTCGAAATCCCCGACAGCCCCGGCAACTACTGGTACGTGTGGTTCGACGCGCCCATCGGGTATATCGGCTCCACGCTGCAATGGTGCGAGCGGACCGGGGAGAATCTCGATCATTGGTGGAGGGATTCCCGGACCGAGATTCACCATTTCATCGGCAAGGACATCACCTATTTTCACTGTCTGTTTTGGCCCGCCATGCTCAAGGCCGCCGGTGTGAACCTTCCCAAAAAGGTTCATATCCACGGCTTCCTCACGGTCAACGGCGAAAAGATGTCCAAGTCCAAGGGGACGCTGATTCGAGCCGAGACCTACCGCAAGCATTTGGACCCGGCCTATCTCCGGTACTTCTATGCCTCGAAGCTCTCCTCGCGGGTCGAGGATCTTGACCTGAACTTCGAGGAGTTCGCGTTGAAGATCAACTCGGATTTGGTGGGCAACGTGGTGAACCTGGCCAGTCGCACTGCGCGATTCCTGGAAGGACAGACGCTTTCGGAGACCTATCCTGACGACGGCGGGCTGTTTGCCCAGGCCGCGGCCGAGGGCGAGGCCATCGCCGAGGCGTATGAATCGTGCGATTACGGTCGGGCCATCCGCATCATTCTGGCGGCTGGAGATCGCGCGAACCGGTTCGTGGAGCAGGCCGCCCCCTGGAACCTCAAAAAAGACCCTGCCCGGCGCCAGGAGCTTCGCGACGCTTGCACGATTGGCCTGAATCTGTTTCGGCAAATCGTGGTTTATTTGGCCCCGGTGTTGCCCCGCCTGGCGGAGCAGACCGGCAGGCTGCTCAACGACCCCATCATCTCCTGGAGCCAGTCGCAGCGACCCCTGACGGGACGCCGGGTCGAGAAATACACGCACTTGATGACACGAGTTCCGAAGGAAGGAATCGAAGCCATGACGCAGGAAAGCCTGGAGCAGGAGTCCGCCCGCCCAGCCGAGGCCTCGCAAGCCGCCCCCGCGGCACCTCGCGACGATAACGCGCCCCTGCAAGCCGAGCCGCTGCTGCCCGAGACGATCTCCATCGACGACTTCGCCAAGGTCGATCTCCGCGTTGCCCGGATCGTTGCGGCAGAGGAAGTCCCCGGCGCCGATAAGCTGCTGAAGCTGGTCCTATCGTTGGGCGGAGATCAAGAGCGGACGGTCTTCGCGGGGATCAAGAAGGCCTATCGTCCCGATGCCTTGGTCGGGCGCCTCGTCATTTGCGTCGCCAATCTCGCGCCTCGCAAAATGCGATTCGGCGTGAGCGAGGGGATGATTCTCGCGGCAGGGCCCGGCGACAGCCAGGTGTTCCTTTTGGCCCCAGACGCGGGGGCCAAGCCCGGCTACCGCGTTCACTAGGCTTTGTTTGCAAGCTCGTGTTCTACTACTACAGCGCAGGATGGGTTGCGCGCACTACAGCCCCGGATTGTCTGCAAGTCCTAGAGGGCAGGATTGTTTGCTCCGCTCAACATTCTGCATTCTGTGGTGATGGGACGCATTGCCTGGCAAAATATGCTGGGCACATCTTGCAATCAGACGGCCCCTGCGCTGCAATCCTAGGGGCGATCCGTGCCAGATTGCGGTATCCCTCGCGGGTCCGACCGCCTCCGTCTGACGCCCGAGGCTCGAACCACGCGCGAGGCACCGGCGTATTGTATTTCCAGGGGCCTTTCGCGCCGATTGTGTCAAGGGCGCGCTGGCAAAAAGGTAGCCTTTCGCAGGGGATCTCGCTGCTGCGGCTCTCGTTACTGCAAAAGGGCTCGCCCCCCTGTCATTTCGAGCGAAGCGAGAAATCTTGCGAAGCGAGGAATCCTTTCGACAGGGGTTAAGATTTCTCCTCGCTGACGCTCGTCGAAATGACACTGCCGCGATCGTCGAAACGACATTCCGTTCCAAACTCAAATAACCTCTGAACAATCCTGGGGAACCTGTGAACAACCCTCGTTGGTTCACAAATCTTTTCCGTTACAGCTCTGCCGTGAACGGGTACGAAAATAAAGAGATCTGCACGAGTCTGGTCTTGCGGACGATGCCGCGTAACACAAATAATGATGGCATGATGAAGACGCTTGAGGGGCCTTCCAAGTAGCGTCTGGGCGCAAGGAGTATTCCGCGATGGTGGGCAGCGAAGCCAAATCGATCACACGGTTCGACGAACTGAAGGTGGGTGACCGGATTACGGTCGAGCACCTTGTCCAGGTCGGCTCCCAGAAGTGGAAGACCGCGACGACCGGGACCGTGGTGAGGACGGAGCGAGCCCATCACGGTCTCCATTTCCACCGCGCGGTGGACGAAAAGACGTATAGCGACGTGATTCTGCTGGAGCTGCCGGACGGCGAATTGTCCAGCATTACCGTGGACGAATTCACGGTCATTCGCCGCGCGGATTGACCGCCGCCAGGGACCGGCGACGCAGCCTTGATGGACGCAGTGGCGGCGGCTGAACATCGGGCACCGCGAGGACGTCCTTTCACGATCCCTAGGAGCCGCCCCGACAGGCTTCTCCCTTTTGTGGAATCGGGTGGAGTGCCATCCCCTCCCGTCCCCGTCCCATTGCGATGAACGAACCATCCCCGACCTCGCTGGTCTTTCGCCACCACCCCCGCCGCTTCGGCGAGTGGAAGTACGTGTATCCGGTAGTCAGTCGGCGTGCGGGCGGGGTCTCGCTGGGAATCAATCTGAACCTCGATAAGATTTGCAATTTCGACTGTGTGTATTGCCAGGTGGACCGCCGCGAATTGGGCGAGCGCGAATTCCCGGACCTGCGGCATCTGGAGGAGGAGCTGCGCGAAGCGATTTCGTGGATTGCCGCGGGCGAGATCTTTTCCCACCCGGCTTTTCAAGATACGCCCCCGGCCTTCCGGCGCTTTTGCGACATCGCTTTCAGCGGGGACGGAGAGCCGACGACCTACCGCAATTTCACGGAAGTCGTGGCGAAGGCGGCAACCCTCCGTCGCGAGTTGGCCCCGCCGGAGGTCAAACTCGTGCTGATCACCAATGCCTCGATGTTTCACCGGCCGGCGGTCCGCGAAGGGCTGGAATTGCTCAACGCCAATCATGGCGAGATTTGGGCCAAACTGGATGCGGGAACGGAGGACTATTTCCGCCGCATCGCTCGAACCTCGATCTCTTTTTCGCAGATTCTGGAAAACATCACCCAGGCGGCAAAGGCCTGGCCCATCGTGATCCAGACCCTGCTCATGCGATGGGGAGAGGAGCCGCCCGGCCAGGCGGAGAGGGTGGCCTACTGCCAGCGGTTGCGCGAGGTCGTTCAAGCGGGTGGGAGCCTGCGGCGCGTGCAGCTCTACACCGTGGCGCGGAAGCCCGCCGAGGATTTCGTCCAGCCATTGACTTTGGAAGAACTCGAAGCTTGGGCGGCCGCCGTCCGCGAGACCGTCGGCGTGCCCGTCGTCGTTTATCCGTAGCGACCGCGGCGTCTCCACCTCGGGCTGACGCCCGAGGCTCATGTTGCGCTCAAGTCGCGCCACGAGCCACCAGCGTAAGCTGGTGGTGGAACCCTACCGGCGTGGGTTGTGGAATCCCGAATCGGCTTGGGGCACAATGGAATGTAGTGCGTAATGTCGCTTCCCTGCGTTTTTGCACCGGGGAAGCTTGTTCGGTCACGGGCCAATCCTGCTGGAATCGAGGGGACGCCGCATGACTGTGGCCGGGCGGGATGAACCGCTGCTCATCCGCCGTATTCGCCAGGGCGATGCCGATGCCTGGTCCGAGCTGATCCGCCGCTACGAGGGGCGGCTCTTGGCCTTTGTCGAATTGCGGGCCGGGGACCGCATGACGGCGGAGGACCTCGTCCAGGAGACCTTCCTGGGCTTCCTGAATAGCCTGCCGAACTACGATGGCCAGCGGTCGCTGGAGAGCTGGCTGTTTTCGATCGCCTCCCACAAATTGACGGACCACCTCCGCCGGGTCGGCCGCCGTCCTGCGGTGCCGCTCTCCGGTTTGGGATCGCATAGTTCGCCGTGGGAGCCGCCGGGAATGGCGCGCGGCCCGAGCACCGTGATGGGGAGTCGCGAACGCCGCGGCATCGAGGAAGAGGCCCTGGCCGCGGCCATCCGCGAGCAAATGGACCGGCTCAAACAAAGCGGCGAGTGGCTTCGGGCGGCGTGCTTGGAATTGCTTTTCCTCCGCGGTCGGGCCAATAAAGAAGTGGCCCAACTGCTCGGCGTGGACGAACAAAAAGTGGCCAATTGGAAATTCGACTTTTTGAGTAAGCTGCGGGCGGCGATCCGCCAGCAAAGTTTACCGGAAGAGCTGTTCCCTGAACTGCACGCGGCGGATTGACCGCAGCCGCGACCGATGGTGCCTGCTGGATCGCCCATGAAACGAACCCTGCGGCAACACGACCTGGAAGCCTATCTCGACGAGGCGTTGCCGGCCGAAGAGATGGCCGAGATCGAAAAGCAGCTTCGTCGCGATCCTGCCTTGCTGGAGCGGCTGTCGGCCGTCAATGCGAGGCGGGATTCGGGCGTGCACACCCTGAGCGAGATCTGGCGTCGCCGTCGCGCAAGCTGCCCCGACCGGCGGGAGTGGGCGGCCTACCTGTTGGGCACGCTCGACGCGGCGGCCCGACGGTACATGGAAATCCATGTGCGGGAGGTGGGTTGCCGTTTCTGCCAGGCCAATTTGAGGGACTTGCAGGCCCAGAGCGAGGAAGACGGTACGGCGGAAGAATCCCGGCGAAGGCGGTTTTTTGAGTCCGGCGTGGGGCATTTGCGGCCCCGGCCATAACTCCGGGGCGTGGGTACTCCCCCGCGCAAAAGCCCCTTCTTCTCGGCGGGACGATCATCCTCCGCCCGACAATTCCAACATCCGCTCCAGGGCCACCAATGCATCGGCCGCGGTGGGGTCGTCCACGCGGATGACGTTCACCGGGGTGCCCTCCGCCAGGTTCTCTAACGCCCAGCACAAATGGGGCAGATCGATGCGGTACATCGTGGAGCACATGCACACCACCGGCGATAGGAAATAGATTTCCTGCTCGGGGTGTTCTTGCTTGAGGCGATGGACCAGGTGCAGTTCGGTGCCAATGGCCCAGTGGGTCCCAGGCGGGGCCTCGTTCACCAGGCGGATGATGCGGCCGGTCGAGCCGATTTCGTCAGCCTGGGCCACCACCTCCATCATGCACTCGGGGTGCACGAGGATCTTGATGCCGGGGTATTCCCGCCGAAAGTAGTCCACGTGTTCCGGCAGGAACATCTGATGCACGCTGCAATGACCTTTCCAAAGGACGATCGTGGCGCGTTGGAGGGCGTCCGGGTCGCTGCCACCCCATTCGGGGGCGTGCGGGTCCCAGACCTGCATCCGCTCCAAGGGGATGCCCAGCTTCAACGCCGTGTTCCGCCCCAGGTGTTGGTCGGGAAAGAAGAGGACCTTTTGGCCGCGTGCCAAGGCCCAGCGCAATGCCGCATCGGCATTGGCCGAGGTGCAGACGATGCCCCCATGACGCCCGCAAAAGCCCTTGATCGCCGCGGAGGAGTTGACATACGTGACGGGCACAATCGTGTCCTCCCCCGCCACTTCCGAGAGCTGATACCAGCAGTCCTCCACCTGGGCGATCTCCGCCATGTCGGCCATGGAGCAGCCGGCGGAGAGATCGGGCAAGACGACGGGAATCCGCTGGCCATCTCGCCGGGCCAAACGCTCCGGCCGGTTGGCTAGGATGTCGGCCGTCTCTGCCATGAAGTGGACGCCGCAAAAGACGATCGCGCGACACGTCTCGTTGGCGGCGGCCAAGGCGCTCAGACGGTAGCTGTCGCCCCGCAAATCGGCCAATTCCACTACCTCGTCACGCTGGTAGTGATGGCCCAGTATCAGCAGCCGCTCTCCCAGTTGGTCTTTTATCTGCCGGATGCGGTGGGTCAGCTCTTCCGCTGACAGTTGCCGATACGGGGCAAAGGGGGTTTCGTGCACAATATGAGATGCCATGATATCCTCGCGGATCGAAGGCCGGGAGTTCTTGCGAAATGGTTACGCCCTACGAATAAGCCCTGCAAATTCGGGCACCTTGCCGATTCGGGTACCTTACCCATGAGACGCACGTGTGACGTTTTCGGACGTTTTCGGCGGCAGGCCGGCGTGCCGTGCCGCGCTGATTGTGACACAAAGCGGTTGCCGGGCAGCGCGATGCGTGCTTGGCGGCTTGCGCCCCACACGCCTTGGCAACGCCGTCACTCTGCGTCTCTGAATTCTACGTCGATCACGTCGTCTTGGGCACCCAGCCGCGGCTCCGGGGCCGCGCCAGGCCAGTCGTCGCAGGCGGTGGAGCTGCTAGCCGAGTCGGACATTCCCTCGATCGAGACGTGCAGGCGCCGCGCCAGCCGGCGCCGGAGACCAGCTCGAATCCAGGCCCGGGTGGGGGGGAACAAAAGCACGAATCCGATCGCGTCGGTAATCAAGCCGGGCGTCATAAGCAGCACGCCGCTAATCAAGATCAGCAGCCCATCGAGCAGCGGTTCCGTCGGTAATTCGCCGCGATCGATGGAATCTTCGATACGCCGCCAGCAACGAATTCCCCCACGGCGGATCTCGAACATCCCCAGGATCGCGGTTCCCACGATGATTCCCAGCGTCGTCAGCCAACCGGCGTGATCCGCCAGCCACAGGAGCAAGACCAGCTCCACAAAGGGGACGATCAAAAGCAGGACCAGGATGCGGATCACGAGTCATTCGGGCTCATCGGTCAGGGGTGGGAACAAACCATCGGCAGCCTGCGCGGGTGGCACGTGGCCGGGAAACCGCCAAAGGGCCTGGCCGCCGCCGTCGCCGACTGTTCGTCGCGGTGCTGCCGATGATGGCGGATCTCCACGGCTCCCGGCTTAGCGATAGTCCTTCGGGTCTTTGCCGCTGATATATTTTCGCCACCCATCCAAATGTTCCTTGGGCAAGCCGGTTTCGCGGCTGAACTCGCCGGTGACCTCGGCCGTCGTGTCCGGGACGGCAACCTTGACGTGGAGTCGCCCGTTGGCTTGATAATGAAACACCACCTCCACCAGGGACTTGGCGGGCAAATGGGGGGGCAAGTTGGTCGCGGTAACCTTGCCGATCGCGGAGCAGTCCTCGGGAAAGACGCTCTCGCCTTCCACGATCTCGACGAGGATCGACCGTTGTCCGGCCTGGGAGGTGCGGAATCGCCGTTTCGCGGAGACGGGGAGCCGGGTATTCCGGGGAATGACCACACCTACCCGGCGGCGGTTGGTCAGGGGGTCCCGGCCAACGACACCCAAGCTGTGCGAGTTGACGTTGTGCACGCGAAAGCTGGTGGGATTTCCCCGGGCTTTGTCGATGCGTCGCTTGGCGTGCAAGGCGGCGCCCCAAGCTACCGCCTCGTCGGTGGCTACCACGGCCTCTGGTTCCTTGCCCGACACCTCCTGCAACATGGTACGGACCATCGGCATGCGACTCGACCCGCCCACCAACAGGACGTGGTCGATCTCTTGCCAGTGCAAGCCAGCGGCTTTGACGGCCTGCACGGTGGTAAAACGGGTTCGATCCAGCAGGTCCTGGGTGGCCTCTTCGAAGGAGGGGCGGGTCAGCTCGATCTCAGCCGACTGGCCGCGGTACTCGAAGGGCACCAGCACGCGCTGCCGTGCCGAAAGGCTCCGCTTGGCCTCTTCGCACTCCCGCCACAGTTTACCCCAGCCGCGGGAATCCTCACGAGGATCGATACCATGCTGCCGGATGAAGACCTCGGCCGCCAGATCCACCAGGCGCTGATCCCAGTCCCAGCCGCCCAGCCGCACGTCCCCGTCGATGGCCAGCGTGATGTATTCCCGGCCGCGGACCTCCATCACCGTCACGTCGAATGTCCCACCGCCCAGGTCATAGACCAGGATGCGTTGGGGGCGATTCTGGGGGCCTGGGCGGTCCAAATAACCGGACTCGTGGGCCGACGCCAATGCCGCCGCCACCGGCTCGTTGATGATGTCGATGACTTCCAGGCCCGCCATGTAGCCCGCGTCCTGCGTGGCCTTCCGTCGCACCTCGTCGAAATAGGCGGGTACCGTGATGACCACGCGGGAGAAGTCGCCCAGGTGCGAGATGGCATCGCGGCGAAGCTTGTTGAGGATGAAGGCTTCAATCACCTCCGGCGGATAGTGTTTCCCTTGAAGCGTCTTGTGATAAATGCGGGAGCCGACATCGCGCTTGGAGCATTCCGCCGCCTGGTTGGGGTCCAAGGAGAATGCCTTGACGGCTTCCCGGCCTACCACCGCCTCCTCACCGTCGAAATATACCACGCTCGGCGTCAGCCGTTCACCCTCTGCGTTGGGGATTGTCTCCGGCCTCCCCTGGGCGTCGATCCAGGCGATCACGGAATAAGTCGTCCCGAGGTCGATCCCGATCGCCGGAATGGCGTGTTTCTCGTTGATCATTCCAGCCTCTGCTCGTCTTCCGAACACGATGATGGCGGTCTGGGTGCCGCCCAGGCCGAATCCGCCCCGCAACGAACCGCCGTGGCCGCGCCGCGGCTTCATCCTGCGCGCATGGATTCTGTGGGGACCATTGGGGTCGCCGTAATCCGCCCTTCTCTTGAGTATAGACTGCCGTGCCAGCGGTTTGAACGGCGCGGTCCTGCGATTGCCTCCACCCCGTTTCGATGTGGCAACCACTTCCGACATGGCGATCTTTGCGTTTCGGTGTTCGGCGGGGTATGCACCTCGGGCTGACGCCCGAGGCTCATGTTGCGCAGGAGTCGCGCCACGAGCCACCAGCGTAAGCTGGTGGTGGGGTTGCTGGGTGAGCCACCAGCGTAAGCTGGCGGTGGTAATGGCGGTGGCGATGCTGTGAAACGGTGCGCACGTTCAATGCGTGGGTTGTGAGCGATTTGGGCGGCGCGGTGGCGATTCCACCTCGGGCTGACGCCCGAGGCTCATGTTGCGCAGGAGTCTCGCCACGAGCCACCAGCGTAAGCTGGCGGTGGAAATGCTGGGCGAGCCACCAGCGTAAGCTGGTGGTGGAATGGGCAGTGCAAAAAGCGTGTACCAATACGCCCACGATGCGTCGGGTCCGCCGTGTCGTATAATTCAACACGAGGCGCACAAATGTGACATCAGGGACCGGCGACCCTTGGTGGGTGCCGGGGCGTGTTCGCTTTGTCTGGGGCGACAGGCGATCGGGGCACGGCCTTTTGGGGCACGGGTCCGCGGTGAATGCGAAATTACCCGTCGCCCAGGCGGATCGGAATGAGACTTGCACTCCGGCAAGGCGGTGCGGGACGCACCTCCCCCACGGGCCCGGTTGCCTCTTGTGGTTGGGTGACCATTCCCGTCAAGTTCGGGTCCGGTCCGGCTTAAACCTGGCGATTCCCACGGGGCATGGGTGCGAAGGTCGTATCCGGGAATTGTAAGTTGTAAAACGTGTTCCTTTCAGCAGGTGAAATCGCGGGAGAAGGAAGCATGTCCGACGGCGGGATATACGCTTCGTTTTTCGTGCCATCCAGGCGTTTGCGTGTTGCGGCCGCAGCCCTGGCGGCGACGTGCCTGTTCGTGGTTTGCCGGATCGCTGGTTCTGCGGAGCCGGACGGCGTGACGACCCGCTGGGGTCCCGACCCTGCGGCACATCGGCAGGTCGTGGATCGCGGCATAAGCTATTTGTTGGAGCGAGGCCAGGCCGACGATGGCTCGTTCAGCGGCGAGATGGGGATCGGCGTCACGGCGCTGGCGGTAGCGGCGCTGCTGCAAAACGGCAAGACGCCGGACGATCCCGCCGTTCGTGCCGGTTTGGCGTTCCTCGAAAAACACGTCCAGCCCGACGGCGGAATCTATTTCCCCGGCACGTATTACAAGAACTACGAGACCTCGATCGCCATGATGTGCCTGCATCGGGCGGATGGGGAACGTTACCGCCAAGTCATCGAAAAGGCGGAGCGATTCGTCAAAGGCATCCAGTGGGACGAATCGGAGGACCAGACGCTGGCCGACACGGCCTATGGTGGGGCGGGCTACGGGCGGCATCGCAGACCCGACCTCTCCAACACCGCTTTCCTCGTGGAGGCCCTGCGGAGCATCGGCCGAGGGCCGGACGACCCCGCCATTCAAAAGGCCCTGGTCTTCGTCTCACGCTGCCAAAACTTGGAGACCGAGCACAACACCACGCCCTTTGCCGCCAAAAATCCCGACGGCGGCTTCTACTACACTCCCGCGGCGGACGGGGAGAGCATGGCCGGCCAGACCCCGACCGGGGGACTCCGCAGCTATGCCTCCATGACCTACGCCGGACTGAAGAGCATGATCTATGCCGGGCTGACTGCCGACGATCCCCGCGTGAAGGCCGCCAAGGAATGGATCGCCAAACACTACGATCTGGAATCCAATCCCGGACTGGGCCAGCAGGGACTGTACTATTACTACCACACGTTCGCCAAGACGATGCACGTGTTGGGCGAGCCGGCGTTTGTGGACGCAGCGGGGCGGTCGCACGACTGGCGGGCCGAATTGTTCGAGGCCCTCCGCAAACGTCAGCGGGCCGACGGCTCTTGGGTCAACGAGGCCGACCGCTGGATGGAAGGCGACCCCAATTTGGTGACGGCCTACTGTCTGATGGCGCTGTCGTATTGCCGCCCAACCGAGTGATCCCAGCTCGAATGGCACGCCTGATCAGCGTTTGCTAGGGGCAAGGGCGTCGCCCCTGCCGATGCACATGCCCGGGCGCCCGCTTCAAACGCCATTGCAACGTGGCGATGGCCGGACACGGGCTCGGGGGGCGTACTGGGCCGGGGGCCGCCGCTAAGCGGCTCGCTCGCGCTAGCAGGAAATGATGCCCTGCTTGCGGAGGTAGGCCACGACCTCGTCGGCCAATTCCTCGGGCGAGCGATTACCGGCATCCAGCGTCAACTCCGGGGATAGCGGCGGTTCGTAAGGATCGTCGATCCCGGTGAAGCCCTTCAACTCGCCAGCCCGGGCCTTCTTGTAGAGGCCCTTGGGGTCGCGTGCCTCGCACACTTCCAGGGGGGCGTTCATATAGATCTCGATGAAGTCGCCGGATCGCATCGAGGCTCGCACGCGGTCGCGGTCGATCCGGTACGGGCTGATGAAGGCCGTGATCGCGATCACGCCCGCCTCCGCGAAGAGCTTGGCCACCGCCCCGATGCGACGGATGTTCTCCTCGCGATCCTGGGCCGAGAACCCCAGGCCGAACCGCTTGGCAAATTCTTCGCCGTGCCGCTCCTTGAGCATGGGGGGCGAGGCGTTCAGGCCGTGGCGAATGTTGTCGCCGTCCAGTACGAAACTATGGCACCCTAAGGCGTGCAGCCGGTGATCGACCAGGTTGGCCACGGTGCTCTTGCCGCAAGCGCTCAGACCCGTAAACCAAAGGACACAACCCTTGTGCCCGTGAAGCTGCTCCCGCTCCTCGCGGCTGACGGCGTGCTCGTGCCAAAAGACCTTGGGATCCGACGGAGAACTCATGCTGGTATGGCTCCTTGTCGCTGAATCACAACAACGTTTCTCAACTTGATAGAAATTCTCATTATACCCGGAGCGGTGGCGGCGGCGTAGGGCGTAGGGCGCAGTGCTCGCGGTCTGGGACGGCGGCCCGCAGCGGATACGCGGCGGCCGGTGGGCGCGGCCGCTACGCCTTGGCGGGGAGGGCGGGGTCGTCCGGGCCGAAGTAGCCGCGGTATTTTTCGGTCGGGTATTTCGCCGCGTTCTTGCGCATCTTCGCGAAGACCGCCGCGGCGATGTCGATCCCCAACTCGTTGGCCATCGCGATGCCGTAGCAGAGCACGTCCGCCAATTCCTCGGCCACGGCGTCGCGGCGTGTGGGATCCTCCGCCACCTGTCGCGACTGCTCGGGAGTGAGCCATTGAAAGTGCTCCATCAGTTCGGCGGCCTCGATCGCCAGGGCCATAGCTAGATTCTTGGGTGTGTGGAAGTGGTGCCAATCCCGGGCCGAAACGAATTCCTCAACCAGGCGGCGAAGCTCCGCTAGCGTCGTGGTTGCGTCCTGGTGCGGTGCTGTGGTCATAATTTGGATCCCTATGGCATGTCGGCTTCGTTTTGCGTGTTGGTTCCGTTTCGCGTCTCGGCTCTGTTCGGCCTATCGGCCCGCTGTGGCGCGTTGACTAGCTTTGACGTGCCGGATCGCGATGACCTGTCGGGTCGCTATGACGACTTGGTTCGTTGTGAATCGTTGTTGCCCGCGGGGTGCTCCTGCTTTTGAGTCGCGTCCGCTGGCTGGTGAACTGCCAGCGTTTTCGCCGTCGCCCCGACGCCTTTGGGTTCGCGCGGGGGAGGTCAGGCGAAGTATCGCACGGCGTTGCGGAAGAGCGTCAGCCCGCTGGGCGGATCGGGCGTCCAGCCGCGGGGCCATCGGGGGTATTGCACCGTGTCGATGAACCGTTCGGGGTGCGGCATGAGGCCGAGCGCTCGGCCCGAGGCGTCGCACACCCCGGCCACGTTCGCCGCCGATCCGTTGGGGTTGAAAGGGAAGGGTAGCCGCCCGTCCGAGTGCGTGGCGGGTTCAGGCTGCGGGCAGTCGGTGCCGACCGGTAGCGCGTACCGAAGGACCAAATGCCCGGCCGCCTCGAGCCGCGCCAAGGTCTCGCCGTTTCGCGGCACGAATTTGCCCTCGGCATGTGCGATCGGCAGCTCCAGACGCTCGATGCCCACCAGAAAGGGGCATGAGATCGGCCGCTGCTCGATCGTCGTCTGCAAGTGTATCCAACGGTCTTCGTAGCGGCCCGAATCGTTCCAAGTCAGCGTGGCCGGTACCACTCCGTCTTCGTCGGGGGGGAGCAGCAGCCCGGCCTTCAAGAGAACCTGAAAGCCGTTGCAGATACCCAGGAGCAGTTTGTCACCGGCGTGAAACTCTTCGAGCACGGGCTGGAGGTGTTGGCGGAGTTGCAAGGCCAGGATTCTCCCCGCCGCGATGTCGTCGCCATAGCTGAAACCGCCGGGAACGCACAGGATCTGGTATTCCCGCAGCAGGGACGGCGATTCCAACAGGCGGCGGACGTGGACGCGATCGGCTCGCGCCCCCGCCCGTTCGAAGGCATAGGCCGTTTCTACGTCGCAATTGGTGCCGGGCGCACGCAGGATGAAAACTCGGGGACTTGCCATGGGCTGGATCTCGTAGCTTCGATTATCTCAAACCGGGTGGCGGAAGACCGGCTGTGGACACCGCTTGAGTGGCGGCGCCGTCACCAGGCCAGGGGGCGCTGCCAGGCCTCCTTCAAATCCTGGATGGCCGCCCGGACGACCTCTCGCTGGGCGCTGATGAAGGCCAGCGTGGATGTGTCGTTGACCTGACCCAAACGTGCCACGGGGATTTCGTGCAGCAGGCGTTCGAAATCGGCTGCCCGGTCGCGCCGCACTTCACAGAGAAAGCGGCTGTTCGACTCGCTGAAGAGGCGGGCGACGATGGGCAGGTCGGGGTTCGGGGTTGGCACGGCATCCAGATTCAAGCTGGCCCCGAACCCTCCCGCGAAGGCCATTTCGGCGGCGGCCGCGGCCAGCCCTCCCTCGCTCAGGTCGTGGCAGGCGGCCACGCAACCGGCCGCGATCGCGCGGTGCAAAGCCGTAAAGGTGCGCCGCGCGGCCTCGGCGTTGTGCCGGGGGACCTTGCCGCCGCTCAAGCCGCGGACCAAGTTCCAATGCGATCCCCCCAGTTCCTCGGCGGTTGCGCCCACCAGGTAAATGGGATTGCCGGGCTGCTTCCAGTCCATCGTCACGCAAAGCCGCACGTCGTCGATCTGCCCCAGGGCCGAAATCAGCAGGGATGGTGGGATGGCGATGAATTCGCCGCCAGCGGTGCGGAATTCGTTGTTCAGGCTATCCTTCCCGCTGACGAACGGGGTCTCCAGGGATAAGGCCACATCGCGGCAGGCCAATGCCGCGCGGACCAGCGAGCCGAGCGTCTCGGGCCGGTCGATGTTGCCCCAGCAGAAGTTGTCCAGGATGGCGATCCGCCGGGGATCGACGCCCACGGCCACGCAGTTGCGGACCGCTTCGTCGATCGCCGCCGCCGCCATCCAATAGGTGTCCAGGTCGCCGTAGCGGGGATTCATGCCGCACGCCAGGACGATGCCGCGATATGAATCCAGGACCGGCCGCAGGACCGCCGCGTCGGAGGGGCCGTCGTCGCGGATACCCACCAGGGGCTTGATTACGCTGCCGCCCTGCACCTCGTGGTCGTACTGGCGGATGATCCAGTGCTTGCTGCACACGTTGGGCGATCCCAGGACGGCGTACAGATCGGCGGTGAGGTCGGCTTGGCCGGTGGAGGCACCTCCCAGAGGCAGCGGAGTCTCCGGCGGCGGGGTGTAGCTGGCCTGGCGGACCACCGGCGGTCGCCCGTCGTGCAGGAAGCCCATGTCCAGATTCGCCACCTCCTGGCCTTGGTAGTGCAGCACCAGCCGCCCCGTCGGCACGAAGCGTCCGATGACGGTGGCCTCGACGCCTTCGGCTTCGCACAGGGCGTGCAGGTCGGGCCAGTGTTCCTCGGGCACGGCCAGGACCATGCGCTCTTGGGCCTCGGAAATCCAGATCTCGCAGTAGGACAGGCCCGCGTACTTGAGGGGCACGCGATCCAGTTCGACTTCGGCGCCGATCTCGGCGCCCATTTCGCCCACCGCGGAAGAAAAGCCGCCCGCCCCGCAGTCGGTCACGGCGTGATACAGGCCACGATCGCGGGCTTGCAGCAAGACATCGAGCAGCATCTTTTCGGTAATCGCGTTGCCGATCTGGACGGCGCCGCCGGACAGAGACTCGCTATCGCTGGTCAATTCTGCGGAACTGAAGGTGGCGCCGTGGATGCCATCGCGGCCGGTACGCCCGCCCAAGGCCACGATCAGATCGCCGGGCCGGGCTTCCTTCCGCGATTTGTCGCAGGGCAGCAGTCCCACGTTCCCGCAGTAAACCAGCGGGTTGCCAAGGTAGCGCCGATCGAAATACACGGCGCCGTTGACGGTGGGGATGCCCATCCGGTTGCCGTAGTCCCGCACACCTGCCACCACGCCCTTCATGACCCGGCGTGGATGCAGCACGCCCTCTGGGACCTCGTCGAGGGGGATGTCGGGGGGGGCAAAGCAAAAGACGTCCGTGTTGCAGATTGGCTTGGCGCCCAGGCCCGTCCCCATCGGGTCGCGAATCACGCCGCCGATGCCGGTGTTGGCGCCGCCGTACGGCTCCAGCGCCGAGGGGTGGTTGTGGGTCTCGACTTTGAAGGCGACGTTGTAGTTTTCGTCGAAACGGACGACCCCGGCATTGTCCTCGAAGACGCTGACGCACCAATCCGCGTCGCCCCATCTCCGGCGCAGCTCCAAGGTCGCGGCGAAAATCGTCTCCTTGAGCATATTTTGGAAGCGGATGTGGCGCGTTTCGTCGCGGTAGTCGATGCGCCCGGCCAAGGTCTTATGGCTGCAATGCTCGCTCCAGGTTTGGGCCAGCGTCTCCAGCTCTACGTCGGTGGGATCGCGTCCCAATCCGCGAAAATAGTCCCGAATGGTTTGCATCTCGGGGAGGGACAGGAAGAGCTGGCCTTGGCGACTCAGCCGCATCAGGGCGTCGTCATCCATCGCGCGCAGGGGCACGGTGACGCGCCGAAAGCGGTAAGGTTCGCCCTGTTCGATCCGCTGGAAGGGGAGGCCACCATGCACGACTTGCTCGATGGCGTCGTTCGCCAGGATTTTGGCGCAGAGCTTGGCCAGCTCCTCGGCGCCCAGGCCAGCCACCCAGTACTTGCGGAACGTGCGGACGGCCTCGGCCTGCTGCCCGAAATCGCGGATGGCCGCTTGCGTGCTGAGCGCGACCGGGTCCATGACGCCGGGCTTGGGCAGGACGTAGATGGGCGTCATGGCCTCTTGCGGGGGAACGAGCAAGCGGGGATCGCCCACCACCGCCGCCGTGAAACGCTCCACCACGGGGTCCGCCAACAGCTCCACCGCCAGACGCTCCACCTGTTCCGCCGCAAGGTCGCCCTGAATCAAGTAGCCGCGAGCCGCTGCCAGGCGCCAGGGGCCGATGATCCCCAGGTCGTGGGCATCGTTCCAGATTTGATCGGCGGCGAGATCGGCTTGGCCTTCGGCGGGGTAAATGTCAACTTCCCAAAGCATCGCGATTCTTTTTTCCCAAGCTCAAGATTTGATGGATGCCCGAGGCATCGCCTTTTTCCAGGGCCGCCGCCAGGCCGCGGAGCCGTTCCCCGAACTTCCGGCAGGTCTCCAGGAGATGGCGTCGATTTTGCATACAGATTTGCGTCCACATCTCTACGTCGCCCGCCGCGATCCGCGTGGTATCCAAGAAGCCCGATCCCGCCAGACGAAAGTACGGTTCCGGCAGCATTCCCGCCAGAACCGCGGCGGCCAGATGGGGAAAGTGGCTGGTTTCGGCCACGGCGCGATCGTGTTCGTCGGGCGACATCTGGACGACCACGGACCCCAGCGAAGACCAAAACGCCTCCAGGGCGTCGAAATCGTCGGCATTCGTGTTGGAGGTCGGGGTTAGGACTGTCACTCGCCCTTCGAACAAATTGCCGTCGGCGTAACTGGGGCCGGTCTTCTCGCTTCCCGCCAGGGGATGCGACCCGAGATAACGGCAACCGCGGGGGAGGGGGCCATCCAGAGCTGCCGCGATCTTGCCCTTGACGCTGGCCGCGTCCGTGAACAGCGTCCGTTCGGGGCAGTGTTCGACCGTTCGCCGCACGAGATCGACGACGGTGTCGGGCGGTGTGCAAACAACGACCAGTTCCGCATCGGCCACACCCTTGAGGGGATCAATGGTGGTGTTGGTGACGGCCTCCACCCGCCGTGCCGCGCGGAGCGTGGTCTGCCGCCGCGCAATACCGACGATACGCTTGGCCAGACCGCGCCGTAGAAGCCCCTGCCCGATCGAGGCGCCAATCAGGCCGACTCCCACGATGGCCACGCACTCCCATTGTTTCGCCATGAATCCCCCCTTGCATCGGCCGAGCAAGTCTATTCATTTTACCGGCCTGGGCTTGCAATGCATGGGGGGCAGGCGCGGATCTGTACCATGCGGTACCATGCGCTGATCGTAAATCCCGATCCCTCCCTGTAAGCTGGTCGTGCAATTGGCACTGGAAAAAGCGTGCATCGGTGAGCCACCAGCGTAAGCTGGTGGTGGAACTGGCGGTGGTGATGCTGCGAAGCGGTGCGCGTGTTCGGTGCGTGCGTTTTGTGCGATCCGTGCGTTTTGGTGATGCCTCCACCTCGGGCTTACGCCCGAGGCTCGTATTGCGCTGGAGTCGCGCTAGGAGCCACCAGCGTAAGCTGGTGGTGAAGATGCCTCGCTGCGAGGTCCTGCCCGACGGTCGCCCCGGCCGGTAAAATGGGAAGCTTGACGTCGTGGCTCACAGATCATCGACGCCGCGGCTCACGAGACATCCGTGCCTTGCCAGATGTTGGCCCGCGGAACGCTGTACGGTAAAGCCCGCTCCATCTCCGCGAACCTGCTTTCGGCATGTGATGCGGCGCGTGATTGGGGGGCATCGCTTGGGGTTTGGCTCGTTTGGTCATTTCGGTTGGAGTATCGCATGAGTGGGGAAGCCAAGGTCGCGATCTTGATGGGGAGCGACAACGACTGGGACAAAGTCAAGCCCGCCGCGGAGGCCCTGGCGGAGTTCGACGTGCCGTTCGAGGTTCGGGTGATGAGCGCCCATCGGACGCCGGAGGTCGTCAGCCGGTACGCGGCGGAGGCCTCGGAGCGGGGGATTCGGGTCATCATCGCGGCGGCTGGCGGAGCGGCCCACCTGGCCGGCGTTGTCGCGGCACACACCGTCCTCCCCGTGATCGGGCTGCCTGTGCCCACCGCCCTCGCCGGCGGGCTGGATTCGCTGCTTTCCATGGCGCAGATGCCGGGCGACATCCCGGTCGCCACGGTCGCCGTGGGCATGGGGGGGGCTCGGAACGCGGGACTGTTAGCCGTCCAGATCCTGGCCCTGTCGGATCCCGACCTGCGGGACAGGCTGATCGCCTTCCGCCGCCGTCTGAACGAAAAGATCGCTCGAAAAGACGAGGCCTTGCAGCGTCAGGTCGCAGCCGAGTTCGGCTCGTGATCGGTTACCGCCTGCAAGTGATGGCCTCCTGGTTGGGGAAGCGGCGAAGACCAGCCTGCACTGGAGATTGCGTGCGGAGGATCGGGCCGTCCCGCCTCCTGGAACCGGATGAACGATAGGAGTCCCGGCGTGGCATCGCGGATGGTTTTGTCGTTGGAATGGGTGGACGGGGAGGACGGCTTTCTGCGCCTATTGGATCAGACCCTGCTCCCCCGCGAAGTCCGCTATTTGGAATGCCGCGATGCCGCCGTGGTTTGGGAAGCGATTCACCAGTTGCGGGTCCGCGGGGCGCCGGCCATTGGGATCGCCGCTGCCTATGGCTTGTACCTGGGTGTCCGCAAGCTTGCCGGGTGCAACGATGCGGCGAAGTTCGTCCGAGAAGTGGATGGCGTACGGGACTACTTGGCCGGATCGCGCCCCACGGCCGTGAATCTGTTTTGGGCCTTGGATCGGATGCAGAAGCTGGCGCACCGTCTGGCGGCGAGCACTTCGGTTCCTGCCATCGCGTCGGCGCTCTTGGCGGAGGCCCAGGCCATCCACGATGAAGACCGCCGCTTGTGCCGGGCCATCGGGCGGCATGGTGCCGGGCTGCTCCAGGACGGCGACGGCGTTTTAACGCATTGCAATGCAGGCGGGTTGGCGACCTCGGAATACGGGACCGCCTTGGCGGCGATCTATGCGGCCGTGGAGGCGGGCAAGCGCGTCCACGTGTATGCCGACGAGACCCGACCGCTCTTGCAGGGCGCCCGGCTGACCGCATGGGAGTTGCAGGCCAATGGTGTGCCAGTCACGCTGCTGTGCGACAACATGGCCGCTCAAGTCCTCCGCGAAGGCCGCGTGCAGGCCGTGATCGTGGGCGCGGACCGCATCGCGGCCAACGGCGACACAGCCAACAAGATTGGCACCTACGGCCTGGCCATCTTGGCGGCCTACCACGGTGTGCCATTTTATGTGGCCGCCCCCCGTACCACCTTCGATTTGAGCCTGGCCGACGGCACGAAAATCCCCATCGAACAACGCGATCCCCGCGAAGTGACCCACGGATTCGGCCGTCCCACCTCGCCCGACGGGGTGGACGTGTACAACCCAGCCTTCGACGTCACGCCCGCGAAGCTGATCCGTGGCATCATCTTCGAGGGCGGGGTCATCTCGCCTGTTTGCACCGAGACCATCGCCCGGGCCTTGGGGGGATCGGAAACGGAGGTGGGGTTTTCGGACGGCGCCGCCCGTCGGGAATCGCGGTCGTCCCGAGACGGCTGAGCCTGGACCCATGGAATCATCCCTCTCCCTGCTCGACAGGCCTAGTGGACACTTCCTCGCCGGAGAAACGCTGTAAGGATCGACGGCCGATTTTATGGCCTCGACCGCCGCGACAGGTATGGTGGACACTTCCTCGCCCGAGACTCGCTGCAAGGGCGTACCGCGGCTCACACGACGACGGCCTCGGCGGACACCCGCCGCAAACGCTCGGCCAGATCATCGGTCAACGCCGCATCGTCGAATCGCCAGCGCCAGTTATTGTGCGGTGTGCCGGGGGTGTTCATCCGGGCGTCGGAATCCAGTCCCAGCACGTCCTGGAGCGGCACGATGGCGATCTCTGATCGGGAACGAAAGGCCAGCTCGATCATGCTCCAATGGATGGTCTCCGGCGACGGTCGGCAATAGCGACTCAACCGATCCATAAGCTCGCGGCGGGGGAGCACCTCGCGGATGAACCAACCGCGGCTGGTATCGTTGTCGTGCGTGCCGCTGTACATCACGGTATCGGCGTCCACGCGATCGGGCAAAAAGGCATCGACTTGGGAAGTGCCAAAGGCGAATTGCAAAACCGCCATGCCCGGAAGGCCGAACTGCTTCCGCAACGCGATCACCGGCGGCGTGATGTGGCCCAGGTCTTCGGCCACGATCGGCAGGCTCCGGCGGCCGTCGCCGCGGACGTTCCAGGGGCCAGCCCACTCTGCCAGCAAGCGTTGGAGAAGCTCCTCGCCCGGGCCGGGAATCCACCGCCCATGCTCGGCCGTGGCATGCCAGGCCGGGACCGACCAGAAGGCCTCCAAACCACGAAAGTGATCGATCCGCGCCAAATCGACCAGATCGAAAACCGCCCGCAATCGCTCGATCCACCAGCGATAGCCATCTTCCCGCAAGGCATCCCAACGATAGACCAGGTTGCCCCACAGTTGGCCCGTGGCGTTGAAATAGTCGGGCGGGACACCGGCGACCTCCAACGGCGAGCCGTTTTCGTCGAGCAGGAAGTATCGCGGATAGGCCCAGACGTCGGCACTCTCGTAGGCCACGTAGATCGGGATGTCCCCAAAGATGGAAACGCCCTGCTCCCTCGCGTAGCGATGCAATCCGCCCCACTGTCGGAAAAAGAGAAACTGCCGAAAGCAATGCCTTTCGAAGGCCGAGCGGATGTCCTTGGGAACTTGCCCTAGACTTGCTTCGTACGAGCTGAAGGCGGTCTCCAGATTGACAGCGGCGTATTTGCGGTCCCACCGATTCCAGGGCAATCCGCCATGCAGCTCGCTGAGGGCGCTATACCACGCGAAGGGATAGAGCCAGCGTGCCTTGGCCTGACAGAAGGTCTGGAAGTCCGCTCGCAGCTCCGGGTCCTTTCGCTGAAGGAAGACGGAGAACGCCCGGTCTAGGAGGGCCGTCTTGCGGCGACGCACGGCAGGAAAATCGACGTGGCAATCGGCGGGAAAATCGGGCGGGCAAAGGTCCTCCACGTCCCCTCGTCCCACCAACTCCCACTCCACCAGCACGTCCGGCGAAATCAATAGCTCGTTGCCAGCAAACGCCGAGGCCGACTTGTAGGGCGAGCCATGCTCGTCCACCGGGCCGAGGGGCAGAATCTGCCAGTAGCCCTGCCCCGCCTCCACCAACCAATCGACGAAGCGATAAGCGGATCGGCCCAAGTCGCCGATCCCGTACGGAGAGGGTAGCGATGTGGGATGCAATAGCACGCCGCAACTTCGCATGACGCAACCGACCTCGTGACGAAAGCGTAGGACTCCCAGGAGGCGTTGCGGCGCGGATCTAGCAAATCCCTGCGTCGGTGGCTTCGACCGTGAAGCCGCACCCCCATCGAATGTTTCATTCTACGTCCGCCGAAGGTCCGGTGTAGGGGTGGGCAACCTCGTGCCCCTGCCGGAGGCCGGATTCCTTGCGAGAAGCCTCATCCCTTGCCTACCCGTTTTTCGCAAATGATTCGCAGGCCCCTCTCGTCCGGCGATGCCCCCTCGGACGTTGAGAACATGCGCAGCGTCCAGATAGTGGAGACGGCAACCGTAGCGTGCTCCGCGAGTATCCGGTCAGCGTAGCGTGCTTCGCCAGCGCCGCCTGACTGCAAAGGACCGTGCTCGTCACGCATCCTATGCGGCTTCGATGCCGAGTCCACTCCAGGCGGAAATGCAGGCCACCCAGAGAGGCGACCGTCCCGGCAAGCGAACCGTCCCAGCGACCGCGGACGCGTTTAGAACAGCGAGCCGGGGCCTTCGTCACGCTGGAGACAGCGGGGGCCTTCGTGGACCGTCGCATTGACGTAATTGCCCACGGGAAAAGCCTCCATCTCGTCTGCGGGGTAGGGGCACAATAGCGATTGCAGCGGAGCAGGGTCTTGGAGATCGGGGTTCAGCCACTCCGTGTAGTGCGAGGGCGGGAGGATCACCGGCATGCGGTCGTGCATCTCCAGCATCAGGGAATTGGGGGCCGTCGTCATGATGACGCACGATTCGAGTACCGAACCATCGTCCGCCTCGCGATATTCCCATAGCCCGGCGAAGGCGAACAGCCGATCATCGCGAAAGTGGATGAAGTAGGGCTGCTTGCAGCCGTCGCGTTTTTTCCACTCGTAAAAGCCGTCCGCGGGGACCAGGCATCGGCGGTAGCGCAGGGCGGAGCGAAAGGCAGGCCGCGCCGCGGCCGTCTCCGAGCGGACGTTGATCCAACCCGCTTGCCCAGCGTCCTTCGCCCATGGTGGGACCAATCCCCATTGCACGCGGCTGCATTCGAGCGCGAGGCCAACGTGCGACGCAGCCAAGTCTTTTCCTGCACTGGCCGGGGACGAGACCTCGCGGATGATATCCACCGGCTGCCGTGGGGCAATGTTGTATCGCGGTTCCAGCAATGGCAGCTCGGGCAGTCCGAAATGGTCGGCCACAGTCTTGGGATTTGTTCTCAACGTAAATCGCCCACACATTCGATTATGCTCCCAAGGAAAGGCTTTACCACCAGCTTACGCTGGTGGCTCGTGGGGCGTCTGCAGCGGGATACGAGCCTCGGGCGTAAGCCCGAGGTGGGCCAGCCCCGGCAGGACCGGCCTTGCCCGCCGCTAGGCTGCCACCACAGACCGTCGCTGCCTTCCGGGGAATTGTACCGATCCGGCTGGGAAAGGGGGCGATCACTCCTCCCCGTGCTGCCATGAGCTACAATTGGGAGATTTGACCGATGAAGCCCGGGGCATACATCCTATAGGATCGACTGCGAGGCTCGCGATGCCATTCAACGTGTGGGAATATCTCGAAATTGCCGTCCTGGCGGTAGTGCAAGGCGTGACCGAGGTCCTGCCCATCAGCTCCTCCGGGCATGTGATCGTTCTGGCCTCGCTGTTCGATCAATACGGCCATCCTGTGGATGAAAAGCTGACCGTCAATATCGCCCTGCACATGGGGTCGCTGCTGGCGATCGTGGTCTTCTACTGGAGCCGCATCGTGCGCATGTTCGGTAGCGATCGTCGGCTGATCGGCCTGATCCTGGTCGGTAGCATCCCGGCGGGAGTGGTGGGTGTGGCTTACAAGGGGTTCTTGGATAAGTGGTTTACAGGCCGCTTCCGTTGGGATCCATTGGAGAACGCCCTATTGGCGGGAGTCATGTTCGCCGTCACGGGAGGGCTATTGATCGCGGCGCGCTGGAGGGAATCGCGACACGGGCGCGGCACGGGTTCGGGCAACCAATTGACTTACCCCCAGGCCTTGGGCATCGGCGTCTTTCAGGCCTTTGCCATCCTGCCGGGGCTGTCGCGGAGCGGCTCGACGATCGCCGCGGGCTTGTTTTGCGGATTGAAACGAGAAGAGGCGGCCGCGTTTTCCTTCTTGCTGGCCCTGCCTGCCATGGCCGGCGCCGGTCTGCTGGAGGCCCTCGACGCGGCACAGAAAACCACCCACTCCCTCGATGCCGCCCCGCTGGTGCTGGGAGCGGGCTTGGCCTGCGTGGTCAGTTGGGCCTCCCTCTGCTGGCTCGTTTCCTGGCTGCAAAAGGGGAGGCTGGGCTGGTTCGCGGCCTACGTGTTTGTCCTCTCCCCCCTCGTGATCGCCTGGCAATTGCGATCCTGACGCGAAGGCCTGCGAACCGATCCCACGCCCGCCCATTTCTGCTGGCCGCTGTGCACCTGCTGAGCCGCTGTACAACGCCTGGAATACGCCATTCGGCGCAGCGACGCGGCTGGGGTCATTGCGTGGCCGGTTCCTCGGAAGTCGTAGGCGCGGCCTGGATCGACCGCTCCACGGCTTCCCGCGCCAGCGGCGCAGACAGCACGATTGCCATGCCCAGCCGCAACCTGGTCTTGCCGCTGGAATAGATCAACTTGTACTCCTCGTCGAGGAAGTGCTGCGCGACGATGATCCCCACGATCGAACCGTTCTTGGACGGGCCTGGATTTCCGTCTTGGTCATGGTGCGGATCCCAAACGTAAACCGGCCCTCCGCTGTCGCCCTCGAAAGTGTTCAAGTCGATCAGCCAGGGGCGATCAGACTCGATCGGCAGAATGGGGTAGTTGGCAAGGCAGCCCAATCGCACCACGCCGAACTCCAGTGGGCTTCCCTTGAATGCGTTGCCGTGCGGAAAGCCGATAGCGCGAACCAACTCGCCGGGCTGAAGCGACAGCCGCTCCAGGTCCTCGACCGTGGCCAGCGATTCCCACGGCAGAATCGCCAGGTTATCCTCCTCCGAAAAGGGCACGGGCATGACCGCCAGGTCCACGGCGGGGTGCTTTTGCCACTCCGGCTTGCCTTCGCGCCGAATCGTGAGCGGCTTCGGATTCATCTGGAGGCTGCCCTTCTCGTCGCGGCGGTGCAAAATCACCGTGCATTCGTCCCCTCTCATGGACTCGAAAACATGGTTCGCCGACAACAAGACGAGTTTGCCCTGCGGAGAACGGATCAGCACGGCCGTGGCGGTCGATCCGGGGTTGACTACCTTCACCGTGGCCCAAAGGACCGTCGTAGGAAAGTCCTCGGCTCCCCGGCAGAAGGGCGCGTATGGCCCGCACAAGTTGATCCACACCAGTATGCACATCCAACAGGCGACGCGGGATAGAGACATCCAACACCTTCTCAAAAATACATGGCTTGTGGCTATAGGAATCAACGCTGCGTGAAGGTCGCCGATTCCGCGGCATTCAAAGAGAGACAGAGAACGATGCCCATTTTCCAGAGTAGTTGCCGTCCTCGCCCGAATCAATGGCCGAATCTTCGCGAAGTTTTGGCGGTCACCGCGTATCCTGGGGCGGGGGATGCCCCTTCTCTTGCCGCCTGTGTGCCGACGGGCGCAAAAAAAGGCCGAGGTTTCCATCGGGAAGACCTCGGCCAAATCCGCGAAATCGCCGCTCGTCAACCGGCGATTCCGTGGGCCGTCAGGATGGGAAAGGCTCACGGATCGGTGGCCGGGACCGGTGCGGCCTATTGCTGCGCCGAAGCCCCCGCGGGAGCGGCCTCGGCGCCCGGGGCATTTTCACGGTTAGCGTTCGCGTCGGCTGACCCGGGGGTTTCTGGTGGGGCAGGGGCGGCCTCCCCTCCCGCCGATGCGTCAGGCTTGGCGGCCTCCGCCTTCGCCTTTTCCAGCTCCGCCTTCATGGCCTCCACTTGTGCCTTGGCCTCGTTGACCGCCTGCTGCTGCTTCTGTAGCTCGGCTTGCGCGGCGGTCAGCTTTTCCTGCTCGGCCTTGACGGCCGCGGCCGCTTGTTCGGCTTGGGCTTTGGCGGCCTGGACCTTTTCCATCTCGGCCTTGGCCTGGGCCATCAGGGCCTCGGCCTCGGCTTTGACCTTGGCGGCCTCCTCCTTGGCTTGGGCTGCCGCAGCAACATCGGCCTTGGCCTGGGCAGACGCCTGGGCCACTTCCTCCTTGGCCTTAAGCGCGGCTTCCGTCTCGGCGCGAATCTGGGCCAACGCCTTGGCGGCCTCCTCCTTGACGGAGTTCAGGGCCTGTTCCACAGCGGCCTTGACAGCCTCGGCCTGGGCTTGGGCTGCCTCCGCGGCGGCCTGGGCCTCTTCCGCCTCCTGCTTGGCTTGCTCGGCCTTTTCCCGCTCCGCCTGCAAGGCTAGCACGGCGGGCGACACACGACGGCAGGCCCGCCTCTTGAACAGGCCCAATCGGCCGGCCCACGCGGCATCGGCGGTCATCGCCAAGATGATCAGCGCCGAGGCCGCAATCCACATGGCTCTTCGCATGGTCGTACCTCCTCTGCATCAAATTGAGACTCCGAAGCCTCGCTCGGACGCCGCCGTCCGAGGTCAGCCCCGATCTTTCGCGGATGGAATATAGGCTGGATCAACCACGACGGCACTCCCTTTGGCCTGGTGCGATCCTCGATGCGCTGCGTCGCAGTTTGATGGCTTCGCGGCGGGAACAGCGTAGGCAATGCCAGACGCTACCATCATCCCCCCTTGCCCCATCATAATTCAACCATCAGCAAGATTCACGCCCGTAAAGCCCAATCGCAAAAAATTAGAGTAACCAGAGTAACCGTTCACGGCTGAGCTATAGCTAAGCTACAAGATTTGTGAAACAACGAGGGTTGTTCAGAGGTCCCTTCACTTTCCGTTGCATCGGTCCGGCATGGTAGCTAAATTGGGGGCGCGTGCGTAGAGGCGGCAATATCAACGGCAATATCAGCGGCAAGACCTTCCGTTTGCTGGAGGAGGCAAGACCATGTCGAGAGATATTCCTTGGGCAATTTCGCGCCGTCGGTTTCTGGCAATCGGTGGCGTCTCCGCCTGCACTTTGGCGTTGCCGCAGTCGTCGCGCGGTGAGGCAGATGCGTCATTGCAGGCGGGCGAGGGTGTCGCCGATATCACGCCTCCTTTGGGGACGGAACTTGGCGGCTTCCACCGCCCCCCAGGCCAGGAACGGCGCGTCCGGGGGATTCGTCAACCGACCTCCGTTCGCGCCCTGGCACTGCGTAGTGCAGAGGCCCAGGCCCTCGTTTGCTCGGTCGAGGTGGCAGCCGTTTCGGAGGCGTTCGCCGACCGTGTGCGAAAGAGAATTTCTGAGGTGACGGGTGTTCCCGTGGATCACATTCGCGTGGCGGCTACCCATACGCATTCCATGCCCAATTTCTGCTTTACCAGGCAATGGGGGACACCGCCAGAAGATTTCATGCGCACTGTGGAAGAACGGACGGCGGAGGCTGCCCGGCGTGCCGTCGAAGACCTCGCGCCAGCGGAACTTCTTCTGGGAACCAGTATCGCCGTGGGCGGCAGCCATAATCGCACCACCAAGAATTTCAAGACGGAAGATCAATTTGATGCCGCGGCCACGGACGGCGACCGCTGGCTGGACCGCACCATTCATGTCTTGCTCTTTCCGCGAAAAGGCAAGCGAACACTTTGCTGGTACCACTTTTCGGCCCATGCCGTGTGCTATGCCGACGAGCTGGCAGGGCCGGATTGGCCAGGGGAAGTCGCGGCTCGCTTGCGTGAAGAAGAGGGGCTCGATCCGGCCTTTCTCCAGGGGCATTGCGGCGACGTCAATCCAGGCGACGGATCCGACTGGCGGGGAGAAATCCAACAGACCGTGATCGCCATCTATCCAGCCTTGAAAAAGGCAATCGCCAGCGCGGTCCCGGTCCAATACCTGCCGCTTCGCACGGTGCGTACCGATTTCCGTTTGCCTTACGACATGGCTTTGTTTCAGAATTGGTTAAAGACCTACCGGGAGTCGCCCGACCAATGCAAGTCCGGCCAATGGGTTGACGCGGGATTCGCTGAAGACTGGTATCGCGGAAATGCGGATCGGGATTGGCCCCAGGAGGCATTGCCGATTACGCTCAGTGCGCTCCGTTTAGGCGATGTCGCCCTGGTGTTCCACCCCGCGGAGCTTTACACCTGCTATGGGCTGACGATACGCCGTGATTCCGACTTCGCGCACACCCTTGTGGTGGGTTATTCGGATGGGTTTGTTGGTTATCTTCCCGACCCAAAGGCTTACCAGGCGGGCGAGTATGCCGCGCTGACGGTCCCCAAGATTCTGGATTACCCGCCGTTTCAACCCGAGGCGGGACAAGGAATGACCGCAGCGGCGATAAGCCTCCTCCAGCAACTGAGGTAAAACGATACGGGAACAGTTGCGAAAATCGGTAACCGTTCACGGCCGAGCCATAACGGCAAAGATTTGCGAAACAACGAGGGTTGCTCAGTGCAGCAAGGTTTGAGGCTTCGCACGCATGGCCCGACCAGTCGATCGTCTGGGGAACCTGGGGCGAATGCCGAGGCTCGTTATGACGCCTTCGAAAACCTGCCGTCGAAACCACGAGCCACCAGCGTAAGCTGGTGGTGGCGTTAGCGGAGCGGCGATTTCGGAAATCAGGTCACGTTGACGCTGTTTCCACCTCGGGCTGACGCCCGAGGCTCGTGCGCTGGCGCGTCTTTCAGCGCTACTGCCGGGGTCGCACCCGAATCGCGAACACGACCCACCAGCGTAAGCTGGTGGTGGAATTGGAAACAGTAATCCCGAGCCACCAGCGTAAGCTGGTGGTGGCGTCAGCGGAGCGGATCTTTCAGACTTCAGCGGTCCGTGAGCAACATGTCCAGAAGGCGCGCCATGAGCAAGGGCATTGAAAGCGGGCCTCGGGCTTGATAAAAAAGATGGCAGTCGGTTCACGGCGGCAGGACCACGGCGGCCGGTAACGTATCCGAAAGGCATCGCGAGCATCGTGCCAAGGGGAGTCGAGATGGGCCATCAGATTCTGATCTGCACCGTGGGCACAAGCCTTTTCCGTCCAAATCTGGAGAGACTCACGGCGGAACTCCAAAGTGGTTCTCTCTCGGGGGAGCTACGCGAACTTGCCGAGGCCTACCGGTCGGGCAATGGTCTCCAAATCGCCAAGCTGTTGGGCCGCTTGAACCCTTCGGAACGATTGTGCGGGGCGGAGATCAACTCCATCGCCGGCATGATCGAGAAGGGATATGTGGAGCCGGAAACCGGGTTGTTTTTCCTCCACTCGCAGACGGAGGAAGGACGGCGCATCGCCTCGATTGTGAAGGCCTATTATTCCGCGCGTGGCCACAACCCGGTGGAGCTGGTGGAGGTCGCCGATCTCCAGGATAAGGACCCCAAGAGGTTCCGGAATCAAGGTCTGAGGAACCTCGTTCGGGAAATGGCCAAGGTGGTGCGAGAACGCTCGCCGCAGGCCTGTGCCATCAACGCGACGGGCGGGTACAAGGCCCAGATCGCCGTCGCCGTGGTCCTGGGTCAAGCCCTGGGGGTGACCGTCTATTATAAGCATGAGCTGTTCGACGAGGTGATCGCCTTTCCGCCGTTGCCAGTGGCATTGAATTTCGAATTATGGATGCAAGCCAGCGGAATCCTTCGCGACCTGGCCTCGAACCCTCAAGGCTTTGTCCTGGCGGAGACGTACGCGGAGGAATGGGACGATCGCTACGACAGTCTTGTGGAGCAGGAGACCATCGATGGGAAGAAGTATCTGGCTCTGACGCCAGTCGGCCAGATTTTTTATGAGACGTTCAAGGACCGTTTTCAGAGTCAGGCGGACTCCATTGTGCCGCCACGCGCACCCGCACCATCGAAGCGGCCTCCTCACTGCGAAAAGGCGGGCTGGCCGGGAGAACATCCAGAGGTCGGGCGTTTTCTGCAGCGTGTCACGGACGAGGCGCCGTTCGTGGTCCAGTGCAAGACATACTACTTCAATCCTGACCTGTCCCAAAAGAAGCGTTTCCGCCTCAGCTCCGAGGGGATTGAAGGGATCTTCTCGGATGGAAGCTACTGCGTGAAGTTCAGGGTGGAGACGACCGCTCGCACGGCGGGCGAGCGGAAGGCCGCCGTAGCAGGCTTGATCGAGTGGTTAGACGATCCCAAATGGTTCCAATCTCGCCACTAGATTTTATTCAAGGCCTGGTCCACGGAATAAAAGGTCCGGCTAGCGCCGGATTGGTTTGTGGCGAGTTCTTCCTTCTCGCATGAAAAACCAATATCCCAAACCGGACGAAAAGAAGTCGCGGGCCATTGCGGATGGCAGCGGCACGGATGGCAAGGTCTATCTCCTCAATGCACCCATCCTCACGGACTACGGCGACTGGAGATTCGAAGGCCCCATTTCCGTGGATGAGGCCGTCGAGCTGCTCGGGCATGGTTTTATCTCGGCGGTGGGGCATCGGGCCACGGCAGAGTTGCTCGGCAAGCTCTTGGGGATGGAGGTGCCTGTCCGTCGTGTGCGAGTGGAAATGCAGCCGCGCGACCGGGCGGTGGTGGTGCGACTCGGAGAGCG
The DNA here is from genome assembly GCA_020721965.1 of Blastopirellula marina. Lineage (GTDB taxonomy): Bacteria > Planctomycetota > Planctomycetia > Pirellulales > Thermoguttaceae > Thermogutta. The sequence goes on along the minus strand of DYLS01000008.1, from coordinate 5,111 downwards.
GTTGCCCGAGGGGGCGGTACTCGATGCCGGGCAGATGGTGGAAGTGCCGTGGGAGCTGGGCGTTTTGACGCGTTTGGCCTGAATGGGGGAGTGGGTTGGACATGGCCTTGGTGGTGGCAACCCGCTTGTGGAATATGAAACGGACCAGCGAGGGCGGCTTCTTACCTGGCTGGGACCGGCCATCTGTGGGACGCTGGCGTGGGCGGTGAAGGAGGCCGTCTGCCGCTGGCCGCCTGCCCAACGCGATAGCCAGTACCAGACCTGCCGCGGCTACCCACACGCAGCGAACTGCCCCTACGGCAGCGCCTTCGAGACGGAATTGGGAGCGAAGGAATCCGGCCCCTACGGGCTGAGCGACGGCCAGCGCGCGATCACCATCCGCCCCCCCTTTTCCGCGCCGCAATACGCTCATCCCGGCGACCGCTTGATTTTGTGCTGGACGTTCCTGGGACAACAGGCTGCGGCAGCGTCCGAGGCCATTGCTGAGATTCTCGCCGCCCCCCAGTGCCCGCTGGCGCTAGGCTCGGATCGGATTGCATTTCGGCTTTCCCCGCATGGGACCGATGCGGATGCCCCGGGGGCAAGGCAGGAGGTCGAGCCTTGGGACCTGCCCCCATCCCCGCGGAGCTGCCCGGGGCGCGTCCCCGCCGTGCGAGTGGATCTTACGACTCCGCTTTTTTTGAAAGAAACGCGTGCCGAGAGCGACAAGGCGAGGGCCTACATTCGGGCAACTGCTGCGCGGGAGTTTGAGAACCGTGGGGCGAGCGTTTGCCGCATTCGGTGGCGGTTGGGACGAGCAGGTCGATTTCGCGGCCCTGAAGGCGCTCGCCGAAACCATCCCCACCCATGTGGCCTTCTGGCAACCCTTCCACCAGCGATACCGCAGCAACCGACGCCATCAGAGCTACGACCTGGTGGGCGTGACCGGGGGAGCGGTCTTCGGCTGGTGCCACTCTGCTTGATACCGTGGATGGTCTGGGGTGGCCGCCTGGGGATTGGCGAACACCGCGTGGCCGGGGCCGGCTGCTGGCAAGTGACGCTGCTGGCCTGAAGATCAGGTCGGAGCAAGGGTACATCCGCAGTCGCCCGATCAGCCTTGCTTATCCGTGGGCCAGCGGAACTGGATAGCCCGGATCGAGCCGTCAGGAGCGGCGTTGATGGAATGGATGATCAGCGTGACCTCCTGCCCAGGCGCGGCGCTGGCGGGAACGTCGGCGGTGTTGGAGATCGCCCCCGGCGTGGCATTCCCTTGGGCGAGTCTCGCTTTCCAGCCCCCTTTCTTGGTCTTTTCCTCCAGCAAAACGGCCGGGACACGGTCGTTGGCTTTCGGTAGAGCACTGGAGGCACACTCCGGGCTGGGACGGCTGGGGAGCGAACCCGGCCGCGGCTGGGTGTCGCGAGGTCCCTTCTCCGCACGCTGCTTGAGCGTGCTCTCAAAATAGGGGAGAAATTTCTTTTCCAGGAACTGCCGGTTGGTTGCCAGTCCGCCCAGCACCGCCGAGGGGAATCCGATGACGCGAAGCGACAGCGTTCCGTCCTGCCGCGTCGCGAAATGGAAGAAGAGCGGCGATGCATGCCGCTCCAGGTACTTGCCATCTGGGCCCCGAGCTTTCAGACGCACAGGGGGCTTGTGATCCCGCTGGTGTGCCAAAGGCCGAGGGCGCGGGCCGTGGATCTGCCGAGGCAATCCTAAACCCAATTTGGCCTCGCAGTGTTTGCCGTGGCCGGTGTTGGGTGGAGCGAGTGCAGCGGCTTCGTAGGCCTGCGCGACCTCGTCCAGGGCGCGGTACGGATTTTTCCAAGGCAGCGGAAATTCAGTCCCGACGATGCACGCGGCCAGACTTGGTGACCGCACATCGAGTTTTCCTCTGTCGGATTTGACAAGTTCGCATTGGGAACGGAATTGCGTGGCCACACGCTCCACATCCTCTAGCGAGCTGATCCCATCGATGTTCACATCCTTCAGTGAGCCGAAGCCCTTACGGCAACGTGAACCAACGCCCCCGTACTGGCAAAGAAGCCACAGCGCCGCCTGGGCCTGCTGGAGAATCGCCTGCGTGGGAAGACTTACCGCAGCATGGCCATTAGACGTAAACTTGCCTGGTCCGGCAACCATGCGGACGGTCCATTCGGCGGGTGGACGCACCCAGTATCGACTCCGGCGCTGGCCGTGGCTGATTTCGTCCATTCCATACGCGGCGTAAAAAAGCCATTGTGTCGTGAAGCCCTGGGTAAGAGGAATGATTCCAAGGTCGATGAGGGCCTTGCGGTCGGGCTGGAGTTGGCTTTTTCCTCCCCCGCTATCCCGCTTGTACTCGAATCGCTCGACGGGCACGGGGTCTCGACGGCTCACGGTAATCCGTACTGGGCCGCCGGTATTCGTATCGCCCCAGACGGCGGCCTCGAGCCTGTGCAAGGTAGGCACATCGACGTAGCCCGCGTGCATCGTCCGCCACCACCACCGCAAAAGCCCGCGGAGCGTCGCGGGGCGTAGGTCGCAATCCTCTTTTTGTTGATGCGGTCCGGCCAGAAAGGCGGGGGTGACCAGCTCCAGCGTGGTCTCGAAGACCGCGCGGACGGGCGGCTGCGGGGTAGGGATCGCCGCTTGGAAATCCACCACAAAGGCCCCGTAGCCAGCCGCGGTCTTGGCCCCCAGGCCCTCGCGGGTCAGCGCGCCAATCAGCCACTGCCTGGCCAGTTGGAGCAATGGGTCGGGTGTATCCGAGCGGCGTTTGGAGAGGGCGAAGTCGAACGTTTCGCCCGGCCCAATGGCCAGAAAGTACACCATCTCCGGGTCTTCCCAGTCCCCCGGCGGGACCCGCTCATCGCGGTAGTACTCTGTGTGGTGATTGTTGACGATATCAAGCCGGAGCTTAGGCCAATCCACCGGCCAGGCGTCGTGAAAGACGATGTTGCCCGCCGCGGCGCGAATCTCGGCCGATCGGGAATCCTCTTCATCCTCGCGGCGCGGTGCGGCGGGATGCTGCTGATCACGCACTTGCCGCTGGCGTTCAGGGTTTACGGCCCAGCCGAAGACATCTTCGATCTGCCGCCGCGCCTGGGTTTGGTTGGGTTGCATGGGCAACCAGACGGTTTCGGCATAGGCGCGGGCCATGCCTTTGAGGCCCGTCCCCGGGAAGTACACGAACCCGTAGATCGCGTGCAGGCAGATACCGGCATTTTCCAGGACCGAGGCACGCGCCAAATGGAGTGTCAGAGGCCCAGCCGTCGTGGCGCGGAACTGGACAGCGCCGAGCCGCTGGAGCATTTGTTCCCTTCGCTGGCGAGCGGACTGGAGCCAGGCCCGATCGCACGCCGTCTCAAGTACCGATTTGAGGGCCTCTTTTTGAAGCTCTTGGGTCCCCGCCGGGGTCAGGTATTTGTCGAGCTGAAGTCCCGGGTGCCGCTCGCTCAGGTGTACCTCTTCGATCACGGCAACGACGTTTTTCGGCAGCGGAATGGAACTGGTTGCCATCAGTCTTGCTCCCCTTTCTTCGGCAGCCCTCTGCCCTCAGTGAAGCGATTCAGCCACGCGAGGTACGCCAACATTTCGTCGGTGGCCCGGCGAAGGAAATCGCTGTCACCTTGCATGATGGCCTCGAGAAGACTTTGCTGGACTCTCAGTCGCCGGCTGGCCCAATCGTCCAGGTCCTTGATCAGCCCCTCTAACCCTCTTTTTTTGGCTTTTTTCGCGTTGAGAAAAGCCAGGGCGTGACCGAGCCCGGAGGTGATCATGCGGACGGGCAATTTCTTGGCCTCGCGAGCATAATCATCGGCCTCGTCCGAACCAAGCCTGAGCTGTTGCGCGGCGTTCCAAGCGTGCTTGGCACGCTGCTGATCGATGGTCGCCTTTCCCTGTGCAGCAGTTTGAGTCATCGGTCATCCCTCCTGCCTTTGTGGGAGCCAACGGGCGGTGCAAAACCCTTTGCCAGTCGTTTCGTCGCCACCAATTTGCATGACGCCGGTTTCTTCGACGCACCGCTGGACGTATTGCAAGATCTCGGCGGCCGAATCGTTCGCGTTCGGCTTGCGGCTTGCGCTGGCCAGCACCAATGTGTAGAAGATGGTCTCGGCGGGGAGAAATTCCTGGTAGAAGAGTGCCCCTTCCTTGACCGTCTTGTGCTCGTAGTCCAGAGCGATGCGGGCAGCCACTTCGGTCGCATGGCGGACGAAGTAAGAGAAATCGTTGTCCGAAAGGACGGCCAGGTGCGAGCGGAGCCGCTGCCGGGTACCCTCATCGGCCACGGCGTGCCCCGCGATCCAATCGGCCAGGGGACCGCAATCCGCCTGGATTTTCGTGAACTCGAACTCTTCCAGCACGGCCTGGTCGCGGCGGGGGCCTACCAGCAGAGGCGAGTCGGCCGCACAGGCAATCTGATTGTCCGCAACCGTTGGGACGGGGAGCTTGCCGGGGTCGATCAGCCCCGCCATGGTCAAATCGCGCTGGAGCCTTTCGAGGACCGCCGGGCAGGTTGCCCACGCGAACACCCCACGCAGCGAACGCACGGGAAAGGCCAGAATGCGGGCATCGGTCACCGCGACTGCACCCGCATGTTCCGAGCTTTCCTTCGGGAGGCCGGGGCCGAACGCCGTGACCAGCTTGTGATGCTGCTCGTTGGCCCAGCGGCGCGGAGAGAGGGAGACCTCGGGAGGACGATCCGCCTTTGCCTTCTCCCGGCAGACATCGCGGAGAATGCCTTTCAAGGCCGATCCGGCAATGGTGGGCCACTGGGTGTGCCGCTCACGCTGGACCGGAAGATCGACCACGCCCAGGGCCGTCCCCGTTCCAGGATGCAGGGTCGTCTGTGCGTGCAGAAACAGTACAGCCGTGCTGCGACCATTGTGTGAAAGACTAGGCATAGTTCCAGACTCCTTGCAAAACGCAGCCGTAACCCAGCCGACGATCTTCATCGGACTCGGCCAGCGAACCGTTGAACAGTTGCCCATTGTGAGATTCTAAAAAGTACACACTGCCTGCCGGCACTGCGAATCGAGTCGGTTTCGGCCCGCCCCGCGCCAGGTCCCAGCCAGAGAATGCCTCGTAGCCGTTCACGGTGGCGGCAATCAGCTCTACCCCCTGGGGCAAGCGGGGACGCCAGCGCTCGGCAAAC
>DYLS01000238.1 GCA_020721965.1 Blastopirellula marina | reverse complement strand
CGACCTTTCTACAAGCGAGATGGGTCCCGGCGGGGCGACGTGCTCCAGTTCCCACAGTTTCGCATACTTCAGAAACGTACCGAAGGCGTCATCCATGCTGATGACCAGGCCGGGAATCCCATCCAGAATCCCGCCGTAAAAGAAATAGGTGCGGATGAAGCGGAGCAGTGGCCGCAACAAAAGATCTCGCACCGGCCTTGCTTTCTTGCCGCATGAGGCGAGCTGCTGAGCACCCAGCGTGGTATACCGATTCTTTTTCCACATCCAGTGGTTCAAGGATCGATAAGTACGGTGCTCGATGCGGAATTGCAGTGTGCCAACCTTGCCCCTCTCCACGATCACCCCCTCGTGGACCTGGCAATCGTCGTATCGGCACAGCGACTTCCGCATCAAACGAATCGGTTTATCGCGTGTCCATCCGCAGTGGCGAATCTCGCGTCCCAAGAAGTACGGCCGAAATCGCACGCGGTAGGCTACGAACGGCGAGTCGCTTCTCAGAACACGGTCGATCTCATCGCGGATATCGGATGTCAATCTTTCATCCGCGTCCAGGCACAAGACCCACTCGTGCCGCGATTGGCTGATGGCCCAATTCTTGAAATCACCGTAGCCCACGAATTCCCGTTCGATCAGGCGGCAGCGTTGGGGCGACTGATGGCAATATTGGGCGACGATGGATCGTGTCTGGTCCGTCGAACCATTGTCGGCAACCAGAATCTCCTCGGCCCAGCCCCACACGGAATTCAAACAAGCCGCGATTTGTGATTCTTCGTTTTTGCAGGGCACAATGACAGTGATCGGTGGTCGCACGATGGACTGATCCTCACGCTGCTTGCCGTGACTTCTCGCTGGCGAAGAAAGGGCTTATTTGTTGGAAGACCCAATCAGGCAACATCTCTCTCATGCAACGATGGTGGCCCGGCGCACAGGTTTTCCGTAGACAGGGGGCGCAAGGCATGGAGATGCGGAGTTCCATGCTCCGGACCGAAGGATTGGCGATCAGCGATTCCGGTGTTGGTCCCAGCAGCGTTACCACGGGCACACCCAAGGCCGCCGCTACGTGCCTTGGACCGCTGTCATTGGAAATGCACAAAGCACAGCGGCGGAGGCAGCTCTTCAGCAACGAAATGTGCAACGGCTGATCGGCCAAGGAAACAATTCGCGGATGCCGAAGGTCTCGCACCATACGTCGCACGGTCTTCCGCTCACCGGGGCCGCACACCAGCAGTACCGCCGAATCGGTCCGATCAACAATCCAACGAGCCAGCTCTCCGAAGTATTCGCCGGGCCAGAGCTTGGCGGATGCCCCGCCGCTTCCCACGTGCATGGCCACAACGCGTGCATTTTCAGACAAGCCCAAATCAGCCCAAACCCGGCTCGCCAGGGACTCGCCCTCTGGGGTGGTTTGCAGCTCCAGTTTCGGCGACTCCGGGGGGCAGCCCAGGGCTTCGGCCAACCGCAAGTAATACTGGACCATCGGCACAGTCCACCCCTCCCTCCTGGAATAATTCCAGGGCAAGGAGTGCGTCAGCAATCTACCGCGATGATACCGCCCATAACCAATCCTTTTCGGAATGCCCGTCAACCAGGCAAGGAGCGAGTATCGCCAGGAATTGGGAAATAGGATCGCTGCATCCCAGCTTTCGATGGAAAGTCGGCGAACCAGATTCGCGGTTCTCCAGCGGGGATCATCACACCGAGGGTCGTAACACCAAGTCTCGTCCAGCCAATTGGTCCCATCCAAGACACCAGCCAAGTTAGGTCGCATAATGCCGATGATTCGCCCCTCCGAGCCGACCCAGCGACGGATCGCGCGAATGGCCGGAGTTGCCATGACGACGTCACCCAGCCAATTCGGCAAAAAAAGGCAAATGTTCACGGTTTGGACCTCCGTGTCGATGCGTCGAGCGCGAAGCGGCAACCGGCGGGGATACGCCGCTTACCGCTTCGAATTGTGACTTGCAATCCAAATTTGGAAAAGACCAAATCCTCCGGATCGCTGCAAGATGCGTCAGGGCGGCTGGGTAAAAATAAGGTCATCAGCCGCCAGTGCTGCATAGTACCCACAAGAGGGGGTAGGGCTGGGCGAAGAACGGGCGAAGAATAAGATCCCGCGCGCCCCCGGTATTTAGACAGCCGGAGGATCTCAATTTCGATGAGCGTCCCCAAAAAATTAAGCCCCTCGCGAGAAGGCCATCAACCCAACTGCGGGGAGGCGGTGCAGTTCAGGTCGTGAACCCTCGGAGAGGCTTATTCTATTCTAGAATCTCTCCGCAAATCCGTCCATGCGTCCCATGGCAGCGGTGCGTCTCGACCCGCGTGGGCCGTTCAAACTGCGTGCTTGATCTGGACTTTTGCAAAACAGCTCGCCTCTCTTGAGAGGGGGCAGCAACAAAAGACCGTGGGCAATTCTAGAAAACAATGGAAGGCATTTTTCCCGGTAAACTCCCTTCACCCTACCATCTACCGGCAGGTCAGGGGAGCTTGTGCCCCAATTCTCAAAAGTCCAGTCATGACTGCAATTCGTAAGAGTCCAGCTCGATTCTCGGCGTGCTTCTCTCGCGGAATTCGTAACCGTTCACGGCTGACTTGCAGCGAGAAAGATTTGTGAAACAATGCGGGTT
>DYLS01000091.1 GCA_020721965.1 Blastopirellula marina | reverse complement strand
CGAAATTACTACGGGGAGATTACGGCCCTGGATCGGGCGGTGGGCATTCTTCGGGAGACGCTCCGCGAATGTCACGTCCGGGAAAACACGCTGCTATGGTATACCAGCGATAACGGGGCGATCCCCCCCGGATCTACCGGCGGCCTGCGCGGACGAAAAGGTACGCTTTGGGAAGGTGGGCTGCGGGTGCCCGCCGTCATCGAATGGCCAAGCGTCATCCCTTCGCCCCGGGTCAGCGAGTTCCCCTGCGGTTCGGTCGACATTTTGCCGACCGTTCTGGACGTGGCAGGCGTTACGATGCCGCGGCGGGTTCTAGACGGCCTCAGCCTCAGCCCGCTCTTGGAGAATCAGGCCGCCCACTCGCACCGCGAAAAGCCGCTCGGTTTTTGGGTCTATTCAGTCGAAGGAATCAGAACTCCCAGCGAAGAGATTTTGGCCGTTCTCTTGGCACAGCAGAAAGGCGAAAAGCCGGTCGCGCCGCCGCAGGAAGACCAATCGCAGATTTTAAAGCGATATCCAGACGATACCTCGCTCGGTCACGCCGCGTGGCTGGATTGGCCCTACAAACTCCATCGCATCCCCATGCCCAACGGTGCGACAAAATGGGAACTTTATAACGTCAAGGCTGATCCAACGGAATCCACTGACCTGGCCAATAAAGAACCCGATCGTCTGCGACGCATGGCTGAGGAACTTGAGAGGTGGCAACGCTCCGTCCTGCAAAGTTTGAACGGTGCGGACGGGGCTTGATGGGGGCAGTCTGGATTCCGGGGTACGGCCTCGCCTTGCGATGCTCGGCCCAAAGTCCTCCCCGATGCCGCGATTGCGTTGAGAAGGCCGCAAGGGAAAATGCTTGCCCGTGATATCGCCTGGGCGTGGAGTCGGCTACACCGGAAACCCGCCCCGTGCGTAATCGCCAAGTAGGCGTTCCTTGCGAGGCTCCGTTTTCACCCCCGCAGATACCTGTTCGGGCGGCCGCAAGGTATGTTCAAAATGTAGCAGGGGCCGCTACATCACAAACGGACTTTTACAATTTGGGGTCACAAGCTCCCCCCTTCCCAAGGGAGGTGGTACCGAGAAGGCTGTGACCCACAAAAACAGCTTTCCTAATTTCCCTGAAATTCTCAACACTCCAGTTTGCAGCCCTCTCTCAGAGGCGGATCAAGCACCTTGCAAAAGTCCAGTTATAAGGAACAGCCGACGAGCGTAACGGAGCTAGGATGGACGCGGCGGGCGAAGTCCGAATTCCACTTGAGAACTGCTGGTTCTTGACCGGTCCGACGGGGTCGGGCAAGACTGAAACCGGCGTCCTGATCGCTGAGCGTCTGGGCGCCGAAATCCTCTCGATGGATTCGATGGCGGTCTATCGAGGCATGGATATCGGCACCGCCAAACCGGACCCAATGACCCGGGGGCGTGTGCCCCATCACTTGCTCGATCTGGTCGATCCCTGGGAGGAGTACAGCCTGGCCCGATATCTAACCGATGCTGGCGCGGCGGTGCAAGCGGTATCCCGCAAGGGGAAGCCCGTCTTGTTCGTTGGAGGGACGCCGCTTTATTTGAAAGCGATTCTGCGGGGCATGTTCCACGGGCCATCCGCCGATCCCGGGATCCGCCGCCGCCTCGCGGAAGAGGCGGCCCGGCAGCCACCTGGATTTCTCCATGCCCGACTTGCCGCAGTGGACCCGCTATCCGCCGCAAGGCTCCATCCACACGATCTGCGGCGGATCATTCGGGCTTTGGAGGTGTACGAACAGACGCGGCAGCCCATCAGTCGCCTGCAAGCTCAGTTCGATCAGCCCCGCCGGGAGGCCGCCGGCCGGGTCTTTCAGCTCGATCTCCCCCGCCCTTACCTCCATGAACGAATCGAACGGCGAACGGAAGCCATGTTCGCGCAGGGCTTTGTGGAAGAGGTCCGCCGGCTGCTGGATGGTCCGAGGGGGCTGAGCCAGACCGCGGCCCGGGCGCTGGGCTACCAGCAGGTTATCGAGTTCTTACAGGGTCAGGCGACGCTGGCCGACACAATTTCCCTCGTCAAGTTGCGAACGCGACAGTTTACCAAACGCCAAACGACCTGGTTCCGCCACCTCGATGAAGTGCAACCGGTCCCGGTTATGCCGGGGAAGACTCCTCCCGAAATAGCACGCGATATCCTGCTAAAGATGGGTTTTGACCCATGAGGGATGCCCCATCGGCTGGGGTATGACCAAAAAACATTTTTAGATCACGGCAAGCCCCTTCGTGCGCCCGACCCGGGTGGCGGCATTTAATAGAGGGCGTGCGGATTGCATCGGACCGGATTGTATCAAAGCGAATGGTATCAAAGCGGATTGCATCAGAGCGAATTGCGTGAAAATAGGGTGTCGCGGATTTCGTTACCAAATACAGCCGAAACGGTTTAAGAGAACAGGATTCGATATGAGGAGCCGATATCCCTCCGCAACTGGGAACGAGAAACGGAAACCCGGCGGGCCAGGATATTACCCTGCTCGGACGCGGCGGGTGATTGCCGCCTTTACTCCGCTGAGCTAGACAGTCGCTGCGGGGTAGTCGCTCCGGTAAGCATGGGTAACGGGCGCGTCGCTCAGGGCTTTCGCCTGAGGGAATCGAAACCTCTTCTCCAGGACATCCTTTTTTGGCTAGCAATGCCGTAATCGTTTACAGGCAAACTAATGTGGGAAATGGGGCGTTTTCACGAGTCGTGTAGCAAAAACGTTCGGTTCCCAGCCGCGGCTGCCGCAAGGGGAACACAACATGTCATGGTCGAGGCGCCGCCACTCCCCGAATATTCCGTGAACGGTTACGCGATGTTTCCCTTTCTCTTTTCTCTCGGTTCGCTTTCCCCAACCGGTAGCAGGGATCGGCATGACTGTGGCGAATTCAGCAGGATACAGGACATGAGCTTACGCCTCGTCTACCTCAGCTTCGCACTCTTCGCATTTTGCGCAATCGCAACAGCATTCGGGGCGCCAACCGGGCGAGGCATGATCGCGCCTTTCGAGTCGCCGACGGAGTTCACCCCGGCCAATCGCATCGACGAGCTGACGGCCGCGAAATGGAAAGAGCTGGGTATTACACCCTCGCCACTGTGTTCGGACGCCGTTTTCATTCGCCGGGTGTACCTGGATTTGACGGGCACACCCCCCCCCGCCGACGCCGTGCAGAAGTTCCTTGCCGATAACGATCCGAGGAAACGGGAACGATTGATCGAATCGCTCTTCGGCACGGATGCCTACGCCGACTATTGGGCCATGCGCTGGGGCGACCTGTTGCGAATCAAGTCCGAGTTCCCCATCAACCTTTGGCCCAACGCCGTGCAGGCCTACGGCAAGTGGGTTCGCAATGCCGTCCTGGAAAACATGCCGTACGATCGATTCGCGCGGCAATTGCTGACGGCCTCGGGGAGCAACTTTCGCGTCCCCCCGGTCAACTTCTATCGCGCCGCGCAAGACCGCAGTCCGGAAGGGCTGGCCCAAGTGGTGGCCCTGACGTTTTGGGGAACACGGGCTGAAAAATGGCCCAAGGACCGCCTCTCCGGACTGGCCGTGTTCTTCTCCCAAGTCGGCTACAAACCTACCGGAGAATGGAAGGAAGAGATCGTATGCTGGGATCCGGCCCAATCGCTCACCAGGTCCGGAACTGCCGCCAATCGGTCTCTCGTGGGCACATTGCCGGATGGGACGCGCGTGCCGCTGCCGCCCGACCGGGATCCCCGCGATGTCTTTGCCGACTGGCTGATCTCGCCGGACAACCCCTACTTCGCACAAGTGGCAGTCAATCGCGTGTGGAGCTGGCTGTTTGGACGGGGCATCGTGCACGAGCCGGATGATTTTCGGCAAGACAACCCCCCCGCCCATCCCGCTTTGTTGCAATACCTGGCCGATGAATTGGTCCGCTCCAAGTACGACCTCCGCCAGATTTACCGGCTGATCCTCAACTCACGGACTTACCAGCTTTCGGCGATTCCCCGCGATAACACGCCTCAGGCCACGGCACAATTTGCCCATTACCCGGTCCGCCGTCTGGAAGCCGAGGCCTTGATCGACGCCATCTGCGTCATCACGGGGACCAACGAGGAATACTGGAGCATGATCCCCGAGCCTTATTCGATCATCCCGCCGGGACAACGAGCCGTTTCGCTCACCGATGGCAGCATCACAAGTTCGTTCCTTGAGCTGTTCGGGCGACCGCCGCGCGACAGTGGTCTGCTGACGGAACGGAGCCCCCGCTTCACCGCCGACCAAAGACTTCACCTGCTCAACTCCAGCCATATTTACCGCAAACTGGACGAGGGGCCAGGCCTCTCCTGGCTTCGCGAAAGCCCCTTCAACGAGGCGACAGTCCGCCGCCTGTATCTGACCATTCTCTCTCGACCACCCACGTCGGACGAACTCGAGAGCTTGCTTCAGTTGGGAAGCGGTCGAGGAATCCGCACGCGGGAGGTCGCCACCGATGCCGCCTGGAGCTTGATCAATAGTACGGAATTTTTATATCGGCACTGATCCACTATCCGGCAAGCCCTTGCAAGCAGGCACGGGGCACAGCGGCAGGGAGGGACTCGCAGAAGCACGCAGGAACGCCAGAAAGATGGACCGGTGCCAAACCAACAAAAACGCACGTTCGAACCCGACAGGAATTACTCAAGGTCGAGTTTCACCCCAATCGAGGAGGAATCGGCGATGAAACGTGACGATCCGGCTCACGTCCTGCTCACCGTGGAAGGCTCGGGGACCTGCGAGGCGGCCGAGCACGCACGGGCCATCCGTCGTCGGACAGTCTTGCAGCGAGGCATTTTCGGGGCCGCAGGCCTGTTGTTCGGCAGCCGCATGGCCTGGGGATTCGCCCCTCGCTTGGACCCCGCCACGGACGCCCGCCAAGGGAAGGCCAAGGCTGTCATCCAGATCTGGTTATCGGGTGGACCGGCACACCTCGATACCTTCGATCCCAAGCCCGATGCTGGATACGATTATTGCGGTCCCCTCAATAAACCAATCCCTACCAACGTGGACGGCTTGCAACTTGGACAGTTGCTCCCCGAATTGGCCAAGATCGCGGATAAGTACTCCGTGATTCGCAGCATGGCACACGGCGTCAACGCCCATGAGACGGCATCCTACCTCGTGCAGACGGGCCGCATGCCGGGCGACCGCTATGTGTATCCCTGCGTGGGAGCCGTGGTTTCCTACTTCCAATCCCAGCAAGCCCAACGGCAATCCCAAAACTCGGCGGGGCTGATCCCACCGTACATCGTGCTGACGGAACCGCAAGGCCGATTCTCCGAAGCCGGATTTCTCGGACCGCGTTACAAACCCTTCGCGACCGGCGGCGACCCTGCCCGCACGTCCTTCGCAGTCGAGGGCATCGTCTCCACCGCTGTCAATACGGAGCGGCAAAAGCGGCGGCGCGAGCTGCTGCAAAATCTCGACACCTTCCGCAAGGCCATGCAAGACGAGCCGAACATCGCCGAATTCGTCAAGGCAGAAGAGACAGCCTACGATCTGATTCTGGGCGACGCCGGCAAAGCCTTTCAACCCTCCGAAGAGCCGGACGCCGTTCGCGACCGATTCGGGCGCAACACGTTCGGGCAGGCCTGTCTGGTGGCTCGTCGGCTGGTCGAGCAGGGCGTCCGCTACATCACCATCAACTACAAGGGATGGGATACCCATAAACAGCACTTCCAAATCATGCAACGCAAGCTCCCGGAATTGGACCGTGGCCTCTCGGCCTTGCTCTCCGATCTGTCGGAGCGAGGCCTGTTGGACTCCACGATCATGTGGTGCTGCGGCGAGTTCGGGCGATCCCCGAAGGTGCTCTGGGAACCGCCGTGGAACGGCGGCCGCAACCATTGGGGCCGGGCTTTCTCGGTGCTCGTGGCCGGAGGCGGTTTCCGGCCTGGGCAAATCGTAGGCTCCACCGACGCCAAGGGCGAGGATCCCAAAGACAAGCCCGTCCACCCTACCGATCTCATCGCCGCTATGTATCACCTGCTGGGGATCGACCCCACTGCGTCGCTGCGGCATCCATCCGGTGACATGGTACCTTTGACTCCGGAACGAGAGAACGGAAAACCGCTGTTCGGACACCTGCGCGACATTTTGTAACACTCGCGCTACGTTGCCCCCGGGCGTTGGGAGCCTATTACCATGAAAACCTTTCGACTGTGGTCGTCGGTCCTGCCCTTGCTTTTCGTGACCATGGCACTGGGCACGTTCGCCTCAGCCCAACAGCAGCGCGTGCCTAATATAGGCTACGTCTATCCTGCCGGAGGACAGGCCGGGACAACATTCCAGGTCACCGTCGGCGGACAGTTCCTGGACGGCGTGCGTGAAATCGTTTTCTCCGGTGAAGGTCTCCCGGAAGACGGGATTCAAGCCAAAGTCGTGCGATTGGTCAAGCCGCCGACGCAAAAACAGTTGAACGACCTGCAAGAAAAGTTGACGGAACTGCGGGACCGCGTTCGGGAAGAGGCAACACGACGACGGCGGATGGGCCTCCCCGCCGACTACAGGGTTGTGCTCATGGATCTCGCCAAGGAGGCCGGCATCTCCGCCGAAGACATTCAAGTCCTGGAAGAATTTCGACGCATCCGCAACGATCCCAAGCGGCAACCCACGCCCCAGATTGCGGAGCGAATGATCCTGGAGGTCACGGTCTCGCCGGGCGTCCCGCAGGGCACTTACCTGCTCCGTGCAATCGGCGCGGCGACCGTAACCCCACCTCTACGATTCCAGATCGGCCCCTGGCCCGAGCTTTCGGAGCGAGAACCGAATGAGGGCGACAAGCCCCAGGCGATCGAAGCGGGATTTCCGCTGGTAATCAACGGCCAGATTCTGCCCGGTGACGTGGATCGCTTTCGATTCGCGGCCAAGAAGGGGCAACGTCTCACGGCGGTCGTTTTCGGTCGTGAATTGATTCCCTATCTTGCCGACGCCGTGCCCGGCTGGTTCCAAGCCACGCTCAGTCTGCAAACGGCCGACGGCAAGGAACTGGCCTACGTGGACGACTACCGCTTCCACCCCGACCCCGTCCTCAGCCTGGAAATCCCAGGCGACGGCGATTACGTCCTGGAAATCAAGGACTCCGTCTTCCGCGGCCGAGAGGACTTCGTCTATCGCATAGTCGTCGGGGAGATTCCTTTCGTCACGGCCGTAAAACCGGCCGGGATTCAACAGGGCGAGACCGGGGAAATCCAGCTAGACGGCTGGAATCTGGCCCAGCACAGCATCAAGGTCTCCGCGACCGATTTGTCGCCGGGTGTTCACGCCCTGCATCCATCGCAATTGCACGGCGCGTTGGGACGCGTCCTGATCGCTGTTGACAGCTTGCACGAGACGGCGGAGAAAGAACCCAACGATTCCCTCGCCCATCCGCAAACCGTGGGGCTGGATCAAATCGTCAACGGCGCTATCGACCGGCCCGGGGATCAGGACTATTACGCCTTTTCCGCGAAGAAAGGCGCGGTTGTCGTTTTGGAGACGGTGGCACGCCGCCTCGGTTCCCCCGTCGACTCCTACATCCGCCTCATCGCCCCAGACGGCCAGCAACTGGCCATGGGCGACGATTGGGAGGATAAGGGCGTGGGTTGGCTGACGCACCATGCGGATTCCTACGTACTCGCGGAATTGCCGCTGGATGGTACCTATCGCGCCGAAGTCCGCGACATGCAGCAGGGGGGCGGTCCCGACTACATCTATCGCCTTCGGATCAGCCAGCCTCTTCCCGACTTCCAGCTCCGGGTTGTGCCCTCCTGCCTGAATGTTCAACCCGGGGGTACTGTCCCGCTGGATGTCTATGCCTTGCGCAAGGATGGGTTTGATGGCGCCATCGAAATATCGATCCAAGGAGCCGGCCCCAATGTGAAGCTATCGGGGAATTACATTCCGGCGGGCCAAGATCGCACTCGCATGACCCTCACGCTGCCACCGTCCGCGCCGACGGGATTATTCTCACCAAAGTTGATCGGCCAGGCCCAGATCGCAGGGCGTAACGTGGCGCACGAGGCCCAAGCCGCAGATGATCTGATGCAAGCCTTTTTCTACCGGCACCTCGTCACGGTGGATCACTGGTCGCTATTCGTCTCCGGACGCCCCAGATTCCTGTCCGCCTTGGCACCGACCAATTCCCTGCCGCTCCAGATTCCGGCGGGAGGCAATGTTCAAGTGCAATATGTTCCTCCCCGATTCGGCAGGGGCGGCATGATGCCGCGCATCGGGTTCGCGACGTTTGGATTCGAACTCAGCGAGCCGCCGGAAGGGATTTCGCTGGGGCCAGTGTCCAGAACGGGCGATCGGATCGCAGTCGACGTCCAAGCGTCCGCCGACGTGCCACCCGGCCTCAAGGGCAATCTGATCTTTCAGGTCTTCACCGAGCAGAAGCGTCCCAACTCCAATCAGTCCATCAAGGTGCCCGTCGGAGTGCTGCCGGCGGTCCCCTTCGAAATCGTGCCGCGACGTCCCACGGCGGACCGTGCGGACGCCAGCCATCCGGGCCGCTCCTAAAGTACTTCAGCGCAAAGTCCCAAAGTACTGCAACGCAACTGAACTTTTGCAAATTGGGTTCACAAGCTCCGCTCTCCCATCGCGGGATTGAAGAAGGACGGCAGTTTACTGCGAAAACAGCCTTCCTTGTTTTTCTGAATTACGCAGAGTTTCAGTTTATCACACTCTCTCAGAGGGGGAGCGAACCGTTTGCAAAAGTCCAGAAAGTACTCCAGCGCAAAGTCTTTCTGATGGCGCCGTGTGCCCAGCAAAGGGTGGGGGCATTAGGTCCCATCACCACAAAATGTTGAGCCAAACAAGCAACCCCGCCCTGTAGGACAGGGCCAGGTCATGCAGGCACGCCCTGCGCGGCGCTATCAGCGGGGCTGTTGCGGCACCGGCCGGGACCCGAGACGGGACGCGGCCCCACCCGGCGCCGCCTCGCCCGAGGACTCCACCGTTTGCGACCAGCTTCGATCCGGCAGGTGGGGTTGGAAGGGGTCCTCTTTGAAGATTCGCAGCGGGTCGACTGCGTTGATCTTCACCCGCTCGAATTGATAGACCTTGCGGGCTTGGGTGCTGGGATGGGCGCTGGGGTAGAAGAGCTGAAGCGCGAAGACCTGCATGTCGGGCAGCTTGAGGATCAATTCGGCCTTCAAGAAGTTGGCCGCCTCTTGCTGATATTTGGGCTGCGCTTCCAGCCAAATCTCGCCCTGCACGTTGCTTGGCGTGATGATCCGCATGTAATACCGGCGGAGTAGCGATTCCGCGCTGGCCCCGAACAAGAATGGCAAGGGCCCTTCCGTAATCGCCTTGCCCCGAAGCTCTGGCGGCAGGACGGTTTCCACGATCTGTTTCGTCTCGAAGCGGTATTCATAAATCGACTTGCCGTCGCAAAGCCATCGCTCCGGCAAGACGGCGGGTTGAAAGCGGCCCTCGCGGACCTCCTCATCCACTCGAAACAGTCCCTTGTCGGGCGAGGCATAAAGAATTTTTCCGCGGCTGATTCGGGCCGGTTCGTTGGGCGAGCCGCTAACCGGATCGAATTCCCAACGCGTAAAGTCGCACTCGAACGTCTTGACGGCGGCACTCCGTTCCTCCCAGGCCCTCAATACACGCTCCAGGTTGGCTTGCTCCACCGGGGACAATACGAAAGGCGGTGGCAACAAGGCGGGCTGCGGTGGCGAGTTTCGGCTCGCACCTGGGCTTCCGCCACCCGGCACTGCGACGGCGGGAGGTTGTACGTATCCCGCGGGACCTCCGCTTGCCACGGTTGGCTGGCCGCCACCAGCCGCGTATTGCTGGCCCACGACCGACTCCGTTATCCAAGCTACCATCGACGCGGCCAGAATCGGGAGCAATGCGGCACGGATGGCCCACAACCGAGATTCCGATTCTCCGCCGTCTCCCAAACCGATGAAAAGGCAATAACCGGGATAACGCCGTTGGAATACGCCAGGCATCGTCGATCCTCCCTGATACGCCCGTAGGCGGTCGCTCCGACAAACACGTCTGCGACAGGGGTCGTGGAGCATACTCGGGCGTCAACCCTCGTACCACCCCTCGTCGCATATCAAGGAGAATTGTAACACAGTCACCGGCTTCGACCGATAGCAGTTCGCCTCTTTCTCCGTCCGACCTCTCCGTCATGAACCGTACTCAGATCGGCTTCGAAAGTATAATCAAATCGGGTATCGCACTCCCGCTGGATGCCGGCTTCGTAAACCGCGGAAACGGCGCAGAGTTTTGAAACAGGAGGGGTGGAAGCATGTCCCAGGATTTCGCACACGAAGAACGCCCAGGATCCCAAGACGCCCCAAAGGCCGATGAAAAAAAGATTTTTGTCGACGAAGACTGGAAGGCACGCGTCGAACGGGAGAAAGAAGAGCTTCGGGCAAAGGAGACAGGAGCCACGCCAACATCCGGGGTCGAGGATCCCCCCTTGCCCGCTCCATCGATCTCGTCCATGGCGAGCGCGTTGGCCTTAGAGGCCATGGCCTGCCTGGGGACGTTTCCCGACCCGCTATCGGGTAAGGTTCAAGTCCGGCTCAATCGCGCTCGGCACCTTATCGACACCATCGAGATGTTGCGCCGCACCACGCAAGGCAACGTTTCGCCCGAGGAATCCGCCGCCCTGGAGGAGATATTGCACGAATTGCGGCTGGGTTTCGTGCAGGTCCAGTCGCAAGTCGCATCCGGCAAGTAGGGGCTGGTAAATTGGAGCGAGGATAATAGCGGCAGAGCACACAACTCACTTGCCGAACCGTAACCGTTCCCTGTGGAGTCGTTCACAGGGATTCTCCTCACAGGAAAACGGCTCGTCCGCCTTGTCCTCGCGATCCTGTCATTTCGAGCGAGGCGAGAAATCTTGTGGTGCCCGACCTCCATGGCACACCACTATATTTTGCGTCTAGAAGTCGCTGTCAATGGCATACGTTGTGCCTCAAAGGGCGTGTGCAATGAGAGTAGGCCGCCGGGAGAAATCTTCTCGACATGGGTAAGATTTCTCCTCGCTGGCGCTCGTCGAAATGACAGTGCTGCCGCTAGTCGAAATGACATCACCTGGTGCCCGTCGAAATGACGTCCCGCTCCACACTCACGGAACGTCTGGATCGCCCGAACAATCGTCGTTGTTTCACAAATCTTTTCTGTTACTCTTTTCTGTTACAGCTCAGCCGTGAACGGTTACGCCGAACCCCTACCTTCATTGCAAGTTTTTATCCGACAACAAGTTACAAATACGGTTTGCGAGTACCAAAGTGTCCATCGGGGTACAATGGGCCGCCGCTCCATCCGGATACAACGGAGCGTCGCGGTTCTATCGGGAGCAGGCATGGGCGAATAGCTCAACTCAAGCCCGTGAGAATCGCTCCGATAAGAACCGCTCCGTCTCGTCTTTTGGTGTGCCGAACCACCCTCGCTCTAAGCCCCAGGGAGTTGCTTTCTGGCGATTGAAAACTAAAATAACAGACATAAATGGTGACCCGCACTTAAGTCATGATCTGTGGTCGCCCCCGCCTATCGCGAAACGTCCTACCACCGGCCACAAGCATGTTAACCCCTCCACGCATGAGATCGCGTGTTGGCTGCTGTGATTTAGCCGTCGATCCGATCGGCGTCTCTAATACCCTACTTACAGGACCGGTTTTCCGGGGATTTCCGACCTTCTGCGACGATCGTCCCGTCGTTTTACCCGTTGCCCTCGACCTGGCCTTTGAATTTTGCAGGGAGGCTTGACATGGAACGGTGCCCGTGCAAAGGTAATCCTTTCTTTGGCCCTAACCGCCGCGAATTCCTGACGGTCGGCGCGTTGGGGGTGCTTGGTCTCACGTTGGGCGACCTGCTGAAAGCCCGGTCCGCCTTGGCCAATGAGTCCACGTTGGCCAATGAAAATGTGCCGGAAACGTTCGGCAAGGCCAAGGGGATCATTCACATCTTCTTACCGGGCGGCATGGCACAACAGGAGTCCTTCGACCCCAAGCCTTACGCCCCGCTGGAATACCGCGGCTCGTTCGGCGTTGTCCAGACGAAGCTGCCCGGCGTCATCTTCAGCGAGACGATTCCCAAGACTGCTGCGATCGCGGACAAGATCACCGTAGTCCGCTCGATGTCCCACGGCGAGGCGGCCCACGAGCGCGGCACGCACAACATGTTTACCGGCTATCGGCCCAGCCCTGCCCTGGTCTATCCCTCGCTGGGCAGCGTGGTCAGCCACGAGCTTGGCTCTCAGGCCAGTCTTCCCCCATACGTGTGCATCCCTAACCAGCCCGATCCGTTTGCGGGGACGGGCTACTTGGGCAGCGCGTACGGTCCGTTCAGCTTGGGAAGCGATCCGGCCCAAAACGGGTTTCGCGTCCGTGACCTTGGGCTTCCGTCGGGGGTGGACGACGCCCGCTTTGCCCGACGCCGCACCGCCCTCGAGGCCGTGAATGCCCACTTCGCGGCCCTCGAAAAATCCGATGCCATCCAGGCTATGGATAGCTTTTATCAAGCCGCGTACGACCTGCTTAGCTCACAGGCCGCGCGGGAGGCGTTCAATTTGGAGGCGGAACCGGCGGAATTGCGAGATCGATATGGGCGAAACGAGGCCGGGCAGCGACTCTTGATGGCCCGACGCCTCGTCGAGGCCGGTGTCCGTGTGGTGACGGTGGCCTACGGTGGCTGGGACTTCCATCGGGGTATCCAGCCTGGTACCCGGCGCTTGATGCCCGCCTTCGATCAAGCCTTCGCCGCACTCATCGAGGACCTGGATGCGCGCGGCTTGCTCGACGAAGTGATCGTGATGGTTTCGACAGAGTTCGGCCGCACGCCGAAGATAAACGGCGACGCCGGCCGGGACCATTGGCCGCGGGTATTCAGCATCGTTTTGGCGGGCGGCGGGATGCAACGGGGCTACGTGCACGGAGCCTCCGACGCCACGGCGGCTGAGCCGGATTCCGATGCCATGGGCCCCGCCAACCTCTTTGCCACCATCTACCACCTGCTGGGCGTGGATCCCAATAAGCGGCTCATGGCCCCTGGCGGACGGCCCCAGGCCATCGTCTCGGCCGAGGGCAAGGTGCAGCGTGCCCTCCTGGCGTAATGCGAACATCCGCCGTGCGCAGGGAAGCCACGGTCTCCACATCCGCGGCGCCGGACTGCCGCTGTTTGGCAATCAATGAGACTCCGCCATGGCTTTCCAGAGACCAAGTCACTCCCTTCGCCCATACCACTCCCGCTTTCACGACCACGATATCAGCAACAAGGTTCGGTGTGGGTCCCACGGCCGACAGCATGAGGCGGACGCGGCCGCCAAGCCCGTCTCGCCCCCAGGTCCGTCCTCCGCAAGGCAGCTCCCCCAGCGAGAACCTCAGCGAAAGCCGCTCGGCATGGCTGCCCTGATGGGGCTGGCCGCGGCGGTCGTGTCCACCTTTGGGCCGGAGCTTTGGGCAGCCAGCCCGACCTTGCAACGAACGGTGCCCCCCGGGATTACTCGGGGTACCGAGGTGGATGTGTTTGTAGAAGGGGCCCGGCTCGATGACGCCCAAGAGGTCCTCTTTTACAAGCCGGGGATTGCTGTGCAAAGTTTGACTGCGGAGTCCGCGAACCGAGTCAAGCTCCATGTCGCAGTGGCGCCCGACTGCCCGTTGGGCGATGTCGGGCTGCGTGTGCGGACGGCTAGTGGCATCAGCAATTTGATTACCCTATCCGTGGGGGCACTGCCCATCGTGGATGAAGCAGAGCCGAATAGCAAACCGGAAGAGGCTCAGGCCATTCCGTGGAACGTCACGATTCACGGCGTCATCTTGAACGAGGACGTTGACGTCTTTCGGATCGATGGCAAGGCCGGCGAGGTACTGAGTGTCGAGGTGGAGGGTCTCCGGTTGGGAAAAACCTTCTTCGACCCCTACTTGGCGGTAACGGATGAACGCCGGTTCGTTCTTGCCGCTGTCGACGATCATCCGGTGGCCCGGCAAGACGCCTGCCTCTCCATGAAACTCCCCGCGGACGGACCCTACTTTATCGAGTTGCGAGAAAGTGCCTTTGGAGGCTCGGATGCCAGCCGATACCGGCTGCACGTGGGGCGTTTCCCGCGTCCAACCTCCGTGTTCCCCACCGCCGCCAAGCCGGGCGAGCAGGTCAAGCTCGAGTGGCTCGACGCGGCCGGCCAGACTTGGGAACAGCAGGTCTCCTTGCCGGGGGACGCCCGGGGGACCCTGCCAGTATTCGCGGAACGGGAGTCTCTGCCCGCCCCCTCTCCGAACTGGCTCCGCGTGGGCGAATGGGAGCGGACCATCGAGGTCGAGCCGAATGAGGCCATCGAGCAAGCCACGTCGTTTACGGCCCCGGCTGCCCTGTGCGGCCGGATCGGTGCCCCCGGCGATCAGGATCGCTACCGCTTCACGGCCAAAAAGGGCGAGGTCTGGGACATTCGCGTTTATGCCCGCGAGCTGCGCAGCCCGCTCGATTCCGTTCTAGACATATCCCGCGCCACCGGCGAGGGCGTAGCCGGTAACGACGACGCCGTGGGGCCTGACAGCCAAATCCGATTCACCGTCCCCGACGACGGCGATTATGTACTCTCTGTTCGCGACCAGCTTTTCAACGGCGGCCCGAATTACACATACTGCATGGAGATCGTACCGGTCAAACCCCAGCTTGTGCTTTCCTTGCCCGAATTAACCATCTTCAACGACATCACGGCGGCCGTCCCTTGCAGTAATCGGTTGGCAATCATGGTCGCCGCTCAACGGGCGGACTTCGACGGCGAAATCGGCTTGGAGTTCCGCGACCTGCCTGCCGGATTAACCGTCCAAGCTGGCAACCTTCCCGCTGGAGTCGGCGCCGTCCCGGTCTTGTTGACCGCCGATGCGGCAGCAGAACCGAACGGGCGGTTGGTGCCCCTGGTCGGGCAATCCACGGTCGGCGATCAGAAGATCGAAGGACGCCTCCGCCAGCGCACGTCTCTGATTCGTGGTCAAAACGATCGAGAGATCTGGAACTACATGTCGGATCGTTTCGCGGCAGCGGTTACCGCCTTCGCCCCGTTTTCGATCGAGATCGTCCAGCCGAAGGTACCGATCGTGCAGGGCGGCACGATGCCTCTGAAGATCGCCGCCAAACGCAATGACGGTGTTACCGCCCCCATCGAATTGCGGATGCTGTACAACCCGCCTGGTCTCTCCACGCCGACGACCGTCACGATGCCAGGCGACGCCAGCGAGGTCGTAATTCCGATCACGGCCACGCCTCAAGCTGCCATCGGCCGCCACCAGATCGCGGTCTTAGGCACGGCCGACGCTGGCGCCGGACCAGTTACCGTATCCACGCAGCTTGCCGAGCTGGAAGTGGCCGCCCCATTCTTCGCGCTGGAGTTTCCCTCAATGGCGCTGGAGCAAGGGCAAGGCGGTCCTTACGTGATTCGAGTTCAAGTTGCGCGGGAGTTTCCAGGCGAGGCGACCGCCCAGCTCGTGGGCCTGCCGCCTGGTGTCACTGCCGAACCGCAAAAGTTGACAAAGGATAGCAAGGAGATTGCATTCACGCTGCAAACCGCACCGGACAGCCCACCCGGACAACACAAATCATTGCGATGCCAGGCCGTGGTGACCTTGGACGGGGAACCGATCGACCATCTGTTCGGCCCGGGCGAGTTGGTCATCCAAAAGCCTGCCCCGCCCAAAGCGGACGCGCCCCCGGTAGCACAACCGGCACCCCCACCCGCAGCGCCTGCCCTAAGCCGCCTAGAACAACTCCGGCAAAAACGGCAAGCCGCGGCCCCGCAATAGAATGCAGCAATGGATCGTAACAATCGAAAGGATCGTGCCCCCCACGCGGCAGAGAGCCATCAATGAAGCACGCATGATTCAAGCGTGCATGAAACAACGGTGAAGCAATCCTTAAATCACGGTGAACCAATCCTTCCCAAGGCTACAGCGATGGGTTGAGTACTTGAGTCAACATCTTGTGGTACTGGGAAATGACGCTTTGCAACACATGGTGGGTGCATCATACAGGCACACGGACTTTGCGCTCTAGTACCAAAATCCTAGGCAACGACTCACAGGCGATCCACAAGTTCAAAAATACCGACAAACACTTGCAACCACGCGACGGGATTTGAATGAATATGATCATGGCAACCAGATTCCAAGAGACCGGTCATGCGGTTCACGATCGTAGCCCCTGGCAAGCAGGTTTGCCCAACCATCGGGGCCAGCGAAGGGCTTGCGCATGGCCGCTCAATGCAAAGAAATCGCGGCGGCGGCTTGCGGCCCAGGGATTGGCCATCGGCCTTTGCGTGCTCCTGGCACCCGTTGCGGCGGTTCCCAGTTCCGCCCAGGATGCCCCCGCTCAAGCCGCAAGCATGCAAATTCAGTGCTTCCCGCCCGACATCCACCTCGATCACGGTTTGGACTTCCAATCGATCGTGGTCACGGCGACCCGGCCCGACGGCGTAACGCAAGATGTCACCGAAGCTGCGGAAAAGCAGATCGCCAACCCCGCCGTAGCCAGTGTGTCGGAGAACCATGTCGTCCCGGCGGCCGATGGGGAGACCGTGTTGGTCGTCCGTTATGCCGGCCAAGAGGTCCAAATTCCCGTCATCGTGAAAAACGTGGCCTCGAAACCCCCCGTCAGTTTCATGCTCGACGTGATGCCGTTGTTTTCGCGGGCGGGCTGCAATACCGGCAGTTGCCACGGTGCCGCGAAGGGCAAAGATGGATTTCGCCTATCGCTGTTCGGCTATGATCCGGCTGGAGACCACTTTCGCATCACGCGCGAGCTGCCGTTTCGCCGCATCAATCTCGCCCTCCCCGAGGAGTCGCTGCTCGTGCAAAAGGCGATCGGGGCCGTGCCCCACACCGGCGGCAAGCGGTTCGAGGCCGATAGCCAGTCCTATCGCCTTCTCGTAGCCTGGCTTCAGGCCGGGGCACCCTTCGACGGCGATCAGGCCCCCAAGGTCGTGGATCTGGAGGTCTATCCGATGGCATCGGTCCTGGAAGGTGCCGGAACCCAGCAGCGACTGGTGGCCCGAGCTAAGTATTCGGACGGCACGGACCGCGACGTCACCGATTCGGTCACGTTCATCTCCAACAACGACAATTCCGCGACGGTCACGCCAGACGGCCGGATCACCGCGGACAAACGGGGAGAGGCGTTCATCCTCGCCCGTTTCGAGGGCAAGACCGTGGCATCCCAGGTGCTGGTGTTGCCCGCCGACGTGCAATATACGCCTCCTCAGGAAAAGCCGGTCAACTACATCGACGAATTCGTCCTGGCCAAGTTGGCCAAGCTCCGCATCTCGCCGAGTCCGCTTTGCGATGACGCGACCTTCCTCCGACGCGTGACGTTGGATATCGTGGGCCGATTGCCGACCGAAGACGAATACCGCCAATTCATGGCCGACAGTTCGCCGGATAAACGGGCGAAGACCATCGACCGCCTGGTGGAGCAAAGGGAGTTCGCCGAGATTTGGGCGATGAAATGGGCCGAGCTGCTGATGATCCGTTCCGGCAACACGGTCAGTGTCAAGTCGGCCTATCTTTACAACCAGTGGCTGACCGAGGCCATTGCCAAGAACACGCCCGTCAACGTGCTGTTTCGCGAAATGCTGGCGGCCAACGGCGGCACGTTCAGCAATCCCGCCACGAACTTCTACCAGGTCGAAACCGATACCCTAAAGACGACCGAGAATGTCGCACAGCTTTTCATGGGCGTC
>DYLS01000237.1 GCA_020721965.1 Blastopirellula marina | reverse complement strand
TAACCAACGCTCCGGAAACACTTTACGTCGAAAAGTGGTAAGGAAGTTTGGGTTAGACTGCATCAGGTGCCATGCGCCGGAGGATTCGTAGGCTTTGAAGTGGCTTGATAAGCTCGCCGCTCCTTTCTCCAACGGCGCCGCGGATTGCCAAATTCAGCGACCAGGGCAGCCAAGTCCGCTTGAATTTGCTGCTCAAAGGCTCGAAAGGCCCGCATAGAAACCCGGATCGGCTCGTCGCACTCTTCATGTGCGCGGCTAATCAGGCGGCTGAGGTCGTGGTTGGTCGTCTTCATTGGCGTTCACCTGCCGGGGTCAGCGACCAGCGTTACCGTAGTAAACCCTCACCGATTCCATCCTAATCGAATTCGCCCTTGTCGGGTAGCGCCTGACAACAAGGTTGGTCAGACTGGGGTGCCCTTCTATAGTTGGGTATTGGACCACTCTATCAGCGTTCCCGCCTCACCATTGGATCACCGTAGCTTTCTAGCGGTCAGCCGAATCAACTCGGCCGGGCTGGTATTCCACGTAGGACCAGCAATGCAAGCTCTGTGCCGCCCTGACCTCTCATCGGTCGCCACTCGGATCCAATTGCATCTCTACGATCTTGGACGTAAGGGTTCTACAAAAGGTTCGCTCAAGAATTAATGTAGTGAGCTTGGGAAAGATGGGTGTTATGGCGGTTCCAGATTGTTTTGTTTGTAGTCGGCGCCGAGAAATCTCCCCTGATGGCGAGATCGCCGAAACAGCCTACGCTTTGGGAGAGCGGCAAAAAAGAGGCCGCGGTTCGCGGTGGCTGGTAGGAATTGCGTTGCTATTGCGACTGGCGGGCGGGAACGGGCTGCAAAAGTACGACAGCACAAGGTTGTTTGCTTGGCTCAACATCGTGTGATGATGGGATGCATCGCGTCGCAGAATATACCTGGCAGATCTTGCAACCGGCCGGGTTTTGCTCTGTACTGGACTCTTGCAAATTGGGTTCACAAGCTGCGCTCTCCCATGGCGGGTTTGAAGAAGGACAGCAGTTTATTGCGAAAACGGCCTTCCTTGTTTTTCTGAATTACCCAGAGCTTCAGTTTGTCGCCCGCCCTCAGATGGGAAGCGAACAGTTTGCAAAAGTCCAGTCTGTACTAAAAAAAGGCGGCCCGGCGAAGCGGAAACCGCCCCGTCGGGCCTGATCACCACGGGCTGGTGGTGTGTTCGGCGAAACGCCTCGTAGTTTCGAGGAGTGGTTCAGGCCCGATTCGCAGGGGATCGGGCTGAGCCTTTACGGAATCAATTGGGCCTTTACGGATACGCAATCAACTGAGCCTCTACAGAAGAAATAACACCGTGGCAGAACGGAGGTTTCGCTCTTGATTTCCGGGGGGGGAAGCCGTACAAATGGAGCGGGTGAGTGTCCGTGGCGAGCCAGTCAACTCGGTCCATCGTCGTAGCAAGTCGCAGGGGTGGCATGTTCGTTTTCGACGGAAAGTTGGCCGCATGGCGGCACAACGCGCCGCGTGATTTCAAGCGGAATCACCGTTACGACAGGCCGCCGGGATGGAATGCTGTATTGCATTCGCGAATTGGGCCGAAGATGTACATGCGGAGCGAGACCGTCTGTCAGCCACGGAACGGCTTTTTGCTGGAATGCCAATCGGCCGTTGCTATCGCGGCCGAGCGAGATTTAGGGTATAGTTCTAGAGAAGGGCGAACACGGCGGGTCGCAGTGGCGGCCGTTGTTTGCCATCCCGGTCTTCTCTCGACGGTGATGCGGTTGCGTGACGGTCACCGCGGGAGCTGAGTGGATTGTGACTCTTGGAGATGGTTCATGCAGATTCACGGTCCGTCGCACATCCACGGTGCTCAGCCTTTGCACGGTCCGCACACCCGCGTCGCCCGGCCCGCGGCCGCCGATACCAGTTCGCCCGTTCAGGACGAATTGCAGCTTTCCGATGCGGCGCAAACTCTTGATAAGGTCCACGATCTGCCCGACGTACGCTGGGATCGAGTCGCTAAAATCAAGGCCGAGATCGCCAACGGCACGTATGAAACGGAAGAGAAATTGCAAATCGCAGTCGAACGATTACTGGATGAGATCGAGTGAGTGAGAGTCCTCTTCCTTTGCAGCCGGTTGTCGCGCCGGAGTCGCCCGAGCAGCGGTTCGAAAAATTTCTCCGCACGCGTGGAAAACGCATGACCTCGCAGCGGCGGCTGATCATCGCCACGATCTTCAGCCACCATGATCATTTCGACGCGGATGATTTGATGGTTCATCTCCGCGACCAGATCGCCTCCCGTGAGGTCAGCAGGCCGACCGTCTACCGGACGCTCGGCGAGTTGGTGGAAGCGGGCTTGCTCCGCCGGATGACGCTACGCGATCGCTACGTTTACGAACACGACTACGGCTATCCCGACCACGATCACTTATACTGTCAGGTCTGCCATCGCCTGATTGAGTTCTACTCCCCGTTGTTGGCGGAAATACGGGAGCAGGTATCGAAGGAGCATCACTTCCAAGCCCTGTCGCACCGCCTGCTCATTTCGGGCATCTGCGATGCTTGTCAGAGTGAGGAAAAGCAGCCGCCAGCGAAGACAGTCTAGCCCGAACTTCTTTTTCAGAATCGCATGGAATCGGTTGCGGCGTCGGGATT
>DYLS01000236.1 GCA_020721965.1 Blastopirellula marina | reverse complement strand
CGAAACGGGTAAGGGAGGAACGTAACCGTCCTCGGCTGCGCTATAGCGGGAAAGATGGGTGAAACAACGAGGGGGGGCAAAGGTTCCTGAGAGTTGTTACGAGGTTCCCAAGGGCGTCACGCGGTTCCCAATCACGTCACGAGGTTCTAGAGGTTCCTTGAGTGTGGAACGGAATGCCCTTTCGACGGGCGCCAGCGATGTCATTCCGACGAGCGCCAAGACTGTCATTCCGACGAGCGTCAGCGAGGAGAAATCTCGATCCCTGTCGCGAAACTTTCTCGCTTCGCAAAATTTTTCGCTTCAAAAGATTTCTCGCTTCGCCCGCAAGCACAGGAGGATCCATCTTGCAGCGACGAGAACCCCCTTGAATGACGACGGAAGAACGCGCTGCCAGGGGGGGCCTGGGCCGAGTCGTCCCACATATTGGGATAGAGTTATGGGGATGGGGTTGAGGCTCCTCGCTTTGCCGTCAAAAGCGAGGCTACCTTTACGGCCTCCAGAAGGCTGCCCGGGTCGGCGACGCCCTTCCACGCGATATCGAAAGCGGTGCCGTGGGCCACGCTCGTGCGAACGATGGGAAGACCGACGGTGACGTTGACGGCCCGACGCATCCCGAGCAACTTCAGGGCGATGTGTCCTTGGTCGTGATACATGGCAACCACGGCGTCGAATCGGCCGTCGCGTGCGTGGACCATCACGGAATCGGCAGGGAAGGGGCCGTCCACATGGATGCCTTCGCTTTGAGCACGGCGAACAGCCGGGGCGATGACCGTCGTTTCCTCCGCACCGAATAGCCCGCCCTCGCCGGCATGAGGGTTCAAGGCGCAGACACCAATCCGAGGAGGACCGTCTTTCAAGGAAGATACGAAACCGTGCACGAGTTTGATCTTACTGTAGATCTCGTTCACGGTAAGCGATGAGAAAATCTTGCGGAGGGCCATGTGAAGCGTGACGTGAATGACGGATAATCCCGCGGGGTTCTTTAGTGGCGAGCCTGGTCCCAAGTAGAGCAACATGGCGAAGTCGCGGGTGCCACACAGCTCGGCAAACAACTCTGTGTGACCGGGATAAGGGTATCCCGCTTTTTGGAGGGCCTCCTTGTTGATCGGACTGGTGACGACGGCTTGCACCGCCCCCGACAATGCCAGCTCTGTGGCCAGCAGAATGGCCCAGTGGGCGGCCTCTCCGGCGCGTGCGTCGATGCGACCGGGCGGGATGTCCGGGGCGGAGCCTTCACCAAGTTTCAGGCATGGGATCACGGCCTGCGAGGGAGCCGCTTCTTCGATGTCCCGAATATCCTGCACCTCCAATTGCAGTTTGCGAATGGCGGCTGCCCGACGCAGGAAATTGGAATACCCCACCACTACCGGACGACAACAACGGTGTAGGTCCTCGTTTGGCCATGCGGCGGCGATGATTTCGGGCCCGATCCCGGCGGGGTCCCCTTGCGTGATGGCCACAGTAGGTTTCGTGTTGGTCGCATTCATGACGCCCCCCTTGCCGAGCGCTGAGCCGAAAATGAGTCCGATTTCCCTCGTCACTCATTGTAAAAGCTAAAGGGTTGGGCTTGCAAACAAGTATTAGCGACTCCCCTTTGCTGACGGCCAAAAAGTTTCGCTTGGGTTCCGGGTCGCACCGGTTTTGCTGTTTTCCGTTGCGGCACAGCTTTCTATGATCAAAGATGAACAGGGGAAGTTCCGCAGCTTGGGGTCTCCGGGTTCGTACGCCACGGCAGGGTATGCGGCGTGCGCCGCCGCGTTGCTTTTTCGGATGTTTCCCTGTCGGATGGTTCCCATACCGGAACGAACGTCCTTGAAGGAAACGGTAGGAATTGAGTCTTGCTGGCGGGGAGCTTCGGGAAGGTAGAGTTTCCTGGAGTAGACAGGCACAACCTGTATTGTGCGGTTGAGGCGTTGACCTTGTGAAGGAGCGTTGATGAAGGCCTGCATACAGCGCGTTGCTTGGGCCAGAGTCCGCGTGGCCGGTGAAGTGGTCGGCGAGGTGGGTCCAGGGCTTTTGGTCCTGCTTGGGGTCGCACAACGCGACGAGGTGAACGATGCCCAGTTGTTGGCAGAGAAGACGGCCGGGCTGCGTATTTTTGAGGATTTCGACGGCAAAATGAATCTTGCCGTGGGAGAGGTCGATGGCGGCGTTTTGGTCGTCAGCCAGTTCACACTCCTGGCGGACTGTCGCAAAGGACGCAGGCCGAGTTTTACGGCGGCGGCCCCGTCCGAGCAAGCCGAGCGACTGTATCAGCTTTATGTGGATACTTTGCGCAAACTCGGTTTACGTACCGCCGCGGGGCGGTTCCGCGAGCACATGGAAGTAGAACTATTGAATGATGGTCCGGTGACCATTCTTTTGGATTCCGTCGAACTTCGGCTGTCTCGACGCGGGAAATCCGGCGGCGCCGCAACCGGAACTTAGAATTACTGGGGGGCAGTTTGTGCCCGATTGCCGGGTTTGTATCGAGCACAGCAGTTTCACCCGAAGTCATGAGCGTTTAGCCGAAGTCGCGAGCGGCGCCAAATTAACCGTTATCGGGCACGAATCAATGGGAGGGAGCCTCCGGTAACATCCAATTCTTGTACGGGATCACGACGCCGGTCCGAGCATGAAGCATGAGACAAAGGCGTCACGAGTACCAGGCTGGATACCTTGCCCATGC
>DYLS01000090.1 GCA_020721965.1 Blastopirellula marina | reverse complement strand
CAATTTCTTTTTGTGACGTGTCAAATCGGAGCCGAGATCGCTCTCAAGAAAGAAATCGCCAGAGGGCACCCTGAACTCCGTCCCGCTTTCGCACGGCCGGGTTTTGTGACGTTCAAGTTTCCCAGCGGGACGTCGGCCGGTCCCGGCTTTCGACTGCGTACCACATTTGCCCACGCCTGGGGATTCACCGCCGGCAAAGTCGATCTGCGTGGCGTGCAACCAGATGAGGCTTGCCGACACTTTTGGCACTTGCTCGGCGACGTCCCCGTCACCCAATTGCATGTGTGGCCGCGGGCCGGCGACTTGCCAGGAACCGAGGACTGCGACCTTTCCTGGCCTGAACAGATCGATGAATTGCATCGCACGCTGTTGGGTGCGGCGCCCGCCGGATTGCGTGGAAAAGACGTATCGACCGCTGTCGCCGACTCGACTGCGGCACCAAACGGGGCCTGGGTGGCGGATTGCGTGCTGGTGGAGCCATCGCTTTGGTGGGTGGGCTATCATCGTGTGGATGCGTTCCACGATGCCTTCGCGGGGGGGAGACCGCCGTTGGTTTTGCCGCCGGATGCCGTCTCGCGGGCCTGGCTCAAAATGGAGGAGGCCTTGAGGTGGTCGAACCCGCCATGCCGGGCAGGGACGGTCTGGGCAGAGTTGGGGAGCGCCCCGGGCGGCGCGGCACAGGCCTTGCTCGCCCGCGGGTTCCAGGTGCTAGGGGTAGATCCAGCCGAGATGCACCCGAACGTACTGGCCCACCCTTGCTTCAGGCACCTCCGCCAACGGACGAATCAAGCGTCTCGCAAAGAGTTCCGCAAGGTTCGCTGGTTAGCCGCCGATTTGAATGTCGCCCCCAATTACACGCTCCAAGCCGTCGAGTCGCTCGTCACCCATCCGCAGCTTAAGATCAAAGGCCTGCTACTAACCATCAAGCTGATTCGTTGGACACTGGCGGAGCGTCTTCCCGACTACTTGGCACGAGTTCGTTCCTGGGGCTATAATCGCGTCCAATTGCGGCAACTGTGGCATAACCGTCAAGAATGCTGTATTGCGGCATGGCGGGACTCCAAATCCTAATGCCGTCTACACCATGTCCCACCCTTCCGGTTGCATAACCGATCAAACCGGACAAAGTGGAATTACTGCCACAATAGTGTTTTGAAGAATAACGGCTTCCGACTATATCGGAAGACTCGTTTTCGAGAGCGCGTCCGCCCCCAGACCCTGCAAAGCCCCTGGGCAGCACCGGTGGTCTCCTTGCAAGTTCGAGTCGGGCAGAGCTATCGACTTGGATTTGGTGGTCCATCGTCGCGTGGAAGGTACAGCGCCAACTCCGCGGAGGAGCGAATTCCTATGACTTCAATGCGTTCCGCACCTGTTGTGATCGCAAGCATCGTGGCATTGAGTTGCCTTTGTCTGTTGCCTTTCAGTGCCTCATCCCATCTCTTCGGAGACAATTTGCATTCGGCGACGGCGGATGACTTGCATTCGGCAACGCAGGGCAACGACGTTGGCATTCGGCTCTATCCCAGTACCCGCCTCGAGTTCGTGACAGAGGCCCTCCAGGGCGATCGGCTTCTCAGTAATCCGGCCATTGGATTGTACGAGCCTTATGACGCCAGGGAGCAGACAGAGGGAAAGGTTTCGCATTCTATGTCCCCGTTGGCGTCTCGCATGGCGGTCGCTTCGACGGCCAGCTTGTCAACGCAAGATACGCCCGTCGGTGAGAAGGCCCCTCCGGAGTCGTCGAGAGGTTCAGCGGGACAGAAAGCGGATGGCAGCGATCAGCCTGCACCGGAGTTGGCCGTCCCGTCTGCCGAGGAAATGATGCCGGAAGCGGAGGCCGAAAAAGAGGCAACACCTGGTCCGAACTCCACCGCCGACGAGCAGGGGAAGAAAGAGGAGGAGAAGGGCGAGAAAGGCCCATCGGAGGGCGATGACAGTGCCAAAGATGCCGATGAGGCCGACGCCCACAACTCGGACGCCTCGGGCAATCCGCTCGCCGCGGGGATCATCCGTTTGCTTCGGCCGGAGGTGGAACAACAATTCGCTGAACGGGGCGTGAAAGCGAAATTCGAGCAGTGGCGGAGTTACGCTGCGTCGCGCTTGAATGCAACCGCTGGTCCGTATAGCGGCTCGGAAATCAATGGCCTGGCGCGGCTGGCCTGGTTTGATAAGCTGCTACGCGATCCTCTTCGAGGTCCGGTTGAGGCAGAAGCATTTACGCGCGAACTGCACGCCGGTTTTCGACTGGCGACCGCCAACGGCATCCGCCAGTCGCTAGGATTGGCCCGACCGCGCATGGATCTGACGGCGAATCCGGCGCCGAACGGCTGGGACACTCCCCGAACTGGCGAAGAGGCCGTGGAACAGGTCCATAAGATTTTGCTTCAGGCTGCCGCAGAACTGGCCCGGGCCATCAAGCCGCTAGAACAAGCGGAATTGAGCGACCTGGCTCGGAATTCCTACTCGATCCTGACGACGGGGACCTCCGTCGGCCATACCATTAACAGCCGTGGCAGCGGCGTGCGATTATGCCGCCTGATGGGCAAGATGGATCGTGCAGCATGGTTCGACCTGGCGGAGACCTTGGCACAGACTGCCGACCCAGCTCTCTTGGCCGCGTTGGCTGAGTATTCACATCAAGGCGGCTCGACGGTGTCTCACCCCGGCGTGGACGGGGATGTTGTGGCGGTACAAGAGACGACGGCTGGGACGATCATCGTCGGCGGGAAGGGGAATAACGTCTATCGCCTGGAGGAAATGAAAAAGGTTGCCGCGGTCATCGATTTGGGGGGAAACGACGTTTACCTGGAGGGGGCCGTGAATATCTCCCGGCCACTGCTGATCGTGATCGACTTGAACGGCGAAGATCGTTATCAAGGTTCTCAGCCGGGCATTCAAGGGGGCGCCATCCTGGGCGGAAGCGTCCTGGTTGATGTCGGCGGTAACGATGTTTACTCTGCAAGGGATGTCGCCCAAGGGAGCGCCTTGGTCGGCGTCGGCATGTTGATCGACTTGGCGGGCAGCGATAAATATCTCGGATTCCGGCGGGTTCAGGGGCAAGCCATCGGTGGCGTGGGCTTGCTTCTCGATCGCGAGGGCCAGGACGACTATCGCGCCGCGATGTGGGGGCAAGGTTTCGCCGGGCCCTGGGGATTTGCAACCATCGAGGACGCCGCCGGGCATGACCACTATTACCTCGGTGGCTATTTCTACGACTCTTACCCCGAAACGCCAGGATACGACGGCTGGGGCCAAGGTGTGAGTGCAGGAATTCGCGGGGTCGCCAACGGAGGGGTCGGAGTCCTTTTGGAGGGCGATGGGGACGACGAATATGAATTCGATTATTTCGCCCAGGGCGGAGGCTATTGGCTAGGTTTGGGTTTTGCCCGCGACTTCGCCGGAAACGATAAGCGTCTGGGGGCCACTCGCAATGCTTACAACGGTTCGGCGCGTACCCAGCAGCGGTTTCAACGCTTCGGCAACGGCTGGGCCTGCCACTATGCGGTAGGATTCCTGATCGACGATCTGGGCAACGACAGCTACGACGGCTCGATCATGGGTACAGGCTTCGGCTGGGATCTATCCGCCGGATTCCTTCTCGAACTGGACGGCAACGATCAGTACTTGGCAAGGGTGGGCGGCGTGCAGGGCCAGGGGGCACAGGCCTCGCTTGGCATCCTCTACGACTTCGCCGGCGGCGACCTCTACAATGGTACAAGCCAAGGCTATGCCTCCGGCAGCATCACCTATCACCCCTATCCCACGTGCGGCGGAAACTTCAGCTTCGTGGTGGATTACGGGGGAACCGATCAGTACGGTTCCCGCGCCAAGAACAACAGCGTCAGTCGCCGCGGATCCTTCGGCGGGTTCATCGTCGACCGCCCCAAGAAGGAAGAGCTGGAGGCCATGCAGGCCGCTGTCCCGTGACTCGCTGATGCGCGCAAGCCGTGGCGAACGCGCTATTTCATCTGCCCGCGGCCCCGACGGCTCACGGAATCAAAAACGCTTGGACATCGGCGAGGCAATCGGCAAATCAGCCGGCGAAGTAATCTGGCTCCTGGCCGGGCTTCCATTTGATATTGCAGCCCAGGCTCGGCTTTTGCTCTTGCGGTACAGGTCTTCCCGCCAGGACCGCCTCGACCGCCGCGGTCAAATCCTCCCCTGTCACCGGTCGGCCGTTGCTCGGTCGGCTGTCATCCATTTGACCGCGATATACCAGCTTGCGATCGGCGTCGAAGAGAAAAAAGTCTGGGGTACAGGCGGCTCGATAGGCCTTGGCCACCTCCTGCGTCTCATCGTACAGGTAGGGAAAAGCATAACCGCGCGCGGTCACTTCCTCCTTCATCTTCTCCAGCGAGTCCTCGGGGTAGGTCGCCGCATCGTTGGAGTTGATGCCCACCACAGCCACGCCTTTTGCGATGTATTCCTTGGTGATCTTGGTAAGCTCGTTTGCGACGTGCTTGACATAGGGACAGTGATTGCAAAGAAAAATGACCAGCAATGCCCTGGAGCCGTCAAAGTCAGATAGCCGGACGATCTTGCCATCCGTGTCCCGCAAGGCAAAATTGGGGGCCTTCGTACCCAATGGAAGCATGGTGCTGACGGTGCGGACCATGAGCGACACTCTCCTTTCCTGTCGTATAAGAGCTGGTTGGTCAATTGTTGGGCGGCGTTATCGACGGATGGCGCGATCCTACTCCGCTATCCACGCCTGATGGCCATCATGTAGTCTTTCACAGCGGTTCTCGTCCCTGCAAAACAGCTTGCCTTACCATTTCGAGCGAAGCCAGAAATCTTCTCGGCATGGGTTAGGTTTCTCCTCGCTAGCGCTCGTCGAAATGACATTGTTAACGCTCGCCGAAATGACAGTCCATTGCAGACGGAAGGGACGTCTGAGTACCCCTCAGGAACCCCTGATCAACCCTCGGGAACGTCTCAACAATCCTCGCCAATGTCCGAACAGCCTTCGGGAACGTCTAAACAATCCTCGGGAATGTCTAGACACTTGGGAGTCCCTGAACAATCCTTGGAAACGTCGAAGCCCCCCTTGTTAGTTCACAAACGTATTGTGTTATAGCTCGGTCGTCAACGGTTACGCCGTTATCTTCCGATGCGATTTCGTTCCATTCTAGGCAGCGCTTCTACGCAAGAGAAGCCATCGCCCCAGTTGGCCGCGGACTATCCACGCCATATCGTGCCAAGTTGCTCGCACTTCTCGCTTCTCGTGCGATGGCGGCGTCTCGAAGCGGCCTGGAATGCAGGGCCGTGGACGGGCCGCGGCCAGTGTTCATCTCTGCGTGCGCCAAGTGCAAGGAGGAGCGGCTTGGCCATCCCTGGAACGTACCCTACTCGCCCGTTTTCAGATACGCAAGTTGTGTCAAGAACGCCTGCCTCGCCGGACGATATAATAGCCGAACGATGAAACGACCATCCCGAGCGTTAAGCCCGCTTGGGCCATCTCCTTCGGCTGCGTAAATTGGAAGGGTCATCGAGTCGATCATAAAGGGACACACACCGCGCAACACCTAATGTGCCCAGGGGGGAAGCAGCCCGGCTCGCAACAAAGGCGTGTCGGGCTGTTCATATTTCATGTTTCGGGCAAGGCGGGCCTCCGTCGCATCGATCAGACGCTTACCAGCCCCTCAAAGCTCTTAACCCCAGGTACCGAGTCGATGAAGTCTGGCCCAAAGGCCCTCGCCGGCGTCGTAAAGCCGGGTGACAAGGATTCTTTCAAGATGCGCTGCACGGATGCCAAGGACGTAGCGACCGTCACCGTGTACCCGTCCCGAGTCGTCATTGCCCCGGCGGCAATTTCCCCCGCTGCGTTCCGCACCTCGCCCCAGACTTCAGTCGTGAATCCAACGCCGGAGGTCCTATCGTGACCGGCTGGTGGTTCGCGAATAGCGTTGCCGTCCCTGGGACTCAAGAGGTTCCGAATCGCCGTTTCCAACATGGAGTTGGAGGTCACCATTGTCCCCAACGAAAGGAGCGGTGTCACCCACGACATGACCCGGATGGCCTTTCGTGACAGGGCCGAATAGACCTCGATGTTCGGAATCCCCGTCGTGTACCATGCGCTGGCGACATCCCCCCAGGGAATCGTAACCGCGACCTTCGATCCGCGGGGGAAAGGGATTTCGCGGACCCGGTATTTAAGTGACACGCGTTTTAATTTACCATCCTGCCGAATCAGCCCACCCTTGGGCAGAAACTCGCAGATCGTTCGCGCCGTTCCCTTGCTGATACAACCGATGCTCGTGAATGCCAGGACTAGGTGGGTGGGCCGGTCGATGCTGGCAGCGAGTTTGGCCGCCAAACAATCGCTTGGCACCACGTCGAATCCCACACCTGGCAGGAGAACGACACCCCGCTTTTGGGCCTCGGCATCCAAGGATGCGGCCAACTCGAAGACGTCGATTTCGCCGGCAATGTCCAGGTAATGCACCCCCGTTTTTAGATAGGCCTCCATCATCTGGCGGGCCGTTTGAGAAAAGGGACCCGCGCAGTTCAATACCAAGCGCAGCCCGGCGAGCGAGCCTTGCAAGTCCTCGCGCGAATCCAGCGAAAATACGCGATAAGGGCAATCCAGCGAGGCGGCCAAGGCAACGACGGCCTCACGATTGCGCCCGGCTAGAATGGGGCGATAGCCCAACGCCACGGCCTGCTCCGCTATCCGGCGACCGGTGTAGCCATTCGCCCCGTAAATCATCCAGCGGGTCGCGTCGATCATTCGATTCCTACCCTTTTCCCGGTTGCGGTGACCCAGGTGCTAATCTTCGGTTTAAGCGATAATTTCTCGCCTTTTTTGAAGATAATCCCACAGCACGTAGCGGTCGAGGTCCCGGCCGGCGGTGAAAAAGACCCGGCCTTTTGTGGACTCCGCCAGGCGATAGGCGAATTGCACATCTTCCTGGGTCTGGCTCCAGCCCGCCAGAAGAAAGATATTGATCGTGACGCCCGCACGGTGACACAGCAGCCCCTCGCGAAGAGTGGCTTCTTCGGTGCGTTCATGTGGCGGGTAAATCAGATAGAGATAACGCCCCTCGAAATGGGCCGTCGGCAGGCCATCCGTAATCAAGATCACTTGCCGATTCGGCGTGTCCTGAACTTCGAGCAATTGCCGTGCCAGTTGCAAACCGCGCTGGATATTGGTGAAGTGCCAGGGGACATCGATCTCCGTAATGCGCGGATTCCCCATATCGGCCCGCAAACGAATGACCGGGTCGTATAGAGTGACCGGTTTGGGCATCAATTCGGCAATTTCCGAGGGATGCACGCGTCGGGCGAAGCTGTAGATCTCCACGAAGTCGAGGTAGTCGCCGGGGTATTCCTTGCAGATCAGCCCTTGCAGGGCCAAGGCCATCCTTTTGACATCCACATACAACCCGCCGTAGCGCATCGACCCGCTCATGTCCATCAATACCACGGTGGCACACTTGGGATTGTTGCGCGTGCGATGAATCAAGATGTCCTCTTGTCTCAGCTCCACCGGCAGATGGGGGCCGCCGCGAATCAAGGCGTTGACAAACGTCCCAGCGATGTCCATGTGCGCCGGGGAGTCGCCGAATTCGTAATGCCGGGTCTGTGGCAGCTCGACATTGCCTTCGCCTTGAACAGGCCCTTGATGCCTGCCAGATCGCGCGGCTTGTAAAGAGCTGAAAATCCGCTCTAGGAGCCGACTTTGGAACAGGCGGTGGGCCTTGGGGGTGAGCCGGTAGCCGCCCTTCCCGCGTTCCAGTCCCTGACGCTCGGCCAGCTCGCGAATCAGGTCCTGGATTTGCCGCATGAAGTCCCGCAGTTTTCCAACGTCCTCTTCAGCCACGAAGCGCTGCAAGGATTCCAAATCGATAACGCCGAGGCGGGCCGTTTTGCGAGCCTCTTCCAACTGCTGCAATAGGAGATCGATGGCTTCCAGGATTTCCTTGATCTCCAGCGACTGGGGAATCGTCATCCGTAGCCGTCCGGTAAAGGCATATTTGGCGGCCAACTCATCGATCAAGTATTTGTCGCCCAACCGCTGGGACAGACATAGCAGTTGCCTCGCGAAGATGCTCCTCTCGTCTTCGCAGAGGTACCAAATTCGTTCCAGATCAACAATCTGCTGTTCGCGAAAAGCCCGTTTGAAGGCATCCCGCAGCGGATCGGGCGGATGGATGCCCTGCCCGAGTTTTTGATAGGCCTGTTCCGCCTCCGCCCGAACGCCATCCGTCTCATAGGCGGCAAGGATTTTTGCTTTTTTTTGCTTCAGCATTTCGATGATTGCGTCCAGAGAGGGACCCAATCCCGCAATCATGGATGGGTCGAGCTGGACGGCCCGAGCCAGCTCCTCCTCGCTCAGTTCACGTAGCGTGCCGAAAGTCAGCAAATGTTCCATCGCCGGCGAGACGAGGTCCGGCATCGGCTGAGTGGGGCTGGGGAAATGAACGGGGTTGAACTTTTGATACACATGCACGACCCCGCCGGGCCGATGCTCATGCGAATTCATAAGTCACTTTTCCTCGATATTCGGCGCGGGATATTCGGTCAGTGACATACAGCCCGGCCAAGACGAACTCCACGCAGGAGGCCCGGACTGCCGGATCTGTGGACACATGGAGTTCAAATGCCTTCTCCCAAGCCTCGGGGACACGTTTCAGACGCTCGGCATAGACCGCGGAGGGCAGCAGATCGCCGACCTCGATTTTCGTGCCCCGACCGAAAACTTCGGCAATTTCTGCCAACCCGTACTCATCGACATATTCTTGAAACACGTCGCGAATGGCCTCTGCGATGACGGCGTCCAAGACCTGCTTCTCCGTCATTTGATGCCCGGCCATCAAGTCCAGCTCCAATTTCCCCAGGGCCGAGGAAGACAGATAAGACAAGTCGCTGATCCTCGGCACGGCCGGCTTTTCCCCCAAAATCACGCCACGTCGCCTGGCCGCCGCCACCATCGTGCGGTAGTTGGCGATGCTCAAGCGGGCACTAACCCCCGACTGATGATCGACGTACTTGGACCGCCGCGCCGCAATGCTGATCTGCTCGATGATTTCCTTCATGAAATAAGGGACCGTCACGGGGTACTCGCCATCCAACGGAATCCCGGCCTCTTGTTCCGTGATCAGAATCGCCGAGTCCCGATCCCGCGGATAGTGCGTATGGATGATCGATCCGATTCGATCCTTGAGCTGCGGGATGACCTTTCCACTGCGGTTATAGGTGGCCGGATTGGCGGAGAACAGAATCAGGACATCCAGGTCGAATCGCACCGGGTAACCGCGGATTTGGACGTCCCGTTCTTCGAGGATATTGAAAAGCCCCACCTGGACCAATTCATCCAGCTCCGGCAATTCGTTCATCGCGAAGATCCCGCGATGCATCCGCGGGATCAGGCCAAAATAAAGCGCCTCCTCGGCGGAGAGACTGACGCCGCCAGCCAGTCGGGCTGGGTCGATTTCCCCGATCACATCCGCGAATTTCGTGCCTGGGGCCAGACGCTCGGCATAGCGCTGCTCGCGCGGCCACCACGCGATGGGCACCTCATCCTCCGGCGTCTCGGCCAAGAACCTCTTGGCTTTGGTCGTAATCGGCCGAAACGGATCTTCATGGACCGGGACGTCCGGGATGTCCAGATAGGGCACCTCCTGATCCAAAAATCGAGCCAAAAGACGCATCAAGCGGCTCTTCGCCTGGCCCTTTTCTCCCAAGAAGAGCATGTCATGCCCGGCCAAGATCGCCAGGCTAATTTCCGGGATCACAGTATCATCGTAGCCGATGATGCCGGGGAACAGATCCCCGCCCTCCGCCAGGGCCAGCGTGAAGTTGTCTCGCAACTCTTGCTTTACACTTCTGGATTGCCAGCCGCTTTCGCGCAATTCTTTCAGGGTTCGTGGTTTCGCTGCCACAAGGGCCATCGGGCCGCTCCGTTTGTTCTCGTGAGTGCAAGCCGCTCCGCCGAAGCACAGGCCAATGCCGCCGGAAAGGCGACGTCGCCCCGTTCGTTTTCATTCTAGCGCCCGAAGCGACTAGGCCAAGTGTGACGGGGGGCAAGCAGCGATCTTATCGAGTTTCGAGGCGGCCTATCGGCGATATTGCAACTCGACGACGCTCATTCGGGAATCACACCCACCGCACGGATCGGCGAGCCATCCAGACCGACGAAGTTCAGTGGAAATCCCGCAAAGATAAAGTCACGCGCTAATTCGTGCAGATTGGTCAGCCCTTCGACGATGACGATCTCGGCCCCCGGTCCGAGCAAGGTATGGTGGCACTCCCGGCCCGCGATCTTGCTCGGCGTCGGCATGTCGAGGCCCAGGAGGGCGATCCGCTTGTCGGCAATCCATCGGGCCGCCTCCGCCGTCAGGGAAGGCAAGTCACTGAAGTATTCGGGGCGACCAAACCGGGCATACCAACCCGTCCGCAAAATGACTCTCCCGCCGGAGACGAATGCTGCTTCGTGCTGGGCCAGCATTTCTGGTGTGATAGGTGTCTTCGCGGCCAACTCCCCGCCGGGGGCCAGGTCCACCATCACGGCGGGACCATAGAAGACGGTGAGGGGGATACGGTCGAGAGGCTTTCCACCTTCGATGAAGTGCCACGGGGCGTCCAAATGCGTCCCCTGATGCGTCCCCATGGAAACGATCGAGACATTGCAACCGCCGGCCGCGAATGTCCGATACGGTTGGATTCTCAGCGGAGGATCGCTCGGATAGCTGGGGCCACCATCCCTCAACGGCAACGATAAATCCACGATTCGCGGCATGAGTCGTTATTCCTCTTATTCTATCGTTTCATTATTCTATCGTTTCATAGGACCGTTGTATGTGACGTTACACAAAAGCCTCCGGCGATGCTGTCCGCCGTCCCGCTCCGGGCGAAGCTACGAACAAGTCGCGTGGAGCGATCCGACCACGGCGGGCCGGTCGCGCTCCACAGTTCGCCGCAGCACGCCCGCCACCTTTGGCAGCGCGCTTTCCTTCCCGATCAGAGCCAGTAGTTCATTCATGCTCGAAGACTCCGGCTTATTACAAGATCCGTCGCGAATAATCTTTGTTTGTATGTAGTCTTTCCAGCGGTTCTCGCCACTGCAAAGCCGCTCGCCCTCCTGTCATTTCGAGCGAAGCGAGAAATCTTCTCGACGGGGGCAAGATTTCTCCTCGCTGGTGCTCGTCGACGTGACATAGCTGGTGCTCGTCGAAATGACAAAGACTTTGCCCGCGTTCGTCGCAACGACACGGCTAACACGGGTCGAAATGACATTGCCGGCGCTCGCCGAAATGACGGTCCATCCAAACTCAAATTACCTCTGTACAATCCTTGGGGACCGGCGAGCAATCCTCGTGTCTCACAAATCCTTTCCGTTATAGCTCGGCCGTCAACGCTTACGTTCGTATGACCCGCTTTTCGATGCTGGACGCCGCGGCGATTCGGCCCGCTGTTGAGAACGCAACGGCCGGTCACGTATTCAAAGCCCTCGTGCTGGTGCTCGTGCTGGTGGGTGTATTCTTGCGTTCTGGCGGTGGCTTGGCAAGCAGTTGCCCAAGATCATCAATATTTCCAGATCAAGGTGAGATAAGGGGTACTCATGATGCCCTAGCTGTTCCGTCCTGTGACAAGGGGATAGAATGAAAGGCTCTTCGAGGAGTCGAAAAAACGCGCGAACGTAGTCCTGCCGGGCACGGCGATCGGAGTGCTGGGTTTGGCAATCGGAATACGGTACGCTAGCAGTTGGCAGACCGTCTGGCGGGTTGCCGTGGTCGGGCGCGATCTTCATGTGCGATCGGCCTGACGGCGGGCAAGTGGCCGATTTTTTTGTTCCCGTGGGAGCGAGCAACGTGCAGCCATCGGATTACAGATTTACCGCAACGCACGAGTGGGTCAGGGTGGCACCGGGGGAGCGGGGCGAAGCCATTGCCACCGTCGGTATCACTGATCATGCCGTGCAGGCGCTGGCGGATTTGGTCTTCATCGAGCTACCGCCGGTCGGCAAAGAACTCAAGGCGGGAGAGCCTTTCGGCCAGATCGAATCCGTCAAAGCGGTCAGCGACCTGTATTCGCCGGTGTCGGGTACCGTCGTGGAGACCAACGCAGCGATTGCCGAGCGACTGGAGAGCCTTCCCCAAGATCCTTACGAAAAGGGTTGGATGATCCGGCTCC
The DNA here is from genome assembly GCA_020721965.1 of Blastopirellula marina. GTDB lineage: Bacteria > Planctomycetota > Planctomycetia > Pirellulales > Thermoguttaceae > Thermogutta. Next base: position 6,113 of record DYLS01000090.1, on the reverse strand, counting down.
GGCTAACGCAACCGGCGGAATTGGAAACCTTGCTCGATCAGGTGGCGTACGAAAAACTGTGCGCCGACCAAGCCGAGGCGGACCATTGATCGCGCGGTCGCTCGCACGGGATTGCGGATCGCTCCCTTGCTGAGGGAATGTTTTCGGCGATCGCGCCGCACCCCTTCGAGGGGCGGTGGTGCCGGAATAGCCGATTTCCGCGACCGTTTCTTCATGGGGTGGGAACCATTGTCCGTACAAAGTCGGTTGCGCGGGGGCTGAATCGCCAGTGTTTTTGAGCCAGAGCATGGATCTACCAAGCCGCCGCCACGCCCGGTTTCTCGTCCCACAACACGGAGTGCGACTCCTTAAGAGCCAGACTCCTGCTGGTCCGTTCGTCGGTTCTGTCGTGGGGCAAACGGGTTCCACCATCAGCGGTATTTCCATTTGCCGGTGGCCATTGGAGTTTTCATTCAGAACGGCTGCAAGGTGAAGACAAAATGGCGTACTTGCCGCAGAGTGATGATGACATTCGACAAATGCTGGAGGTCATCGGGGTCAGTTCCGTCGATGGACTGTTCGATCATATTCCCCAGGAAATTCGGCTGCGTGGACCCCTGAAGCTTCCCGCCGCACTAAGCGAAGCCGCTCTCCAGCAGCACATGGAGGCGTTGGCCGCTTGCAATTCCGGTACCGATCGCACGATTTCCTTTCTCGGGGCCGGCTGTTACGATCATTTCATCCCCGCTGTCGTGGACTTCATCGCTTCCCGTAGCGAGTTTTACACCTCGTACACGCCGTATCAACCGGAGGTGAGCCAGGGCAATCTCCAGGCCCTGTTCGAGTACCAAACCCTGATCACGCAACTTTTCGGCATGGATGCCGCCAATGCCGGGATGTACGACGGGGCGACCGCCGCCGCCGAGGCCGTCCTGATGGCCATTGCGGCGCAGAACGGCAAGCGGAAGGTGCTGGTACCGGAGAGCCTGCATCCCGAGTACCGGCAGGTTCTGCGAACGTATACCGCCAACGTCGATGTTTCCATCACCGTTTTACCAACGCCGGGCGGGCGAGTGGATGCAGCGGCCATCGCCAAACAGCTCGATTCCAAAACCGCCTGCGTCGTCATCCAGCAGCCCAATTTCTTCGGATGCGTGGAGCCGATCCACGACGTGATTCAGGCGGCGCACGCGGCGGGGGCGCTCGTGGTGGCGGTCGTGGACCCGATCAGCATGGGCCTGCTGAAACGGCCGGGCGATCTCGGCGCGGACCTGGTAGCCGCCGAAGGACAGCCGCTGGGCATTCCCCAGCAATGGGGTGGGCCGTTCCTCGGGATTTTGGCCTGCCGGGAGCAGGTCCTCCGCCGGATGCCGGGCCGACTCGCCGGCCAAACCACCGATCGCCAGGGCAGGCGATGCTGGGTATTGACCTTGCAAACACGCGAGCAGCATATTCGCCGAGAGAAGGCCACGAGCAACATTTGCACGAACCAGCATTTGATGGCGATTCGCGCGGCGGTTTATCTGGCCTTGCTCGGACCGCACGGCCTGAGAAAGGCGGCGATCTTGTGCCTGAACAAGGCCCATTATGCGGCGAGGGTATTCACTCGCGATAGCGGTTTGCTCCCTGCTTTCGAAGGCCCCTTTTTCAAGGAATTCGTGCTGAAAGCCGAAAGCCCGGCGGAGGTGGCGCGGATACAAGAGCGGGCTTTCGAGGCGGGATTCTTCGCCGGTGTTCCGCTTGGGACATGGTATCCCGACTTGCAAGACGCGATCCTATTCGCGGTCACGGAGCGGCGGACACGTGAGGAGATCGATGCCCTGTCCCAGTGCCTGGCGTGCGCGCGACGCAGCTCCACGGCAGCGGAGAGACTCGTTCGATAATCGCGGTTTTTCACGTCCATTGATGGCCGGCCGGGCGGCGACCGCATGGCAATCGGCTCGGAGAGGGAGGAGTTCATAAAGATCATGAAAAATCGTCAGGCAACGCGGCTGTTGTTTGAACTCTCCAAGCCGGGATCGGCGGAGGACATTTTGCCCGACTGCGACGTGCCCGAGGAGCCTGCTGAGTCGTTGCTGCCGGGGGAGCTGTTGGCCGATCAGCCGCCGCCGCTGCCGGAGGTCTCCGAGCCTCAGGTGGTGCGGCACTACGTGAATTTGTCCCAGTGGAATATGTCGGTGGATACCCATTTTTATCCGCTGGGCTCATGCACCATGAAGTATAACCCCAAGCGGAACGACCGTGCCGCAAATTTGCCCGGCTTCGTCAATCTGCATCCCTATCAACCGGAAGCTACGCTTCAGGGGCTGTTGGAGTGCTTGTACCGTTTGGAGCAAATGCTCGCCGAAATCGCGGGCATGGATGCGGTCACGCTGCAACCCGCGGCCGGCGCTCAAGGTGAGTTGACAGCCCTGCTGATAGCGGCGGCATACTATCGCGACCGGGGCGAGAAACGCACGCAGGTGCTCATCCCCGATGCCGCCCACGGAACGAATCCCGCCAGCGCCGCCATGGCCGGCTTTCACGCCGTGGAAGTGCGCAGCGACCATCGGGGCATGGTCGACCTCGAAGATCTGACCGCCAAGCTGGACTCCCGGACAGCAGTCTTCATGATCACCAACCCCAATACCCTCGGGCTGTTCGACGTAAACATCCGTCGCGTGGCGGACCTGGTGCACGCGGCGGGCGGGTTGGTGTATCTGGACGGGGCGAACATGAACGCGGTGCTGGGCATCGTCCGCCCGGGCGATTGCGGGGCCGACATGATGCACTTCAATCCCCACAAGACCTTTAGCGGTCCTCACGGCGGGGGAGGCCCCGGCGCGGGACCCGTGGCTGTCAATCAACACCTGGCCGACTTCCTCCCTGTCCCGCGGATCATCTCTGCACCGGGGGGATTTCGGCTTGATTCCGATCGGCCCAAGTCGATCGGTCGGGTACGGAGCTTCTGCGGCAACATCGGTGTCTTGTTGCGTGCGTACGCTTACCTTCGCACGCAGGGAGCCGAGGGATTGCGGCAGGTCAGCGAGCGGGCCGTACTCAATGCCAATTATTTGCTACAGCGTGTCCGGCACATCATCCCCGTGCCCCACGGGGTGCGATGCATGCACGAGTTCGTGGCATCCGCCCTGAAACTCAAGGCCAGCCGCAATCTCTCAGCCATGGACCTAGCCAAGCGGTTGCTCGATTATGGCTTCCACGCTCCCACGGTTTATTTCCCCTTAATCGTTCGCGAAGCCTTGATGGTGGAGCCTACCGAGAGCGAAACCAAGGAGACCTTGGACGCATTTGCCGAGGTCCTGTTCCGAATCACGGAAGAACCCGAGGAATTGCTGCACGAGGCACCGCATACCACTCCCATCAGCCGTCCGGACGAGGTTCGGGCGGCCAGGAACCCGATCCTCAAATGGACGCCCCAAGCCGACTCCGTTTGATCCTGGACCCAGCCCACGATGGCCCTTGGAATATGGCCGCCGACGAGTGGTTGCTATACTCCACTGCGGAGGCAGGCAGGGGTTGCCTGCGTCTTTACCGCTGGCAGTCGGCAACGTTGTCGCTTGGCTATTTTCAGACCTGGGACGAGTGCCTGACTCACCCCGCCGCAAGCTGTGGAAACGTCGTCCGTCGATTGAGCGGTGGCGGCGCCATTCTGCACCATCGGGAGTGGACGTACGGCCTGGCATTGCCGCTCGATCATCCTTTAGCGTGGGATCGCTTGGGGCTGTACCGGGCGATCCACCAGACGCTTGTGGATTGGCTGATCAGCCTGGGCTTCTCTGCCAGAATCATTGTCATCCAGGGATCGCGGCAGGTCGGGGCCGCTTGCGGGACGCTGGAACCGGCAGCACGGGTTGGAACCTGTCAAAAGTCAGATACGCTGGATGCACGGGAGCCAGACTCGCGATCCGGATCGCCCGCCCAGGCTACCGGCAAATGTCCGTTTCTCTGCTTTTTGCGGCGATCACCGGGTGATATCTTGGTGCAATCGCGTGACGGCACAATCGAGACCAAGATTGTCGGCAGTGCGCAGCGGCGTGGACGGGGCGCCGTACTGCAACACGGAAGCATTCTATTCGCGCAATCGCCCTACACGCCTGAGTTGCCGGGGCTTCGGGAATTGTCGCAAGGCTCGCGGATCGGTGGGCAAGCGAGTGGCCTGCCCGTGCCACCGGAGAGACAGAGTGCGATCGCGTCCGGGGAAACCGATCCCGCAAGCCCTGATGCCGTGAACGATTGGGAATGCCAATTCCCGCGGCAATGGCTGCCCTTTCTGGAACAGCAGCTCGCTTGCAGGTGGGAGGATCGCGGCTGGTCGGCAGGGGAGCTTGCGGAGATCGCACAAATCGAACCCAAGTATGCGGATCCGCGGTGGAACCGGCACCGCCGACAGGATATCCTTTGAGGTCGTCGTCCACCGCTCCAGCTCAACCATTTCTCGTGCTCCGTCACTTTCGCGGTGGATTACGGCTGACCCCCGGGAGGCGAATGTGGTTTTGTCATTTGCGGGGTATTCATTTGCGGGGTACTTTTAGCGGCGATTGTGAGCTTTGCGCTGTAGCACGAATGGCTTGATCGCATATGGATGAAGCGTACGCAAGGCGGCGTATCCTCGTAATCTCCCTGGGGCTGGGAGTTCGTGAGTGCGACTTGCAGCGATACTTCCCATCTTCCAAAGTGGAATCCGGACATGGCGACGGGAGACATCCATCGAAAAATCCTGCAAAGGTTCGAGGCCCTGTACCGAGCCGGAATTCGTGTTTGGCCGCGACCTCAAGTCGTCGAACCGTCCCGTTTCCCGGCGTCCGAGCCATCGGCCGGCACGGTGATATCCCCGCCGTCCCACCAAACGGGGCCGATGGCGCAGCCCTTGGGGCAGGAGGCGTTGGCGGGCCGCGCTGGATCACAAGTGCCGATAGCGACGGAGCCGATGCCCATGCATAGACGAGCCTGCCCCACCGGACAAGGGAACGAACCTTCCCGCGAGGACCTGCTGCGGGAGCTGGCGGAGCAAGTCGCCGCGTGCCAACGGTGTCCGGCCCTGGTCCCGTATCGGACTCAGACCGTTTTCGGGATGGGAAATCCTCGCGCCGAGTTGGCCTTCATCGGCGAGGCGCCAGGAGCCGACGAAGATCGGTTGGGAAAACCGTTCGTAGGGCGGGCGGGACAGTTGCTAACCGATATGATTACTCGGGGAATGGGCATGCGGCGAGAAGAAGTTTACATCTGCAATATTCTGCGATGTCGCCCGCCCAACAATCGCACTCCTACGGCCGAAGAGGCGGGAAATTGCCGACCCTGGCTCGATGCCACGCTATCCGTGATTCAGCCGCGGTATATCTGCTGTCTGGGCGCGACCGCGGCGAAGTACCTGTTGCAGACCGATCAGCCGATCGGGCGATTGCGTGGAAAAGTTTGGGAATATGGGGCTGCCAAGGTCGTTTGCACCTATCATCCGGCGTTTTTGCTACGCTCTCCCAATATGAAAAAGGAGGCATGGGAGGACCTCAAGCTGTTGCTCCGCACGATGGGGCGTCCCATACCGGGGCGTGCATCGTGAAGTTGGGACTCGGCGGGGCTGACCATCAGGCCTGGGCGGGTGGCTTATTACTCCAGCGCAGGGTTCATCGATTGGTTCGAAATCTTGCGGTGATGAGACATATCGCATCACAAGTTATGCCGGGCACGTGATGCCACCAGCCGGACCTTGCGCTGTAGGCTTATGTTGGCTGGCACTCGCCGCTCCATCCCTTATCAGCGATAATCAGCGATGGAGCAGTGCGGGACACGACCGGAGACAAGCGTTCCCACGTTGCAGCCAGGCGAGGCGTTTTGCCGAAGCCTCTTCCCGAATGTGAAGCCAAACCCGAGCGTCCCAAGTACCCGCTCGCCAGGTTTCGTTTGGCGTGGGGCGATAGGTAGACGACGAGATAAGCAGGCGACAAGATTACTAGGGAACGAGGTTAATGGGCAACGAGATTAGTAGGTGGCGAGCTAAACAGGCGATAAGACATGTAGGCGATCAGATAAGTAGGCGACATTGGCTCCCGTCTTGGAGTGGATAAGGGCGGGCTATTCCCCTGACAATGCGTTGATTCAGATGTCCGTTTTCGAGCGAGGTACGAATCGAATGGCAT
>DYLS01000089.1 GCA_020721965.1 Blastopirellula marina | reverse complement strand
GAAAGGTCGAACGACGTTCCGCCCGCCATTGCTCGGGCAGCCTCGTAGGCGACACCGCTGTTCGTCCACGAGCACAGGCATCCGAGACGGCGCTTCGGTTACCGGTGCGTTGAAAAAACTCAGCCTAACCGCCGCGAGCTGTTGCTGCAAGGCCGGGCTGTTTGCTGAACTCAACATCTCGTGGTAATCGGGCATCACAGCTCGCAACAAATCCTGGACACATCGTGCAATCAGGCGGACTTTGCGCTCCAATACACCAGGAACTAGTACTACAGCGCAGGGTTGATTGCTTGGTTCAACATCTTGTGGTGATAGGACGTAACGCGTCGCATCATAGGCGAGGGACATTACGCGATCAGGCGGACCCTGTGCTGTAGTACCAGGAACCAGTTGCGTCGACCCGCTGCTGCGAAGGCCAAGGCACCAGGCGCGAATTAGGCGATCGTGCGTCCCCCGTCCACTGGTAGGCAGGCACCCGTCACGAAATCGTTGTCCCAGAAGAACTCCACGGCTTGGGCCACGTGATGCGGCGTGCCCGCCTTTTTCAAGAGGGTTGCACGAATTGCCTCCAGCTTTTCATGCTTGGAAAGCGTCGCTGGTAGCATAACGGGACCTGGGTGAATGCAGTTCACGCGGATCGCGGGGTTGCGATGGGCGAATTCCTTGGCCAACATGCGGGTCATGGTTGGAATGCAGCCCTTCGACACGAAATAGGCTGGATAATTGAGGTAGGGTCGCTCGACCGCCCAATCGCCGATCGTGACGATCAGCCCGCCCTCAGGTTGTTCCACCATCATCAATCCCGCCACGCGGCAACACCAAAAGGTGCCCAATGCGTTCACCTCGAAGTGCCGGCGGACATCGTGCGGCGTAACTTCCTCTAGGCGTCGAGGCTCCCAGATGGCGGCCGACGTCACCAGCAGATCGAGGCGTCCGAACCGTTCTTTGATTTGCGCGAACATCCGATCCACGGAGGCCGGCTTGCTCACATCGGCGCGCACGGCCACGACGTGACAACCCTTCTCGCGGAGTAGCGCGACCGTCTGACGAGCCTCATCCCGCGAGCGGTGATAGTGAATCGCAAGATCGAAGCCACGGTTTGCGAGTGCGAACGCGATGTGGTAGCCCACACGTTGTTTCCCCGCACCGGTCACCATCGCGACGGGGTGACGCAGCGATCCCGCATCTTGGCACACAGAACCCAGGTTCATCGTTCCATTTCCCGACACTAGATTTACTTTCCGGTTTTAGCTGCTGAAGATATTCCCTCGATATTTCTTGTCAGGTTGCGTTATCCATTCTGAGAAAGACCTTTTCCGTGGCTTTGGCAGGCCGGCGAGGCAGGCCCAGCTCATGGCTGATGATATCTGTACAGGCCGCGATTCTCGTGCGTCCTTCGGAACGGCCTCCCGCGGGCTCTGACGACGAACAAGTCATTCACCAGAGCTGGGTGGCCGCGCGCGGATGGCGTCTTCCAGGGCAGCTCGACCCATTTGCGGGTTGATGATGGCGTCGTCCCAATCGAACGCTGCGACGGGAAGCGGCACATCCGGGCGCCCGCTCCGTGCAGCGCCCGCGGTGGCCAGCGTCTCGCTCAGGGAACGAAATGCCTGTGCCCATTGCTTGGGGCGGCCGTCCACGGTGAACAAGCCCGTCAACTGGCTGACATCCCTTGCCTCGGGATGGTCGAAAACGCCCCAATTCAGCCAGCCCTCGGCCAAATCGCGAGTATGATCAATCGCGGCGCGGCACCATTCGGCCTGCTGTGCCTCGCTCGCCGGGGGATGACGGCCTGCGTTGATCGTCAGCCGTCCGCCCCCATACCAACCGAATTCGGCCAGCACTACCGGACGTTTGGCAGCGGCGCAGGCCGCGACCGCCGATCGCGAATAAATCAGATTTGCAAAAAGGTCGTCCGGTTTTTGATACTCGAAAAAGCCGCGCGCCAGGGGGTAGAAATGTATTTCCAAAAAGTCGAGGTGGCGGGCGATCCGCTGCGGCCGAAAGCCGGAGTAAACTTTGATTCCGGGAAGGACAATCGGCACGCTCCATTGAATCAGCCCGACCGTTACCAGGGCGTTGGGATCGGCCGCGCGGACGGCTGCTACCTGTCGAGCCACCCACTGCTCTGCCAGCTCCTCGCGAAAATGCTGGTAATCCAGTAGCGCCGCCGGCGGACTCCGTTCGGGGTCCGGTGGAGCGGGGGAATCCCAATCCGCAGCATCAACCGTGATCCCCCAGGCCTCGGCCGCGCGATCCGCTGATGCGTATCGCTTTCGCAGATACGCTTTCCACCGCTCACGAACGGCTGGTCCGTCCCAGGGGATCGCTGGCTCGTTTAGCAAGTCGTATGCGAGGATGGCGCTTTGCCCGCGATAACGCGCAGCCAGTAGTCTCCAAAATCGTTCCTGCGCCTCCAGCAAACCTTCTTCGCAGTAACGATCGCCACGAGCCCAATCGGGAAGCCCTTCCCAGTGATCCGGCCCCGTCGGATGGAGGTAAATGCCATTCTTAGCCGCGATGGCCAACATGCGATCCAGGCGTTCCAGCCCGAAGTCATCCAGGCGATCGGGATGGTTGAAAAATGAACCGAAGGTCAGAAAGACCCGCACGCAACGAACGCCGTATTCCCGCAGCAGAGCGAAATCGCGCTCTACCGAAACTTCGTCGAATTTCTTCCACAGTTGGGGGGCCCAACCCGTGCCTGGACGAAAATAGTTCACGCCGATGGGAACAAAGCGGCGCCCGTCGGGAAGCACGAAGTGCCCATCTTTTACGGTGATTTTCGGCAATCGGGCGTCGATGTCGCTGCTGTTTGAAGCCTTTGCCTCGACACTGAATAGCATCGCCGCGGCCAACCCGAGAACGGTTGCCCACGTGCTCCGACCGGATTTCTTCCGCATCTCAACTCCAGCGGCCATGCTTCTCCCCTTTTTCGACGCATTCTTTTCAGGATCGCCATACGCACCAGGCTCGCATGCTTGAGCCTAGGAGATTTCGCCGCCGGGGCGATTCCAGCGGCATCAAGCGGGCGATGGGGCACGAACGGCTCGGTGCCACGCAGCAAAGGTGCCTCGATAGCATGCGCATGTCCATTGCCGCAGGCGTCGAGTGCCCTTATTGTAGAGACCGATCCTTGCCGTGGCGAGGGTTGCTCGCTACAGTCCATTGCTCGCCATGAGAGGTACTGTACCATGTCCGTGTGTCAGAAATCGCTTGGACTAAATCTCTAAGAACTGCCATGACGCAGGAGGTTGTATCGGAACCTCCCCGGCGGTCGTTTGTCGCCGCCAGCCCCGTGCCCGATCCCGCGCCACTACGGGGGGTATGGCCCCAGCGACGGAAGCTCGTAATGCGAAGGGGCAAGTCTGGCGACGTAAAGCCGCTCCTTCATCGGGAGCCTCACGAAATGCACGGTCTTGGCGAGAAAAATCGCGGCTGTTCAAGTCTCGGATGATAATCCTGCCAGGCTGTCGTACAATTCGAGTAGCTCGACACGCCCAGAGGCTTGAGGCTGATCAGCACGCCGGGAGGCTGGGGTTATTACCCATGATTTCGGAGGGATGACGTTGTGGAATGGTATTGCCGTTTGCTCTCGACGGGCCAGACTATCGGGCCGGTCACAGGTCGGGATCTGAAAAGCCTGGCGGAACGGCGGCAGATTGGGCCGAGGGACATGGTGGCCCAATCCTTGGAGGGGCCGTGGTACCCCGCCGCTCAGATTCGTGGATTGTTCGCAGATGTCGTGGCTTCTCCGGCCGAGACAACTGCCAATCGACCGATGTCCACGGGAGGGCCAGCGATCGGCGTTTCCCCGCCGACGACCACACCGCCTCACGTCGCAGCGATTCCCATCCCCGTAGGGCAGGGAACGGCGGCAGAGAGCGATTCCGAGCGATCCGCCGCCCTGGGAGAGATTCGACGCCGGAAATTGTTCCGGAAAAGGCACCAAAAGAAACTGATTGGCGGACTGTTGATCGCCTTTGTCGCTGCGAATGCCGTGCTGCTGGTTGTGCTGTGGTGGCCTCGAGGCGGGGCGTCGCCGGATGTGCCGCCGGCCCGTCAACCGACCATTGGCGATCAGGCCACGCAAAAATTGAAGCCGCTAGATACGGCGGACTTGGACACCCTCTTGCCGGAATCGGTCGTGAAAGCCTCCGCCCGGGCGACGCAACCATCAGCCCTGGCGGATACCGCGGCAGCCTTCGGGACAGCTTTAAGCAAGCTTTCCGATCAAAATGGTAACGTGCGGATCGTGATCGAGAAGGTGGAGCGGGGTTATCCGCAACTGCTGCAAGGTACTGTTCGGGCTTGGCCTGCCCAACCCCTCTTGATAATGACTTTGGCGATCAGCAATTCCGAGACAGGCGATGCGATCGATTACCGCGGTTGGAAAACTGTTCCCGAGCTTGCGTACCTCTCCCTATCCCCCACGGGGCCGTCCATTGCCCGACTTCGTACCTTCACAGCCGGCGTGGAGGTGGTAGGCAGTGCAAAACCAACACGGTTGGCACCGGGGGACTCGGTTCACGACCTGCTGCTGTTTCCACTGCCCGACGAACAGGCCGAGACCTTCTATTGCACGCTGATCGGCGATCCTGTTGGGGCAAAGGGGGCCAGGTTCCAGTTCATCATTCCCGCGAGTTCTATCGTCGATCTTCCGGTGCCACCGGAGATTGCCAAACGGAAGGGTATTGGGTTAGACAACACGGCTGTGGCCGATCAGGAAGGTGATGGTCTTGGCCCCCCGGACGCGAGCAGCGAGTCTGAGTCGCCTCCCCAGTAAGTCGGTGATGCCGAAGATACCGGCTCCGGCAATGAGCCGATTCCCATCCCTGGTGTCAATCTGGATCGCGTGGAGGAGTAGAGCCTGCGGCCCGCGGTTCCATCGCATCTCGCTACAGATACGGGATGAATACTCCAACGCCGCATGGATTGCTTGGCTCAACCTTTTGTGCGATGGGACACATGTGATGGGGCACGTGTGATAGGGCATATTGCCTCGCAAGTTGTGCTGGGCACCTCATGCAATCAAGCGGACTTTGCCCGATGGGATGAAGATAGGGCTGTCGCGCTATCTCGGTGATGCGATGCTGGGCGTCTCAGGCCTTTCGGCTTGTAGCGAACGAGAGGGGAGGACGCCCGATAGTCGGGGCCAACTCGCCGGACCGCGCCGCCAAGGGCCGCCGTTCATGGCAACTGCCGGCGCGTGAGGCGGCGAGATTTCATGGCTTCGTACAAATTGGTCGGGCGCAGGCGATCCGGGTCGAGTTTCTCTAGCCAACGAGCCGTCAAGTTGCGAGGGTCTGGCAAACTCGGGACGATTTTGTTGGCATCAACGATGCGGACAGCCACGATATTCATTGCGTCCATGTTCCAGTTCGGCCACGGCGCCGGTTGCTGGGATCGAATATTCCAAAATGTGGCACCGGCGGCGCTGTGGTTGCCACGATTACTTCCGCCGCCAGAGGCGAATAGCTGCCGCCCTAGCCCGGCGTCAATATCCGTGAACAAGTTTTCGTACGAGGCCCAGCAGTGGTGATCCATGCACAAATCCACGGCGCGCCCGCGTGCAAAGACGCAACCTACCGACGATTGCACGGTCAAATCGTGGATGAATCGAGTTTCGATGGCAAAGTCCGTACACAGGCAGTCGTTGCCTTGGAGGGCTATTCCGTGGTGCCCAGCATATCCTTGCGGCGAAAGACGGGCAGCATCGGCCTGCAACCGGATCCCCTCTATGGAGCAGAAGAAACCGAAGACGTACGGGCCGCTATCTGCGTTTCGGACCGTCACGTTCCGCAACCAGCAATGTGCGGCGGATCTTCCGATCTCGACGGGATTATAACCAACCTCCCGAAAATGCCCGCGATAAGTCATCAGCGGGAACTCAAACGTCAGTTCTTCGATCCCCACATCGGTAACGGTGGGCGAAAATAGGGCAACGATTGGCTTCCATTGCAGCCGCACGTCCCATCGCAAGGGACGGTCGAGAAAGACTGTGTCATTCTCAACTCTCCGAATCCGAAATACTTGTACCACGCGCCAGCGATTCAAACCCGATATGTCGCCCGTCTGATTCCGGTACAAGTATTTGACCAGCGATTTGTCGGCGTCGTCGTACAGGGCCAAAATGATTTCATCACCCTGCTTGAACGGCACCGATTGCAACACCAGTCGGTAACTGCCGCGAGGTTCTTCGGACACCACCCGAATACCTCGATCCAAAGGAAGGGAATTCCGACCGATAGAAATCAGCCCCCCAGCCCAGGACCAGTTGGTCGTGGCTTGACCACCGTCCGTGCGCGATGGCCAGGGATCGATTTCGCTGCCGGGCTTGCGAAAGAATAAGACTGTCTTCTCAGGACCGCTCCCCCGCAGCACCGTGCCCGAGCTTTCAACGTGCAAAATGTCATTGAGGACGTATCGGCCCGGGGGAATCAGGATCAATTTTCCCTTTCCCGCCGTCAAAGCGCGGTGAAAACTCTCCGTGTCGTCCGTTTTGCCATCGCCTTTTGCCCCGAAATCTGCTACCGAGATGCTTTCGGTAGGGATTCGGAATGATTCCTCGCCACGGCGATAGCCAGCGAAGGAAAAGTCGGGCAGGCGGCTTTCTGGGAACCAAAGCTCCCTCTCCTTCCCCCAAAGCCGAGAGGTGACGATCCTTTGGTCATCTTCGTCGGCAGGCAAACATGGGACAAAGACCAGCCAGCCCAATCCGGCCAGCGACAACGTCACACTGCGCCAAAAAACGGCTCGCCAGGGATCGCTCGCCCTGGCGTACGAATCGTGGTTGGAGGTGTCCATGAATTTTCCCGGCTGTTTGATGTGCTTGGCATAAAATGGAAACACGATCGGCATCCCAGGCCCCTGTGGAGCGTAGCCGGATATCCCCGGTTGCGGTGGTATTCTAAGTTTGATACGAAGCAGTTTGCAATGCAATATCCGCGCTCGCGGCACGGCGGCCGAGATCGCCAGAGGGCCATAGCGGGCGGATAACCCGGCTGTTCGACGTGCGATGGTCTGCCGAAGTTCTCGGCATGGGTGTTCCAAAAAGGAAAGCGAGGACGTGGTAAGTGATGAGCGACAAAGCAGTGATTCTGGCCCGTGGACTGGGTACCCGAATGCGGAAGGACGATCAGTCGGTATCGCTCAGCGAGGCGGAGGCGAGGGCGGCTGCCACGGGAGTCAAGGCGATGATTCCCATTGACCGCCCCTTTCTGGATTACGTCTTGAGTGCTCTGGCCGACGCGGGCTATCGGAGAATTTGTCTGATCGTGGCCCCCAATCATGAGGTCATCCGCCGCTACTACCAAGAGGAAGCTCGACCGCAACGACTGACGATTGAGTTCGCCGTGCAAGACACGCCACGCGGCACAGCGGACGCCGTGGCGGCGGCGGAGGTCTTTGCGGCGGGTGACGATGTTGTGGTCGTGAACTCCGATAACTACTATCCGCTGGAGGCACTGCGCGGATTGCGGCAGTGTTCGAGATCGGCCGTGGCCCTGTTCGAGCAAGAGGCCATGCTGCGCGATAGCAACATCTCGCCCGATCGCATCAAAGCCTTTGCGGTGGGGCTTGTCGACGGCGAGGGGAATCTGGTGCGCATCCTGGAAAAGCCGTCCGAAAGTACGCTATCCGAACTTCCCCGCCCTCTTTGGCTGAGCATGAACTGTTGGCGGTTTTCGTCCCACATCTTTGAAGCGTGTCGCCATATCGCCCCATCGCCACGGGGAGAGTACGAAATTACGGATGCCGTGCAATACTGCATCGACCGCTTGGGCGTAACGTTCCGTGCCGTGCCCGTTTCGAGTGCGGTGCTGGATATGACCAGCCGTGCCGACATCCCCGCGATCAAGGCACGCTTAAAAGGCGTGTCCGTGCAATTGTGAGAAGGAGTTTACGCTCGAAGTCTAGGGTTTCAGCATGCTCAAGAATCGGACGATCTTGGATTCCAGATTCACCCAGTCCGTGCCGAAAACTTTCGCAAACTCCGCTTCGCGTTCGCGTGGTGCCAAGCGGGCCAATGGCTCGCGGTCATTCAGCGACCGAAAATATTCGCTGAACTTGCCCGGCTCACGCTCCGTGAAATAGAACGCAGCAGCCCAGGCTTCGGCGTATGCTAGGGCCGGGTTCTGTTGGAAAGGCGCGTCGCTGAGCACGAGGTCGCGGAGCCACGAAGACCGCTGGCCGCTGGCATGGGCGATTCGAAAGACCGCGAGTCGGGCAGGATGTACCCGATGAGCAGCGGAGTCGTAAGGATTGCCCGCATACACCCCGGCCGACTCGAAAAGCGTGGCCATCCCCTCTGCGACCCACAGCGGAGGCGGATTGACGCGGCTGTGAAAACCGACGTTGAACGCCCACTGGTGAAAGCCCTCATGTGCCAAAACGTTGATTCCGTCGCGATCCCGCGGGTCGCCGGAGCCGACATCCCACAGAAAAATCCGGTTCGATAGGCGGTCGTAGTACCCCAGCGCTCCAGGTGGGGGATGCACACCGAAGCGAGCGGCCGTCTCTTGGAAGCTTTTCCAAGTGGGGCAAATGATGGCTGGTAAAGAGAAATCCGGCTGTTGCAGCGGGAATCCTCGCGTCGCGAAATACCGTGATGCCGATCGAAACAGCTCTTCCAATCGCTCTTGCCAGCGATTGGATGTGCTTTGCGGGCTGATCACTATGTAGTGCGTGGAGGCCGTGACGGAGAAATCGTTCCCAAATTCCCGTAATACGGCGGCCTTGAAGCTAGAAAAGTCGAGGGGGCGGAAGCCATCGCTGAGCTTGCGAAAGTTGGTTGCCTTTTCGCGATCCAGGTATAACAAGCGACCATCCCGAGCGATAACACACAGCGTGCTTTGCGACCAGGCCAAGGGCCGCCCCTGGATTTGCTCTCCCCGGTACGAAAACTCGATCAGCCAAAGGGGGGGAGAGACGGCAAGCAGTGGGCGCTGTCGGCAGGTCGCCAAAATCAACGACGCCAAGAGGACCAAACGTGCAGCCCTCAGGGTACGCTGCGCTCGAATTGCTGACTTGCTGACCATCACCACGGCCATCTCCCGTTGCAGCAAACAACAAGGCTTACCGCGCAATGTGAATAGGGGCCGTTACACGCGACACACCGTGACGCGTGCAGTGCCAATCGAGCTGGCGTCATCTTTTTGGTGCCCTTTTCGGCAGGCCTCTTCGGCAGGAAGAGCATTTCCGGTACGTGCAAGCCCCGGCCTCTATTGAAAGCCTAGCTTACTGCGGGTGTGGTCGTTCACAGGGGTTCTCGTCGTTGCAAAACGTCTCGTTCTCCTGTCCTCGCCCTCCTGTCATTTCGAGCGAAGCGAGAAATCTTGCGGGGCGAGAAACCTTCTCGACAGGGGTTAAGATTTCTCCTCGCTGGCGCTCGTCGAAATGACATGGCTGGCGATTGTCGAAACGACGTTGCCAAGGCTCGCCGAAATGACATCCCCGGGCGCTCCTCGAAATGAAAGCTCAGATCACCTCTGAACAATCCTTGGGAAGCTTTGAACAGCCCGCGTTGTTTCGCAAATCCATTCCGCTATAGCTCAGCCGTGAACGGTCACCTGCCGGGGATAGGTTACCTGCTTACTGATCAACGTGGTTTTACCAACGTGGTTCCAGCATGGATCGGTCAAACCAGGAGCAGCACGGCACTTGGAGTCGGATATAACCAGACCGTAGATTAAAAGAGAGCTTATCACTACAGCGCAAAGCCCCCCGGATTGCATGAGCTGACCAGCATATGTTGCGAGCCGTTATGTCCCATCGCCACAAGTTGCTGAGGCAAACAAACAACCTAGCGCTGTAGCACTAGAGCCGTTCCTAGCGAGGCAGAAACCCATGCGAGTCGTCTATTTGGATTTCAATGCTACATGCCCAATACGGCCCGAGGTGCTGGAGGCCATGAACGAGGTGTGGCGGAAGACGGGCGGCAATCCGGCTTCAGGCCATCAGTTGGGCAGAACGGCACGCGGATTCGTGGAAGACGCCAGGGATGCCATTCTGGTGCTCGTCGGTGCCGAGACCAGCCGGACGAACCGGGATCGCTTGATCTTTACAAGCGGCGGGACAGAGGCCAATAACCTGGCGATTCTCGGCATCGCCGAGGCACGGACGGGCGGAATGCCGGGCGAAAGCGTCGTTTCGTCGCTGGAGCACCCTAGCGTGCTTCGGCCAGCCGAGCGCCTTCTGGACTTGGGATGGCGGCTCCACACGGTTCCGGCCAGCACGGATGGCCTGATTCAGACCGATTGGCTTGCGCGCCATGTGTTCCGACGGACAGCCTTGGTGAGCGTGATGACCGTGAATCACGAACTGGGTACCATTCAACCGGTCGAGGAGATCGCCCAGCTTTGCGAAAACTCGGGTGTCCCCCTGCATACCGACGCTGTGCAAGCCGCCGGCAAGATACCTCTCCGATTCCGTGATTGGGGTGTTTCGGCCATGAGCCTGGCTGCGCATAAAGTCGGGGGGCCGGTGGGCATTGGGGCCTTGGTTCTGCGGGATGGGACCCCCATTCGCCCCATTCTCTTTGGCGGGGAGCAACAGGGGGCCATGCGACCGGGAACCGAATCCCCGGCCCTGGCAGTGGGCATGTGGAGGGCCTTCGAGCTGGCTTTCGCCGAACTCGACGAGACCACGCGACGCCTCCGCGATCTTCGGCACTATTTCGAAGGGCGACTGAAGCATACCATTCCGAACATCCGCATCCGAGGGGAGGCCGCGCCCAGGGTGTGCCAAACGGTGAGCGTGGGCATCCCGGGAGCGGACAATCAGGTGCTGTTTACGGGGTTAGATTTGGCGGGCATCGCATGTTCCATCGGATCGGCCTGCGCTAGCGGCTCTCCAGAACCGTCTCCCACACTGTTGGCTATCGGTGCCAGTCGCGAGGAGGTACGCGGCTCCTTGCGTTTCAGCCTCGGGCCGACCACCACTCGGGAAGACATCGATTACACCGTGGAAGTGTTGCGCCGCTTGACGGAGGGGCTACGGCGGTGAACGCATGGATCTGCTCCCTCAGTCCATCGCGCTACGCCGAAGCGAACCAAGGCTGCCCGCCACTCCAGCCCAAAGTCCGCCTGATGGCACGGCATACGCGGCATCTATTGCGAGGCGTTATGTCCCATCACGGCATGATCCAGACGGCGAATCAGGCCAATAACCCTGCGCTGGTGTACTGGGGATAACCGTTCACGGACGTTAAAGGCGCCGCGGCGCGGCGTTCAAACTGTCTTGTGGTCCCCTTGAGCAATCGGCGGCTACGCTTAGAGCGATCTGCCGCACGGTTCGTGAAAACACCGCGTTTTACACATTGGTCCTCCTCGTGAACGGTTAGCCCAAACGAACACAACTCGCTCAAGGGGCTTGCGGGGGAGCTTCAGCCAACCAGGCCGTTGCAGCAAGGCCGTAGAAGGTGTATTCCACATCCCGTTGATCGTCCAGGATCACGCTCCGGTAACCGCCGTCCGAGTGTTCTAAACCCGTGACATACTGTTTTGCGGCCTTGGCTGTGGGGGCGTCGAGCGAGTTCAGGAGGTCCAAGCTCACGATGGCCGTGACCGTGCTCAGCAGATCGGAACAAGGAGCCTGAGCAGCGGCAGCGAATCCCCCGTCCGTTCGCTGCATGGACCTCAAGAACGAAGACGCCTTTTGCGAAATGCTGTCGTCCAAAACGTTCAGATCGGACAGTACGGCCAAGGCGGCGGCCGTCGGATTCGTGCCGCTCTCTCGCAGGAACGGCAAGTCTACGAAGCCACCATCGCTGGCTTGACGCTGAAGTAGCATGGCGAGAATCCGTTGCGGTTCTGGGGCCGGGACATCTAGAAGCTCCAGACACCCTAGTGCCAGGAAGGTATGATACGTGCTGCTTTGACTGGACTTCGAGGATTTCGCCCAACCGCCGTCCGGCCGACGGTAGAGATTCAAGATTTGCAGCGCCCAATTCTGGCGTTCTTGGGGCGACCGGTCGTCTATGGCGACCCCGCCAAACAAATCTGCCAGGAACGCGATATTGAGAAATGATGCCAAGTCCACCACGGTCAGCTTTTGGTGCGTCTGCTGTTGCAGGAACGGCCGCATCTTTTCCAGAAATGGGACGTCCAGGCAACCCAAGACCAGCGCGCAGCGTACTCCAAAGGCGGTGTAATACAAGTCGGCAAGGTCGCTGCGTCCCCGGAATGCCCCGTCCGCCACAGCCTCGGAGAGCAACCATGTCGAATGTCGGGCTCTTTGGTCTTCTGGAAGGCGCGGCGCCGTCTTCATCAGACGCAAGGCAAAATCCACGGCGAAGGACATACTGCGAAAACTCCTTGTTTTGGGGAACGAACGATGGCCGACTCTTCGCCACCGGGTTTGGAATTCGTCGTGATCGGTGCGGCGCTCTGAATCATGGGCAGCATGTCAGGGCCAATCCGGCGACCGCTCCAGGGCGCGGACGGTCCAGCCGCCGGGCGGTCCATGACATTGAAATCGTGACATGCAAACCGTGGCATTGAAACCCCGATATTGAAACCCCGACATTGAATCGGCGGCATTGAAACGGCGGTATAGAAATCGTGACCATGGAACTGCGACAGAAGGATTGCGAGAGTAGGATTGCGACAGTGGCATTGCGGGAGTGGGATTGCGGGAGTGGGGCTGCAAAACGGTCCGCCGAGGGGTGGCCCGCCACGTCCGCGCCAGGCTGGCATCATCCTGGATCCTTCGCTGACACGTTTGAGGGTGCGTGATGGCGGACGAAGAGCGAATCCGTGAGATAGAACAGGAACTGTCGCAACTCAGGATGGGCTAACCTGTCGGCCTCTTGACCGGCTCGCTCGATGTTTCGCGTCATCAGGCGGCGCGCAGCCGCGAAAGCCCCCGATTCTTCCAGGCGGGTTCTCATGCGCTGGATCCACTGCGATTCTGTTGCGGTGTACTCCTCCCGCATTTCGGAAATGATACTCGACCATGAGCGATGCAGCGCATGGCAAGTCACGGCTTGGATCACGGTAGGTCGTCCGGCCAAGAGATCTCCTCCAATGCGTTGCTTGTTTTCTTTTTGCCAAGACCAATCTTCGAGATCATTTTGGATTTGAAAGGCGATTCCGAGGTAGCGGGCAAAACAATGAACAGAGCTATCCAGGGAATCGTCAGCCCCTGCCAGCTTGATGCCCGATAGGAGAGCCAGCTCGAATGCTGGGGCCGTCTTCAAAGCATAGACCCGCAAGATGTCGGGTACGGCAATCCCGTCGCCGGCGTACCTCTGAAGCCACAATTCAGCCCCCTGGCCGGTGCAGAGTCGCAAGTGGGCGGCCGAGAATCGGGAAGTCATTTCGGCCGCCAGGCGATCGTTGGCCTGAGCACGCAAGTCCGCCAAGAGGCGGTAGCCTAGACCGATCAAGAAATCGCCCACGTTCAGCGCGATGGGGGTTCCCCACTGGGCATGAAGTGTGAGTCGCCCGTAACGGTGCGGGTCGCCGTCCTCGATATCGTCGTGAATCAACGAGGCTTTATGAAAGACTTCGACGGCCAAGGCCGCTAGTTTTACCGCGCGGGGCAGTTCCGGGGCGGCATTCCCCACCATTCGTGTCGCCGGTCCCCCCAGAAATGCGTCATAAGCCGCCAGCGTCAAGAAGGGGCGATAGTATTTCCCTCCACCGGCGAGATACTCGTAGGCGATGGCCTCCGTGATCTCGACCGCGTTGCCTAAAGCCATGTCGTCGGGGTTTTGCGGGGCGGGGGCAGCCCCGGGAAAGAGTCGTGGGGCCAGCGAATCGAGTTGGCCCGCCTCGAAAAGGGATGTCGCCGCCCGCATCAAAGCCAGGTAGCTCCGCCGAGATGTCATGCCCGGAACATACGGGGTGCGGATCATTTCCAGAATACAATCGTCCTCGGCGGTTGTATCGTGACAGGAGTCCATCAGCAAGGGTACCGCCAGGGATGGGACGCCGGCCATCAAGATCTTTTCCAGGGATTTTTCTAAGACATTCAGGCACGCGACGCCAAGGACGGCCTCCGCTCGCCCAGAAAGGATCTGTTTCATCACGATCGGCGAGCCTTCCGCGATCATCACCTCGTAACCCAGCGACTCGGCCTGCGAGCGCAAATAGCCTAAGCGGCAACCACCGCAATTCACGCAGGCCAATCCCTCCGGTGTGTAATCCGCTGGACAGACCTCGGACGATCTCATGCAGTGTGGCAATAGCAAGAGGCGCCGTTGATAAGGAATCTGCATGACCTGAGGACGCCAAAAGGCGGAACCGACGGCCACCATCGTCCAACCCAAATACGCGTCAGCCAAGCCCAAATCGCGGAGCAATTCCCGCGAGACCTGCTCGATTCGGGCTCGCCCGACATGCTCCTCATCTGCCAGCCTCCTGGCCCGTCTCTCCGCCTCCTGGCGGATGCTATCGCGAACGGCCCGTTCGTGCGGTATGCGCTTGTACTCATGACTGCCCACCATGCCGAAGTGCGAGGCGTTTTCGTCGTGCGAGGATGGAAGATGGGACCGGGAAGAATCGCTCACAAGGCCAATCCTTAGGAAATCGCGGAAAATGGGAATGATGGAATCCAGAGGGCAGAATCACAATGGCAAAACTCGCGGACCATTGGCAGCGAATCAGCCGGGCGTGTCGTTTAGGCAGCGGATGTCCAACGGCGGCGGAGAGACCCCACGACGCTGTAGGGCCTTGCCGATGGCCTCCAAGGCGAAGACGATCGGATAGACCCGTTCATAATACCATAGGCGAGCGAAATACAAACCGATCGGGGCTGGGGTTCGGTGCCTGCCGTCGCGAACGGCTGCGGCAAGCGCGGCCAGCCCACGAGGATATTCCGGCGGATCATCCTGCCCATCCCAGTACTCTCCGAGAGCCGATAACGCCAGTGCCGTTTCCTCAACTCCCGCGCAAGGCGGTATCTCCCATTGTTCTTCCGTGCCGGGTTGTTCGCTGAAGGCATGCCACTCGCCGTCGGATCGCTGACGGCGGCGGAGCCAATCGACGGCGCGGCGGGCGCACGAATCCGTCTTCATCCCGGCATCGCAAAAGGCAAGGATCGTCTTGGCCGTGCCGTAAATGGGGTTTTCTTCGTTTTCTGCCCATTCGTTGCCAAACCACAAGGGAAGCCAGGAGCCATCTTCCCGCTGCTGTTTGCGTAGGAAGCGAATGCCCTTGTCGATCGCGCTTTCCATCCCGATTGGCAAGGCAGCCTCGGCGGGGCCGTCGGCAGGGCGCCGGTCGGCAATCGCACCGCCCCTTGCGGAGACAATTTTTCTCCACGTTAGCAAGGCTCGAATCGCGTGAGCCGTCAGATCGACACCGCTGCGGTCGAAAGGGAGTCGCCCCCAGCCGCGACAGAACGTTGGCCAGCCGCCATCGGGGTTTTGCAGATTGAGCAACCACTGGATAGCCTGACGCGCTGCTTGAAATACGAGAAGGCGTGAAGCAGGCGAAATCTCTTGCCAGAGCGCGGCGATCGCCAGCAGTGCCCCCGAGGTATCGTCGGCGTCCGGTACTCCGCCCGGCTGATCCGTCCAGGCCCAACCGCCTGGCGCCGCGCCGGTGAAGGGGTGCCGCCGCCGATGCTGGCATTCTAATAACCAGTCGAGGGACACGAAACGGAGGATATCTTTGACCCCTGAGGCGTGCAGTGCATTGGCGGCCAGGGTGGAAGTCCAAACGGCGAGGTCGGAATCCACGGGCCAAGCCCCGCTGGGGCGCTGGAGCTGGAGGAGAAATTCGATCCCGCGCGTGGTAATAGGGGATTCTGCCCGGCCCATGCCGCACAGCGACATTACGACAAAGGCGGTCAGCGGGACAGCTTCGAGGAAGCCCCCGCTCTCTGGTTGCATTTGGCGCACCACGGCGAGCGTGGCCTCCCGCACGGCTTGCCGAACCATCCGCCAGCCCGGCATTCCAGACGGCGCAAAATGAAAGCGTACCTGACCGACAGTAACCAAGGCCGGGATCGCGTAGCTTACGACTGGCAAACGAAGAAATCGGTACAGTCTTTGGGGAAAGGCAGCCAATTCGAAGGGCAAGGGAGGCACGTCGCGCCAGTTCACCAGCCCCGCGAGTGCCAGATTCGTCATGATTGGCGCAACGAAGGTCTTGTCCGAGCCGTAGCGTGCGCGAAGCCCCTCCAGCCCGTTGTGCCTGCCGATGAACGATTCCAGCGCCGATACGGCAGCCGACCATTCGGTCGTTGGAGGGCCGGGATTCTTCGCCAAAGTGAGTGCCGCCAGCACGAGGTACGCTGTGGCGATATTCGACCTGGAACGGTCGGTATCGCCCCACCCCCCGTCGCGGTTTTGACAACTTAATAGAAAACGAGTCCCACGCAGGATCGCTTGTTGCAATCTCTCGCGCTGGGGTGCGGCCAAGCGGTGTTCGGAGTTGCTGTGACAGGTGGCCAGCGCGCGGAGAAAGGTAGCCAGCGTGCTGATTGCGGTGGCCGTCGCTAACGGCGAGGGCGCCAATTCGCCGCGCCAATGCCCACTGGGGAGACGTAGCTCGAATAACTCCTGCGCCAATCCGGCCCAGACCTTTTGAAGCATTCGCGAGTCGGCCATGCTGCCTCGACTTCCGCTCATGAGAATGGTTGGAGTTTAACCTGTGTTGATCTTGACATGCCGCGGACAGTGGTGCAAACCGCTACCAATGCCTTGCGACGGTCTCCTGAGCCACCGCCGGCGATTGGCTGATCGGGCAACCTGCCTGTTCGGCTGGCACGCCTCCCGGATCGGGCTTTTCCTGAAGCCAGGATCCATAATCCTCCCCCCTCAGCTACTTCAACACTGAGTAAACGCCAGACGACCATGGGGATTCCCGGGTATAATCCAATGAGCTACGAGCTTCCCGGGACCAGCCTCTGGACTCGGCATTGTGGAGGGCCCCTTCACGCCGTGCGGCTCTTGCCGCGACATCTGATTCAGAATTGCAATGCTTCTATTTTATCCTGCTAGGTTGTTGCGGCACGTCGCGCCCCGATTGTTGTGGAAGGCCGCCAGGCTTTGGGTCCTCCCCTCCCTCAAAACGATGCGGATGTACCAAAAGCGGCTGCTCGCAGGCGAGCTATTTCCACCGTTCCTGTTTTTGTCCTTGACGGACGCGTGCAACCTTCGATGTCGCGGCTGCTGGGTCGATTATCCAGGACCACCGCGCGCAATGTCCCTCGATACGGTCTTCCACGTCGTGGATGCGGCGAAAAGTCAAGGCTGCCGGTTTTTCACGCTCCTGGGCGGGGAACCGCTACTTTATCCCGATCTCTGGGCCATACCGTCGCGTTATAGCGATTGCTATTTTCAGGTGATTACGAACGGGCTATTTCTGGACGCAAAGACGGTCAAGAAGATTCGAGAGTTAGGAAACGTGACGATCCTCGTGAGTTTAGATGGCGGCGCGACAAGCAATGATGCGCGCCGCGGCGAGGGCGTCTATGCTCGTGTCGTGGAAAGCCTGCGTCGCCTCCAGCGTGAGGGAATCCTCTTCGGGGTCGCTACCACGGTTACGGCCGGCAATTTCGACGAGGTTCTCAGCGACGCGTATGTTCGGTTTCTTTGCCGCCTCGGGGCTGCGTACCTCTGGTATTACGGTTATCGGCCAGTAGGCCCCAATTCCAGCCCTGAATTGGCCTTAAATGCCGAAAAGTTCATCGGCTTTCGCCAGCGTTTGCTGACCCTCAGGCGACGGCATCCCATTGTGGTTATCGATACCTATTGGGATGCCGATGGCAGGGCCGTCTGCCCTGCGGCATTGGGGCTAGGCTTTCACATTGGACCTGCTGGTGGTGTGGAACCTTGTCCACCGCTGTCTTATGCCGCGGACTTCGTGGAGACGAACCGCGGCGTGTTTCAAACCATCGACCAGAGCGAGTTTCTGCGCGGCTTTCAGAACTTCGCGAGGCAAAGGACTCGGGGCTGCGTCATTTTGGAATGCCCCCACGAGTTGGCCGACTTTTTGGAAACCACCAAGGGGCGTGATACCAGCGGAAGAAGTCTGACGGCCGAGTTGCGGGCATCGCAGGCCTGCCCCAGCCACGCGGTTCCGGAAAGCCAAATCCCGGAGGACAGCCGAATCTATCGGTTTTTGAAGCGACGACTTTTTTTCGGCCTGGCAGCCTATGGTTGATCGCCTCCCTGGCGGCAATCTCCTGATCGCGTGATC
Organism: Blastopirellula marina; assembly: GCA_020721965.1. Lineage (GTDB taxonomy): Bacteria > Planctomycetota > Planctomycetia > Pirellulales > Thermoguttaceae > Thermogutta. Next base: position 114 of record DYLS01000089.1, on the reverse strand, counting down.
GCAAAGTTGGCTCCGTGGTTTCCTGCTAAGTAACCGTTCACGGCCGAGCTGTAACCCAAACCCCCCCGCGAACTAGGGGGATACGAATTGTAAGTGATTTCAGGACAATGATTT
>DYLS01000088.1 GCA_020721965.1 Blastopirellula marina | reverse complement strand
CACTTGCAATTAGCATCCCCCTATTTCGCGGGGGGGAAGTTTGGGTTAACCTACCGGACGGCAGTTCGAGGTGTCGCAATTGGTCATCGAATCTCGATGGGCACCATCGCGTGCGCCCCGTGGGGCTGCCGTCTGATCATCTCGACGAAGGCGTGTTGGGCATCCACGGTCCCCCGGGCGTCCAATTCGCTGCGAATGCCTGGTTCGACGCGATTGCAAACGCAACCGGATGAAGAAATTTGCGAACGCGCTCCACCACGTCGTGGAACTCCTCTGGAGCTTCCTGCAGGAGAGAGCGACGAACGAAGGCCTTCCACTGTACCGCTTTCGCGGGATCGTGGGCAAACCCGCTTGAGAACCCGACAGTCGCCGCTTCGATGGGCGTTTGCCGCCGGGCGAAGGTGGCCCGAATGGCATTGCCCAAATCATCGCCGTCAAACGGGAAAACGGACGCTAGCAGCCAAATGTCGAAGAAGTCCTTCATCCGGCTATTGACCTCGCCCAGCTTGACGATGGCCTCAAATTTCTCGGCAATCGCTGTCTCCCGGTTGTAGGCGAGAAGATCGGCCGGCGGCTGATCCAGAATCGTCGGATAGGTCACCCAGCATGGCGAGGGGGTGACCACGTCGCTGAATCCGATATCGATCTGCATGGCCACCCGGGCGTTGCCAAGGTGCCCCAGGAACTTCGCGCGGACGCCCTCGTAGTCTGCGTCTTCAGCGATCCGCTCGGTAGTCACGCTGGTCGGGTCAAAGACGAGACCGTCGTCTTCGACGGGCGTCTGAACGATCTCCGCAATCACGGAGCGAACAAGGCCAAGATCGTTGCCGATCCGACCGAGCAGGTCGATATCGCGGGTGGGGCGGGTCGTCGGCGTGTTCCACGCCACGAGCAACAGCGCACCTTTCAGCACGAATCGCTCGCCGTAGGCAGACCGCGAGAGACGGAACAACCAACGTTCCAGGGCGTAGTGTTGGACCAGATCGTTGAAGCGGCGGTTGCTCTGCTTGGCGATGTTCAGCAGACGCTGATGCACGGACGCGGCCATGTTCTTGGTCATGCCATCGCCTCCAGGATGGGGCGCATCACCTTCTCGACACGACAAAGGCGGGCGTACTGAAGCACCTCCTGTAGCCTTGCATGACGCCGGGCACGGTATGCGCGGAGTGCTTCGAGAACAACGTCGAGTCCGATCTTGTTGCGGAATTTGAAGCAGTCGGCCAGGGTCTTTTCCGGGCTGTAGATGCGGACGGGCATTCTATCTATAGTGCGTGTCTCGATTCCGGCCTCAAAGGCGTGTTTGGAGAATCGAAAGACGCGCAGCGGGGGGTATTTCAGCGCCGGATTGCGGGCGGTGCGCGGCAGGGCTAGATGGACCTCGTGCGGAATTTGCGTCGTGAGTTCGTGGTAGGCGAGCGCCGAGATCAGGCAGATAACGCCCTGCGGGACGAGCTTGGCAACGGTCGCCAGATCGGGATCGCTCAGCGAGGGGAGGCCTGCGAGGCGATAGAGACCGCGGGCGAGTCTCTCCAGTTCGCCGGAACTCTGCATTCCGTAGAGGGTGCGCGGATGCACGCCAGCCGCAATCGCCTCGCTCGTCCGAAGCGTGCCACCGCGGTCGCGGAAGAGTTGCCGGGCTTGTTCAGTTGCGGAAGCCATCTCGGTTCGCCTCCGGTCACGGGTATGGATAGAAACGCACGCACATTCTATCAAGTGTATGCCTTTTTATCCAGCCGGGTTGGAGGACGCGAAACGCCCTTCCCAGCGTCGGAACCCACAGACGTAAAACCAGTCTCCGAAACGACCTGGCTTGTTAACCCGCTGTCGTCCGTCAAACCGAGAGTCCGAGAGTTTCGGGCGGTGGTTTGGGGTACGAGGGCACTCCCTTCCGGAGTGCCTGCGACTAGCGGCCGCCACCGTCGAGACGAAGAGACTCACTTGGGCCGGCGGAACGACGCAAATCCTTGCAGAAAATCGGGTTAAAGCGAAACGCCCGCGACCCCTCAATTTGGGGCACGGGCGTCAACTGGCCGGTCGGCGGTTTGGTAGAAAATGAAGAAGCTCCCCGGAGGGAACTCTCGGCAAACGCTCTCGCGCCGCCAGTAACGCTGCAACCCATTATCGCTCCACGACTTACCGAGTTCAAGTCCCTTTCGTCGGCTTCTGCCGGCCGAGGAACCGGTAGTGAAATTCCCAGGAACCGCGTGCTCCCCTGACGTCCGAAGTCGAGCAATTCTTTTCAGGCATTTCATTCGGCGAGCCACATCACCCGCTGAAACTACTGACCTCGTTTCTTGCCTTTCTCTTTACGCGCTCGCGGCCGTCGAGGAGCCATCGATTCGGTCGCCATCCGTTCGATGTACCCCGCGGTCTTAGCAATCATGTCAGCCGAGGTTCCCACAGGGATCGCGCCGTCCTTGAGATGGCGCGAGACGTAGGCCGCGCTCGCTCCCTTCAATCCGAGGTGACGCGTTACGGTCCAGGCAACCGATTCCGCCTCGACTTCAACTGCTGCTTTCGCCAGATTCGTTCTGGCTGGCCACCACGCATCGTAATCCGTGCCAAGGTGGCCGAGCAAAATGTGGGCAATCTCGTGGCAAAGAACACCGCAACGACTTGGATCGTCCAGTTGATCGTGAACCACCACTCGCATCTTCCAGTCGCCGGTTCCCCTGGCCAGTGTTGCAAAACCGCCATGCGTGGAGGACAGCGTCTTGAATTCTACCTGGATACGATGCCCGTTGGCATTCTCCACAAGGCGAGATAACCACCGAGGATCCCATTCTCCTTCAAAGTGGGCGAAGTTCTTCAGTTCCTCCGGCAGATCTTCCCCCTCGGTCTGGTCCAGATCGTAGACCAGCATCACGGGATGCATCGGGGCGAGAATCAACATCGGCTTGGCGTCCTGCTTGATCGTGCGTCTAAACCGGTTTTCCCAGTCTCTTGCAGTCGCATAGAAGCCGCAGCTTGGATTCTGAACCCTGACGAGCATGTTATTGTAGGGAGCGTAATCGCGAAAACGCCCCAAGAAACTGACCATCTCCTGAAATGCCTCAGAGGTGGCGTAGGCCTTGCTCTGACGCAACAGCAGGTCGATCGTCGAGATCATCTCACGGTCTGGAGCCTCTACGCCGCGAAGAGCTTTCGTCAGCGAGCCGCTCGCGAGCAACGAGCATAAGTAGTCACGTTCAGACCGAGTTAGGTCAGTGGATTGCGAAAGGCATGTGACGGCTTCCTCCAGCTCCCATCGGGCCTCCAAGCCGAATCTGTGCTCGATCTCCGCCACCAATTCACCTGCCGACGGTTGCCGATATCCATGCACGAGATCGAGGATGGCGGCTTCGACTTCCTCGGCCCGACCGGCCCTGTCAAACAATACGAGCTGCTTGTCGTCGGCCATAGTGTGCTCTCACGTGTTGGTGGCGAGCGACGGCTCGCCTCGCCCCCCCGCACGACCACCTCGGTAGCGATACACAGGGGCTATCGGGGTGCCATGACATTTCAAGTTATCGGGCGAGCGATTCCAGCCGTTGCCGGTAATGCTCTGCGCGTCGTCGATTTCCCATCAATGTTTCGTAATCCACCAGTCTCTTCAGGCACAATTCGCTATCGGGCATGACCATCAGGACATCCCGAGCAGCCTGTGCCGCGTCCTCGTAGCGGTGCAGCAACCAGAGCACCAGCATTTTCTTCTCCATTGCCGCGCCATTGTGCGGCTCTTCGGCAAGTATCTTCTCCAGGAGGTCTAGCGCCCGCTCCAATTTGGTGCAGGCACCGAGTACGACGGCGGCCTTGAGCAGCATCAACGGCGATGTCGGCTGGACTTTGATCGCAGCTTCCACGTAGGTCTCGGCTGCCTCGTAACGATGAAGACGCAGGAAGAGATCCGCCAACTGCGATTCAGCCGCGCGGCGCGTTTCACCGGCCGTTCTCTCCAAGGTCAAGAGACGCTTGTATGCATTAATTGCGTCATCCGCGTAGCCCAATTCGTCGCTCAGCCTGGCATAAAGCTCCAGCGCAGGGATCAGTCCGGTGCTATGCAAGGTGGCGGACGCCGCTGCCTCGCGTGCCTCCTCCTTCTTGCCTTCTGCGAGGAGCGTGGCCGCTTGATCGAGATACCCGGTCCCAGGCGGGAGGGGCGTAAGATTCGGAACCGTCTTGAGACGCGTGTCCGGCAACAATGACTGCAATCGCTGGCACAAGCTCGTGGCGTTCGGAAGACGACGAAGTGGGTCGTCAACGAGGAGATCCATGATAATGGCGTCAAGCTCTGCGGGGATTTCAGGATTGAACTGCCGGGGCCGAGTGATCGGCGCTGATGTGAGCAGTTCATGGATACTAGCTCGCGGCAATCTCCCGGTGGTTACGTGGTAGAGTACCGCCCCAACCGAGAACAGATCGCTAACCGCGCCGCGTTGGTTTGCCTGCTGGATCTCGGGAGCTTGGTAGGCCCAAGCCCCAGCGTGTCGAAAAGTCCGGATCAGATTGTCTGTAAGTCTTCGGCTGGTGCCGAAGTCAGTTATCTTCAACCGCCCGGATGCCTCATCCAGCAGCAAGTTGTCAGGTTTAATATCCCCGTGGGCGATCTCGTTACCATGAAGGAAAGCCAGCGCCTCTGCGACCCCGGTGAACCACCGAATAATGTCTTCGAAGGTGACCTTCGACCACTGAATTTCGTCCGCCATCAGCTTGGACAGCGGGATGCCGTTCACGAATTCCATCTCCACAACCCATACTGCGCCGATGCGGCCCTGCCAGTTGACGGCGACGACGCCGGGGTGCTTCGGTAGTTCAAGCATGTACTGACCGTCGGCCATCAGGACTTCTTCACCCCGATTAGGATCGAGGGGAACCTTCAAAGCGACCGTTGCACCCGACGGCGGATTAAGCTTCCTTGCGCGCCACACTTGGCCGAACTGGCCGGTGCCGACGATCGCCTCAAGTTCGTAGTTGGAGCCCAGCCGCTTGCCAGGATGAAGAAAGATGGTCGTCATGCGAACCTCCGAAACCGCATGAAGTGAAGGGCATCTGCCTTCCGGCCGATGACCGCCTGCGCGAGCACGATGCTTGCTCCCTCAGGCCGCCGTGCTGCTGGCCCACCGGACACCGGCAGGACGCGGTTGGCGTCGAACCACTTTGCGTCCACTGGATCGCCGTCCATCGCCCAAACGCAAAGGACGAGCACATCAGGGGTAGCATCGCAGCCGTGGGCAGCAACGTAAAGGTTGGTTAGCTTCTCCAGCACGGTGTCCATTGAGTATCGCTCGAATTCGATCAGCACGGCAGGGCGCCGAGAGGACCGATCGAACCACGCCGAATCAACGTGAACGACCTTGCGCTGCCACTGGATCGCGCGCGGCACAGGGAATTCCGTGAGTCCGACGAACCCGGCAGCGCGGCCGAGGCCGGCGAACAAGTTGACCCCGAGCGTATGCACAAGCCCGTCCTCGTCCTTGGCTCCCCAATCCGAGTCCAGCATCGGGACGTCTCGATGGATCACGTCATGAACAACGGCCGGGTCGGAAAGGAGCCGGTCGATGGCGGCGAGTGCATCAGCCATTACGGGTTCCACTCCTTGAGTACGTCGGGCGACTCGCCGCCGTGCTGCAGTGCTTTCGGCCCAACTCGGATTAGCAGCGGCGCCGGAATGGACCGCCCGCTGACCAACGCTTCGCCGGTGGACAACGCCGGCAACTCGTCAATGTCATGCCGGCTCAGCATGTCCGACGCCTTGACGATGAAGTTCTGGTCGTCTGGGTTCTTGAGCCGCATTACGATCAGCGTGTTGCACTGGCTCGTCACGTCGGCGTCGAGCTTGCTCGGCCGTTGACTGACGATCGCGAATCCCACGCCGAACTTGCGGCCCTCCGAAGCGATCCGCTTGATGATGTTCTTGGAGAGGGAGCTTGCGCTGGCAGGCGCGAAGTTGTGCCCCTCTTCGAAGACCAGGAAGACCGGGCGAATCGGGTCGGACTTATCGAATGACGCGTTGAGGATTTCGGTCGACAGCAGCGCGACGATGATCTGCCGGGCGGAGTCGCTGATCCCCTGGAGGTCGACAATCACCAGCCGCCCGCCGGCGTCGCTTGGACGGCCAACCATGCCCTTCACATCCAGCGGGCTGTCCATCCCCGTACAGTAAAAGGATCTCGACTCGTTGATCAGCCGGCGTAGCCGAATGGCCACCACTGCCGCCGAACGGGCGTTCAAGGCGCTGGACTCGGCGTCCGACAGTTCGTCCCAATCCTGCAGTTCCCCCAGTTTGTCCGTGAGGAAGGATAGCAGGCTGTCCGCGGCCCGCGGCGGGTTGGTTGTCTTGATCCAGAATCGGAGGGCAGCGTCCAGTACCCGTTGCTGAGGTTCGGACAGGCCGGGGAGCACCGCGCTGAATTCGTCCAAGTCGAACTGGTCGAGAGCCAGTGCTAGAGTCCTGTTCTTGCCAGCGTACTTTGTACGGAACTCCGCCATGTCAGGGGTGTAAACGACGATTCCACGACCCTGCTTCTGGCCAAGACTCTCGATGTTCTGTCGGACCTTGGGCAGTTGAACGCGGTCCCGTTCGTCCTCGGTGGTTGCTTCTGCACCGCTGAACTGCACGGTTCCGCCCTTGAAGGCGCGGCCATATTCGCCGTGAGGATCGAACACGACGACCGTCGCATTGTGCAACGCCACCATACGCTCGATGAGACGCCCTATGGTAAACGACTTGCCTGCTCCGGTCATCGCAAGGACGGCGACATGCTCTGTCGCAAGCTTATTCACGTCCAGGAACACGGGGACTGTGTTCGCACCTCGCTCGTATCCAACGAGGTTTCCCAAGTGAATGCTGTGGTTGGGGTCGAACCGGTAGAACTCGCGGAGGAACTCGAAATCAACCCCCAGAACCTCGGAGCCCGGATCGAGCGGGCGACGGGGTATCCGCGGCTGGCCGCTGGCCGGGTCCATGTACCCCACCAGTTCGAGTGTCGCACGGATCGTCTCGCCAGTGACCCGCGTCCCCGGCAGCAACGTCAGTTCAGCCAACCCCTCGCTGACTGCCTCGCTGAACAGGACGTTCGACCGGGATACGGAAACGATGCGGCCCAGCACCGGGAGCGGGTCCTGCGACCGGTTCTCCTGATGCATGATACGGACGAACTCCCCCCTGCGGGCTGAGAAGCTGTCCTTGAGGGCCACCTGCAATTTCATCGGGTCGCCGGTGTTCCCAATCAGCTTCCCGAGAACCCGTTGACCGTTGGTTGATTGAGTCATTTCATGCTCCTTCTGGTTCCCAGCCGCGCAACCAAGCGGAGTCGAGTTCTCCACTGCGCAGAGTTTCGAAGACGCCCCTTTGGTACGCGTCGAGTAGGTTCATTCGCTCGACATCCTTCATCTGTTGCCGGCCCATCCACATGGGGAGCGGGACGGCGTCGGGCTGGTCGAACCGAGTGGCCTCGATCAGCCTCTCGGCCAACCGGTCCAACCCCTCGGTCGTCCAATCGCGTCCACCGGCCACTTCCACCTGTTGCGGCGCTGTCCGGATGCCTGACCGATAGTGGAACGAGGCAATGTCGATTTCATTGCGGAGGATACGAGGTTCGATCCGCTCGTCCAGCCCCAGCCCCGAGTAGGCGAACGCCGAAGTTCGCTGTTCCGGCCAAATCACCGTGCCCATGATACGAGCCGCAGCCCCTTCGTCAAAGGACCGGTTTTGCTGGACCGCCGACTGGATGGGGGCGAGAGTCACCGAGTCGATCAGTGCTTCGGCGCGACCGGCTCCAATCGACCAGAGCGGTTCTCCCATGCGTTTGACTTGTGGGTAGCCAACAATCACCATGCCACCCTGCGTACAGGGGTAGAGCTGATCCTTCACCCCGGACCAAAATTCTCCTGCCGTGGCGGCGACCCTCTTGAACTCCTTTTGAACTTCAGCGTCATCGCTGTTGGAGAACTCCCGCGGAAGCAGCAGGGTGCGATCAATCAACAGGTAGTCCGGCTTGATAGGCTCCTTGACAATCCGGTTCAGGAGCCGGTAGATCATGCTGTACTGCTTGAGGCCAATCCGCTGTCGGACGTCGCCGTAGGGGAGGACGTCAATCTCGCACACGGAGTCCTCGACGCCGTGCGCGACCTGGCCGCTCTGAATAGTCATGTCCCGGCGGACGGCCACGGCCAGGTAAAGGAACCCCCCGTAAGCCTCCGCCCGCTTACCGATGCTGCAAATCGCGGAAAGGCGAATGGGGTCCTTGCCTCGGGGGCTGACCCGGCGGATAAGGCCGCCCTGCTTGAGCTGCTCGGCAATTCCACGGCCAACACGGACGCTATGGGCGATCGTGTTGGCAGTGCCAAGCAGCCCGAGTTGCATCCGCGCCGCCAATGTCTGTGCCAGTGGCTGGCCGTCGCTCATGAGGCGGTCTCCTGGGGGAGGTGGTCGTGGTCCTCGATGCGTTCCACAAAGAACGCTTCCGCGCCGAACTCGCGCGTCAGGAATCCGGTGAACAAACGGTTGAGGTCCCGACCGACCGGCGTGCCCGCGTCGATCACGCAGGCACGCTCGGCCGTATCGAGATAGTGGGCCGCATCGAGGCGGGTCTGGGCTTCGCCATGCAGGCTGGACGTCGCAAGGACGGCCAGCAGCAACGACGCCTCGACCTCCTCGATGGGCACACCGGGTGAGAAGGCGTAGCGATAGAGTTCCTTGGTCATGTCTTTTCCTCGCGTCGGGAACCGGGTCTCTATCTGTTGACCTACCCGGTTCCCTCGCGAGATGACGGCCGCTACTGCAAATACTCTCGCAGGCCGGCCTTCTCGAACTGCTGGCGGATGCGGCGCATCCAGTCGTTGAGCGTCGTGCGCGGCACGCCCATCTGGTTGGCGACCTCGGGCATGGTCTGCGACTTACGCAGCTCCAGAAGCGTCTGCCATGCCTCAGGCAACCCACTGATCACGTCGGCCAGGTCGAGCCGAAGCTGCATGAGGTCGTCCTCGCCGCGGCGATCGCGGCCAAGGCGGGCGTCGAGTTCACGATCGCCGATCGTCTGGGCCAGTTCGGTCGGCCCTTCGTCGGTGATCTCGATCGTCACGTTCAGTGACGTGATCCGTCGGTGGTCGCGCTTCTCGGCCTGCTTGTTCCGCAGGACGTTGGCGACGTACCGCTCGACGACCGCCGTGATGAACTTGTTGCGGTGGGCGACCGCCGGATCGAAGGAGGCAAGGCTCTGAAGAACTCGGGCGAAAAACTCCTGCTCGAGGTCCTCGCGATCCTGGCGGGTGAAGCCGGCGCGGCCGATCAGTTGCTTGACCTTGCGCCGCACGATGCCATGGGTGAAACGGTCGATCTTGTCATTGAGATTGTCGTTGGGCACTGAAGTAACTCCTCGCCGGCGAGGAGCGGCAGGCGTGGGCCAACGACGATTGGCGAAGGAGGTGCAGGCCTACGAAGAAGCGGAGGCGATGCGAGTCGCGCCATGATCGGCGTCGCCCACAATCGCCTCCGCTGTGCGGCCGGCAAAATGTCAGGTGAAGAAACAGAAACAACGAGTTGTCACGTGCGGGTGCCTACCCCAGTGCTTAGGCGGGCACCTCCGTGACAATCATCCGGAACGGCAGGCCGTGCTTGATCTCCAGCACGTCGATCACGCCGTTGCGGGTTTCGTCGAAGAAGGCGAACAGTTCGACGACCTGCTGCTTGAGCAAGAAGTCCCCGTTGCCGAGTTCCGGCCGGGGGCCATTCTCGCCGCCGAACTTGATTTCGCGGACGACCACGGGGTGGGGATCGAAGACCGGCTCGCCGTTCCTGATCCGCAGCCGCTCGATTCGGCCGAAGTTGATGCTCTGCATCAGCTCCAGGAGGTCGACGCGGGCGGCGGACAGGTCCTGTTTCGAGCGGTCGGAGGACGGTTTGCGCCCTTGACGGGGCGCCACATGAGAGACGGGCATACCACTTCTCCTCGTACATCGTCGGGATCACCGCGTCGGTGATCCGCACGAGGGAAGTGTCGCTGAATAGGCCGCTCTAATCGGTGCGCAAACGGTGTCGAAACAGTTACGGAGTTTCGGCTACGCGCGACGAAGCTTCTCGGTGCGGGCGCGGCCGGCGGCCGTGAGCCAACAACCGCCGCCTCGGCCTGTCTTACTCTCGACGAGCTGGCACGTCTTGAGTTCGGCCATCACGCCCTTGTGCGCATTCGCATCTGCGTGCCCGCCGAGCCCCTTTGCGGCGATCTCCTCCGTCGACCGGCGTGAATCCGAGTCGAACGCGTCCATCTCGAGCATCGCCACCAGTATGATCTGGGCTCGGTCGCTCAAGGGAGTCTCCGCAAGGACGTCCGACGGGCGAAGGAATGCTGCCAGGGCGTTCGCCGCCGATTCACTCGTCAGCCACCGCTCCCGGTCACGCTTGAGAAGTGCCTCGCCCAGCGCCAGGAAATGGCCTTTCGTCATCCGAAGCAGGGCCTCGCAGGCTGGTTTAAGACGCCGCCTGGTCGGCGCCATGATTACGCCGGATTGACCGGCGAAGGTCGTAATTGTCGATCGCGGCCAGGAAGTGAGCCACTTTCGCGGCGAGAGGCGGCCAGGTCAGTGGTTGCGCGATGAGGCGCGGAATGGAACGCGGTGGGATCGGCGGTGGATGGGGAGCCACGGCGGGACGAGGTTGACGGCGTGGCAGAGGGCGATGGCGGCGCGGTAAAGGGAGAGACGCCGGACGGCTGCCCAGAGGTCCAGGGCGTTGCCGCCCGACTGGCAGGCGAAGCAGCGGTAGACCTGCCGGTCGAGGTGGACCGAGAAGTCCCGGCCGGAGGTGGATGGGCAGCCGGGGATCGGGCAGAGGCCGCGAAGTTCGCAGCCGCGCCGCCAAGTCGCCCGGAACCCAATCAGTGCCAGCACCTGGGTCATGGAGATCTGGCGGCGAAGTTGGCGGTAGTCGATGCCTGGCATAGAGGTTGGGCGGCCCACGCGGTTACGTGGCGTCGGGCTTCGGCGGGTCCGAAGGCTTCTTGGCCCGGTGGGCGCGGTACGACTTGCCTCGGATCTTCAAGATAATGGCCCCATCGACCACGCGGTCGAGGAAGGCCATCGCCAGCGGCGGATCGCCGAGGTAGTCGCTCCACGCCTCGAAGTCGATGTTCGTGGCCAGGGCCGTGGAACGCTTGCCGCTGCGGGCGTCGATCACCTTGTAGAAGAGGTTGGCCGCCTGGGGGCACTCACTGCGTTCGATGCGGTCGAAGCCGAATTCGTCGATGATCACCAGGTCGAACCGCGACCAGAAGCGGATGCGGCGGGGCAGGTTCTGCTCGGCCAGCGACTTCCGCAGGTCGTCCAACAAGCCCGCGCTGGTCGTGTAACGCACCCGGTAGCCCAGTTCACGACAGCGTCTCGACAGGGCTTCGAGGAGGTGGCTTTTTCCTACGCCGCTCTGGCCGACCAGGACGAGGTTCTCCCCGCGGCGGACGAACTGGCCGGTGGCCAACTGTTCGATCTGGGCGCGGTCGATCGCCTGAGCGTTGAACTTCCAGTCGAAGTCGTCCAAGGTCTTGTCCTCCGGGAGTTTGGCATCGCGAATCCGGCGTTCGACGGCCCGTTGGCGGGTCCGCGCGGCAGGCTCGCCCAGAATCAGTTCCAGGAAGTTCAAGTGGGAGAGTCCCTCCTGCTCGGCCCGCGCCAGGGCCGCGTCGAGCGTCTCGGCGGAAATCGGTAGCTTCAACGTTTTGGCGTCCTCCAGGACCCGCTCACGCAGGCCGGCCGCAAGGCTGGCCGTCGTCGTCCTCGCCCGGTTCGTCTTCTTCGCTTGGCTCATGGTGTTCCGAGTCCTCCCCCAGCAGGTGTTGATAGTCCGTGGTGGACCGCGGCGGCGTCGGATCGTCGGCCAACAGGTCCTTCAAGTGGGACGGCTCCTCTTCCGCCAGGCGGTCCAGGGCGGTTTTGGGCCGGGCCTGCACCGCCAGGATGCGTTCGATGGATTTCGCCGAGAACGCCCCGTACCGCACGGCCCGCTCCAGGGCCGCCAGCAGGTCGTCCCGGCGATAGCTGCCCAAGAGGGCCAGGACCTTCTGGGCCTGGTCCCACCCGCAACGTTGAGTCTTCAGCAGGCCCTCCAGGAACCGCACCGCCAGCGGCCCCAACTGGGCGAAGCGCTCCCGCAGCGTCTCGCGCCGTTGTTCGAGGTCGCGGGGCGGAAGATGTTCGGCCAGACGACGCTGCTGGTGCCTTTCGGTCGGCCCGAACCGCTCGTGCCGGACCAGCGGCTCCAGTCGCGGACCGTAGATCGTCAGGGCGTCCTCGCTAATCCTCACCGGCAGCACCTGGCCGATGTAGTGCCACGGGACCGAGTAGCGGTTCTGGGCGTAGGAGATGAACCCCTCGCCGTCCACGACGCGATACACCACTTCGGCCACCTCGTAGGGCCGCTCCGGCAAGGGAATCAGGTGCGGCTGTTCCTCGGCGTGCAGGTCCACCGGACGACGTTTCGTCTGCCGGTGGACATGGACGTCGGCCACTTCCGCCAACCACCAGGCGGTCACTTCGTTGAGGTGCTCCAGCGAACGGAACTCGCGCCCATTGAGCAAGCTGGTCTGGGCATACAAGAATCGTCGCTCCACTTTCCCCTTCGTTTGGGGCCGCCTGGGCCGGCACGCCACGGGTCGGAAGCCGTAGTGCGTGGCGAAGGCCAGGAAGCGGGGGTTGTAGACCGGCTCGCCCTCCTCGTAGCGGCTGACCACGGTCTTCATGTTGTCGTAGAGGCAGGTGGCGGCCACGCCGCCGAGGTGCTCGAAGGCCCGCACGTGCTCGCGGATCGTCGTCTCCAGGTCTTGCGACACGGCGAAGTGGAGGTACTGCCGGCGGGAATAGCCCAACACGTAGCTGAAGAGGTTCACTTTCCGGCGGCCCTCCTGGGTGAAGTCGAGCGTGTAGACCGCCCAATCCATCTGGGCCTGGACGCCCGGGCCGGTCTCGAACCGTTCTATCGGGGGCCGCCGGCACTGGGTGCGTAGTTGCTTTACGCGCTGGCGGAGCATGGTATAGCCGCCCGTGTAGCCCAGCCGGCGAAGCTCCTCCAAGAGCCGCACCGCGGTCATGTCCGGATACCGCGCCAGGTACTCCCTCAGCTTCTCCTCGAAGGGATCGACCCGGCTTGCCCGCCGCTTGCGCGGCGAGGGCAGGCCGGTCGCGCCGCCGGCCCGCTGCTGCTGGTGCTCGGCGATCGCCTTGGCCACCGCGTGACGCGAGATCCCCAGGTCCCGGGCAATCCCCCGCCTCGACTGCCCGCCGTGCCAGCGGCGGACCACCTCGCTTTGCAGATCCTCGTTCATGGAAGATGGATCTCCTTGAGAAAGTCGTCCGTCAATTCGGTCACCGTGCGGGCCTCGTCCGCCAACCGCACGAAGGCCGGCTCCAAGACGCCCCGGTCACCCAGCGCCAACTCCGCACGCCCCCGGTGCCGCAGCCAGTTCGCCATCCGCGCCAGGCCGTCTAGGGCCGAGGCCAACTGACGGCTGACGCGGTTGCCCGCCGCGCTAAGGCGAGGGTCCCAGCCGCGGACCTCGCCCGCCTGCGCCTCCCGCAACGCCTCCCGCGGGTGCTCCAGGACGAAGTTCGTCTTCTCTCGCGTGCCGGAGGCCAGCAACAGGTCCACCACGCCACGGAACTCGGCCGCCGAGAGGGAATGTCGCCGCCCGCTCTGGAGGGCTTCCTGTTGGTTGCCCGCGGGCAACCGCACCAGGTGTCGGGCCATCGTCGGCGACAGAAGCCCCAGTCGCAGATCCTCCTGGGCCGCCGCGCACAGCTTCTCCATCATCGCCAGCCGCCGGCAGACCCAACTCTTGTGACGCCCCAGCAGCACCGCCACCTCGACCTGCGACAGCCCGTCCTCCCGGACCAGGGCTTGCACCAGCCACGCCTCCTCCAACTCCCCGAAGTGCCGCCCCGTGCGGTTCAGTCCGTACATCGCCGCCTTCGCCCCCCGCTCGTCCACCTCGATCCGCCGCGCCGACAGGCTCTCCAGACCCTTCAACCCCCGCGCCGCCGCCAGCCGCTTGAAGCCGTCGATCAGCACGGGAACACCTTGCACCAGACAAACCACCACCGCGGAGATCTGCCCGTAGCGGCGGAGGCTGCGGGCCATCGCCTCTTCGGCCTCCAGCATCGAGAGCCGGTAGCGACCGTACCGCACGTCGATCTCCTCCAAGGGCAACGCCCGGTACTCCTCTACGGCCCAGGCCGACATCGTTCACCTCGGCAAAGAGTGCCTCTTCTCGTCCCTGCTACTGGAACCCGTACTTCCTCGCCATCTGCTCTCGCCTGCCCTCCTCGAAATTACCTGCCGGAAGCGGCAGTCCCAATATTCGGCCCCTAACCGAAACCGTCGGGCGGCCCGTGAAACCGTTCCCAGGGGTCGTGCTTGCCCGCCGCATCGCCGCCGCTCAGCCACCGGGCTTCACGCCTCCGCACCCGCCGTAAAGCCTCACGGCACAAGGCGCAACAGAACCTCTTCAAGGGCGAGCGACGCTCGGGCGGGAACGACTCATAGCAGCCCGGCCGGGAACAGGGGCTTTTTTCGGAATCCGCCTGCTCCTGATGGCCCTCGCAGGCCGCCTCCGGCATGGCCACCGCCTCCCGCCGCTGCCGCAGACGCTCGCGGTAACGGCTCGACTGCCGCCGCCGATGCTCCTTCCCCTGGTCGCTCGCCCGATACCGCTGCGCAGCCAAACGTCGCGACCACACCCGGGCGGCTTCCGCACAGGAAGGGCTACAGTATCGGGATAGAGGGTGCGGGGGAGAGAACCACTGCTCGCACCCTTTCAACAGACAGATCCGCGCGCGGCAATGAACGGGGGCTTGCCGCCGCGGCGAAACCGAATCATGCTGAACCACGGACCCAGGGAGCGTCTACTCCCGACGGTCGAGTCCCGGCCGCGGAATTCCACTCCGCGCCGGGACACCTTGAGCCGGTCACCTCCTGGTCGCCCCCTTCGGTCCAGCCTAATCACCCCGCTGCCGCCCTTCCACCCGTTTCCCGTGGCCGGCCGCCCCCCGGCTCACCCTTCCCCGCCATCCTTCCGCGCGCGGATTGGCCCCGTGGCCCCGCGAAACTGGCTCACGGTTAAACCGCCACCGACATCGTAATCTCCTGGATGGACCGCCGCAGGTCGTCCGGCTCGGCAGGGAGCACGAGATGCACCGCAACATCGCTCCCGCCTGCCGCCGCGGCGGTGCCGACCCTCCAGGTCCCGGGCAGATCCTGAAGGGCCGAGAACACGGGCGAGAAACCTAGCGCGATCGCGATCTCCTTGGCGAGTTTGCGAAGGTCAAGACGATGGATCAAGACGTCCGCACGCTTCAGGCAGATGGTCTCGCCGCCGTCAGGCGGAACCGCGGAAAAATCGTCAGGGCCATGCTTGACCACATGGTACGGCAGCCCGTGCCCCGCGAAGTCCGGATAGCATCCAGCCTCTTGGTCGCTGGGACGAAGCAGGGAGTGGGCGGATTCAAAGTCAGCCCCCAGCCGGACGCGCCACTCCGCCATGATCGCCGCCGCGGCCGGCATTTCTTCAAGTGCTTGCCACAGCCTGTGCAAAGGTGCCATGCTCGCCAGCCTCCTGCTCGATGATGAATCCACGAAGCCTGAGCCACTGCTTGTGACGGGCCTTGGTCTCTTCGCCGAACACCTCGGCGTACTTCGTCCGCAGCTCGTTCACGGTCATCCGCTTCATCGCGGGTGACCTCTTTTCCAATGTCCAGGTCCATGCGTTTCTCCTTGTCTCGCGTTCTCGGAAACCGCTAACCACGTTGGACACTGAGCACGGTTTTCTCGGAAAGCTCAAGGCCGGCGGTAGCGGAATCCAGAGATTTCTGCGGGTCGCGACGATCGGTGGTGAGTGCCGAGCCCGCATGGAGTCGCAGGATGCCAGTGGCCAAGATGCTGGCCACCTCAAAGAGACGCTCGTCGGGCGTCATGGAAGACGGATCGTCGATCGGTCGCATGGGGACCTCCAGGTGGAGTTGCCCACGGCGACCTTCGCTTGGCGACGGGCGTGCTGCCGGGTGACAAGATGGTTAACGGTTAACAGGCTCTATCTGCTAACCTACCCGGCGAGAGGGTGAGGTGACGAGAGAACAGAGGCAACTGTCAGAGTGCGATGATCGAGCACGTCCCCTCAGTGAGCCGGGCGATCGAGGACAATGCCGTAATGATAAGGCGGGAGTTCGATAATCCCGGGCTCGCATAGCTGGAAACCGGCTTGAATCGCCCAATCGCGGCACTGCTCAGGTCGTGGTCGAATCTCCATTGAGGGGCCGCGCGGAGTGGCCGGATCGTAGTTCCAGTGAATCACCCCCAAGAGCCCGCCGGGAACCAGAACACGATATGACTCTCGCAGCAGGCGTTCTGGCTGTTCAGTGTGCAGGATATTGAAGAGCATCACGTAGTCGATGCTCGCCGTCGAAAGACCGGTGCCGTCTTGAACGAAGTCTCGCAGGTAGATCTGTACGTTCTGCAAGCCTTCAGCAGCAGCCTTGGCTTGCGTGATGGCTACCATACCAGGTTCGATGTCGAGCGCATGGACCGACCCGGAAACGACCCGCGCAGCCGGAATGGTGAAAGTCCCGTAGCCGCAACCGAACTCAACAATGTCTCGGCATGACGGGGTGAGTCTGAGTGATCGCAAGATTGCGTCGGGATCGAAGAAACCCCGCCACATTTCCTCGTCAGGCATACCACTTTCACGAGTCTTCATGCCCTCATTCCTTCCTGCCGCTGGCCTCGCTCATGGCCTCCGAGAACACATCGAAGCAGCAATTCACGATCCGACGGTTGATGTCGCTTGGCCCCTTGTCAAAGTCGTTTTCTGCCGTGGCGAATGTATTCGTCACATGAAGCAAGGAGGCGATTTCAGCCCCGCTGACGTGCGCGAGCGACATCAAGGCCGCAGCCTCCATTTCGACCGTCAGGATGCCGTCCGCACGATGACGCTCGATCTGCGTTTGCGTCTCCCGATAGGGGGCATCGGTCGTCCAGGTTGGTCCACTGTGGACCGGAAGGCCGCACTCGGCTGAGCGACGCAACAGGATTGCTCCCAGGTTCCCACGAGACTCGACCCACTTGGTGGGCGGCAGGTAGTGGTACGATGTGCCTTCGTCTCGCAAGGCCCGGTCGGGTACTACCAGGCACGGCAGCCGAAGCCAATCGGCCACCGCGCCCGACGAGCTGTAGCCGATGATGTGCCTGCACCCATACGCAATCAGTTGCTCCGCGACCAAGATTGCGAACGGCGCACCAACCGTGCCTGGAATAAGCCCCATTTGAAAGCTGCCACGCTCAAGGCAGAGCATCGTCGTGTGAAAGCAGGGCCAAGTCGGGCAGGGGACGGCTTGAAAATCTTCTCGTGCGATTGCCGCCAGTTCGCCATCAAAGTCCAGCAGACAGCAGGCAGGAATGTTCCTGTACTCCTTGCCCATCATAGCCGCCGCCCGATTGAGGAGATTCTCTGGACGGAAGACGCCAGGCTCGGCCGTGGGATGGTCTAAGATTGGCAGTCTCCCGTCCTTCATTGTCCTACTCCCGGCACTTGCTGTTACAAGCCGCAGGCTTTCCGTCAACCGATTCAATCGCCCGCCTGCGCTTGGAAGTCATGGCCAAGTCCTCTTCTCCTATACATTCAAGTATTGTAATATGATGATATGGCATATCGACTTGTCGGGCAAGTGAACCGCACGGCTTTGCCCGCCAGATTCTAACCCAAGAGCGGGCCGAGCCGCGGGAGATACTTGATGAAGCTGGGAATCGTGATTTCGACGACGGAACCAGAGACAGTGTTCAACGCCCTGCGTTTGGGGAATTACGCCGCCGGCCAAGGCGACGCCGTCCGCGTATTCTTGCTTGGCAAAGGCGTCGAACTCGACCTGATTGAAGACGAGAAGTTCAATGTTCGCCAACAGGCGGAATCATTGCTTCAAGCCGGCGGGAATATCCTGGCGTGCGGCACATGCCTGAAACTGCGGCACTCGCAAGGGTCTGAGCTATGCCCGCTCTCGACGATGAAGGATCTGTACGAAATCGTCCGGGACTGCGACCGGGTTCTTACGTTCTGACCAGCCCGGTTCCTTCTGGCCACCGAGGGGAACCGGCCTGTTAACTCCGAGGGGGGTGTTCACCAGAGAGTCTGAGAGTTTTGAGGCCCGTTTTCCGGGGTACGGAGAGAACCATCATGGTTCCTGGCGGAACCTAGTCGTTCTCTCTCCAAATAGAGAGCGCCTGGCGGGCGGGGGAGCCAGCGTAAACCCTTGCAGAAAAGCGGGTTAAACACAAAACGCCCGATGGCCGGCAGCTCGGCCTCGGGCGTTCACTGGATTGGCGTCTGCGTGCGTAGAAAAACGCAAAGCTCCCCGTGTGCAACCCTCTTCATAACCGTTCTC
>DYLS01000235.1 GCA_020721965.1 Blastopirellula marina | reverse complement strand
ATGGCGACCTCCTAATGCGCCGGAGTATAGCAGGGCAGCAAGCCGTCCAACGTTTGACATGAGCGGCACGCAGCGGCAGACCACGCATGGCCCAGAATGAAATGAGGGTCATGCGTGGCCTGCCGCTGCGTGTCCGCTCGATGGAGGGGTTAGGCGCCACGTTTTTCGAGCCTCTGCTTCAGTGCGAAGTTCATGGCCTCGAACCCAGCCTTCGTGCCGCGATCGAGCGCACCACGGAAGAGTGGGCACAAGAAGACCGCTGAAGTGTTCGCCATGCTTGAATTGTGTTGAGCCGTCGGCGGCTGGCGTGAGACCGAAGTAGTGCTCCCCGTCAAACAAGCCAGGAAGCACGAACTTCCCCTTCCACCTGAACTCTCGCCCCGCCCTATGGCGAAGCACGATCGGACGGAACGTCATTGCTTTACCACCGGGTGGATGAATGTTGACCTTCAGTGACGAGCCTTCGGATGACGATCCTTCGATGGAACGGACGAACGGGTTCCATTCAGGGTAGCGCGCGAAGTCGAGAAGTACCTCCCAGACGCGCTCAGGAGACGCGGAGATTGAGATGGCGGTGACGATCTCGTGGTGCATGTGGACGTAATGTATACCGCAATTCCTGCAAAATAAACTGACCCCTGCGGGATATTCTGGTCATCGCCTTCCTCGGCAAGTGGCTTGCAGACTGGCTTACGGACGGATAGACTGTGCAAAAACACAGGTATAAATGAACCATGAAACCCGGTACGCCTGTCTTGCGCTCGGTCCGCCTGCTCGACCAGTTTCGCAAGCGCATCCGGTATCTGCACTATAGCCTCGGCACCGGGAAGGCTTTTATGTCAATGGGTGATCGAGTGGATCATCGACTCAATGATGTGGATCGTCACGCGCGCAACTGCACCACATCCGCCCCGGCCTTGAGCTTATCCAGATAGTCCGCCCAGTGCTGCATCATGTCCTTGCGTTCCTCCAGGTACTTGGTGCGGTTGTACGCCCGACCCAGCAGGTCGCGCACCGCGTGTGCAAGCTGCATCTCGATGACCTCGACCCGGTAGCGCAGCTTTTCATCCAGAATGGTGCGCGCCGTGGCGCGAAAGCCGTGGCCGGTCACGGTGTCTCGGTCATAGCCCAAGGTTCGCAGCGCGACATTCACCGCGTTTTCGGACATAGGCCGGTCTTTGCTGCGTGGCGAGGGAAACACATACCGGCTTCGACTGTTCAGCGGCTGCAGATCTTTTAGCAAGGCCAGCGCCTGCGGTGCCAGCGGCACGATGTGCGGCTCCCGCATTTTCATCTTCTCGGCGGGGATGCGCCATTGCGCGGCCTCGAAGTCCAACTCGGCCCATTCCATATGGCGTAGTTCACCAGGCCGGACGAACAGCATGGTCTGTAACTGCAAGGCAGTCCGCACGACTGGGCCTCCCGTATAGCCGTCAAAAGCCGGAGCATCGCCCCCCCCAGCGCGCTGGGCTCAATCACGGCCGCATAGTGCCGTACCTTGACGGATTTGAGGGCGCCGCGCAGCGCCGGGGTGGGGTCGGCATCGGCGCGGCCCGTGGCGATGGCATAGCGCATCACCTGGCCGACGAGCTGGTGAACTCGGCGGGCGGTTTCTCCCAGCCCGCGCTCTTCGATGCGGCGAACCACGTCGAGCACATCCGGCGCGCGCAAGGCCCGCACGGACTTCTGGCCGATGTAGGGGAAGACGTTGGACTCAAGCCGCTTGAGGATATTCGCCGCCGTGTGGCTGCTCAGCACGGGAGCGCGTGACGCCTGCCATTCGCGGGCAATGGCCTCAAAGGCATCCGGTACTTCTGCAGTCCCGCCAGCCGCCAGCTTGGCCTTGCGTGCCGCACTGGGATCGATGCCGTCGAGCAGTTGCTGGTGAATCTCGGCAGCCCGGCTACGCACACGGGCCAGCGTTACAGCGGGCTAAACCCCCAGGCTCAAGGTCTGGCGCTTGCGCGCAAAGCTGTAATCCAGGCGCCACCAGCGCTTGCCGTCGGGGCGGACGAGGAGATACAGGCCATTGCCATCTGACAGGCGATACGGTGCGTCTTGGGGATGTGCCCGCCTGAGTGCAGCATCGGTCAGCAAGTTGGAGGCCATATGCAGTAACTCCTTCTGAAGTGCTTGAGTTACTGCTTAGGTTACTGCATGAATTCCTGGCAAGGCAAGGAACATTGTGAAACGCTGCGCGACGAATTCTCGTCACATAACTATGATTTTGTTATTCTTTTTTCTTGCTCTGGAACGCCGTGAAAACGTCTGAAACAGACCTCTGGTGCCGGGAGCGGGACTCGAACCCGCACGCTTTTAAGGGCGCTGGATTTTGAATCCAGTGCGTCTACCGATTCCGCCATCCCGGCTGGGAGATCAGGCATTCGTGCATTTGTGCCTGACGGAAAGCAAAACGGGGAACCGAAATCCCCCGTCTGTACTTTCTGCAATTTTGGTGCCCAGAAGAGGACTCCTGTTTATTTATTCTATGCGGGTTCCAGGAGGTTTGGCGTAAATTACGCTGCCTGCCTGGGCCGCCCACCGCGAGAGGTTGGGGACCCTTCGCGATGCTTTTCCGACCATTGTACGACCTCCATCGCGCGCCAACGCGGAACCCCGCGAACGTCGGCCACGCTGGGTAAACGAATCGGCTTCGGGAAACCCTCGCTGAGCGCGTACCGCTCCGTGACCTGGTGCGGTCCAACCTTGAGAAACTGCGCGACCTCTTTAGATAGCGTCGTCACGAGTTGTGGCATGATGGCGCTGTTCATACCAACCGCGCT
>DYLS01000234.1 GCA_020721965.1 Blastopirellula marina | reverse complement strand
TACATGTCAATACGATATCGGCATGAATCTGCAAATCAATAGACGCACAACATAAGGAACCTCTGCACAACCCTCGTTTTTTGAGAAATCTTGGGTTTTGTGTGTCTATCGAGAAGGTTATTCGACTATATACCGATTGTAATCGCTTCTATATTCGCTATTTTATGCGTGTTATACACCCATTGCACTATGGGCGCGCAGTATCTCTATGTCACTCCATATTCGCTTGCGATAGAAGGGCTCGATGGGCAGAAGAGCGGCTTGGCCGGTTGGCCGGGGCCTTCGCTCTTGGAATAGAACGGCTCGTTCAGTTGGAGCAGGGTCGTCCACGGCATGACGAGGCCTCCCGGGGCACGACGCGATTCACCATCCGCAAGAACCAAGATCTGCCAGTCGGCAAGAGACCGTCCCCGCGACCTCCCAGGGCATGGCGAGATTCATCGTCCGCAAACAATCAAGCCGCCGCGTCTGCCTGCGCATCACGTCGAAGCCCGAACTCGCAAACGTCCGCTGCGTTTCGCCGGCACCACGCTCGCCCCCAAGCTCCTCGGCCGCTTCGAGAAGGTCGCTCCGCTACCCGACGAGGAGAGGAACGCCGCCCTCCTCGACTCCGTCATCGCCAAGCACACCCTCCGCAAGCTCATGGGGCCCTGAGCGACTCCACTAGGGCGAGGATCTCCGGGTCGTTCCGCCGCCAGCGCCGCATCGTCTTGCCCACCATCCTGGCCAGCGACCTTCGGTTCTCCAGTGGCTGCCGCTCGTCGCGCAACAGATCCACGACCACCGGCAGGTCCTCCTTCTGCATGAGGTTGCCGAGCGCGTTCGCCAGCGCGAAGCGGTACGAGCCTCAGCGGTGTCCCACGATCTGCTCGACCTCCTCCCACGTATAGAAATCACCTGCCCCGGCCATGACAAGCTCGATCGATTTTCGTTGTTCCTCCGCCGCGACCTGCGGATCGGCCGTCCGCCGGAACTCCTCTACCAGCCGATCGAACGCCACGTAACCCCACGGAGCGGTCAGCGCCCGAACGACCCCCTCGCGAATATCGAAGGGGTAGCCCCGACTCAGGTGCTCCACCAGAATCGGGACAGCCTCTGGATAAGGAGGAATCGGCACGTCCTTGCGACATGGCTCCTTCCTGTTGAAGAGGTCCCACGCGCTCTCGACATCGAATCCCAGCCCACGCAGGTCCGCCACGAGTGGAGCTTCGGTGGCGAAGATCGCTTTCGCGAAGGCATCACGCCTCGCTTCCTCCGCTTCCCGCCGGGCAACCATAGCATCGTATTGCCCCGTTGCCTTCAGATATGCATCATGCTCGGCGAGCGTCATCGGCTTCCTACGTTTCGCGGTCATCTAAGCGGAATCTCCAGGATGTTGACGTGCTTCGCTGCGCGCGCATCGAGCAACGGCTGCGAGAGTTTCACTCCCGGCCTCACATAGAGGTTGAACGTAAAATCCTCTTGCCTCGCATACGCGGCATAGTCACGCAACTGACTCGTATAGCTCAATGACTGTACGTTCTTAACCGCCCCCTGAGTTCCGCCGCCGTGGGGGCCGCGCTGGGATCGAGACTGGACTCGGCGCCGGATTTACCCCATGAGCAATCGAACGACATCTCGCAACGTTGCTGGGAATACTGCGATTAGCCGATGTTCCTCGCCTTCCTTCCAGTCTTGCACACAGTTTTTAAGTACAAGGAGGTAAATCCGGAATTGATTATCGTCACGAAGTGGACGACCTCGATGAAGCAGAACAATCGTCCGTTCTGGCACCCACGATAGGTCGCGAAGACTGTCAGAGAAAGCGTCCCAGTTACCGCCGAAGTACTCCGGTAAGCCCAGTGTGGATCTAAACGCGTCGAAAAGTTGTTCTCGCGTTTCACAATCGCACGGAACTTCAATCAGCACACAGTCCTCGTCCGCTGGCGGTGGCGTTTCGCTGAATAAGAACACATCATCCATCGCACTAACCTCCCGGATTCAATGGAATGAACGTGTGATAATGGTCCGGCGTGAAGAACATTTCGCCGCCTTCGCCGATTAAAATCCGCTGAGAACCAGGTCCTGGCAGGTTCGGCGTCGGATGGACGTATTCGCGATAATACCCCTCAGGCTTCAGAGGTAGGCGACCTTCGGAATTCCAAAAGATTGTCCCATCATTGCGATGTGGGAATCGCTGTCCTCTAGCAATTCAATCAAGAGTAGGCCCTACGTCGACCGTTTCCCCGTTGGAGTTCGTGATGAATCTCGTCACTGGTCTGTCTGCGCCACATCTTCCACCGGTTGCATTATGCACCAGCACCGGCGGGGCGCGGAGGCCGTGGGCGGCGACGAAGTAGGTGTGGGCACCTTCCACCTCGAAGTTGTAAACCGGCACGCCTTCGGGGTGCTCTTCGCGATGGGTGGCGACAAGGGTTTGCAGTTCGCCGCTGGGGCCGACGCACGGGTCGCCGACCTGAAGCTCGCCCGCCGCCACGAAGCCTCCCTCAGCCGCTACCCAGAATGGGTGTTCGTCGGTCGTCTCCAGACGCTGGACGGTGCCGCCCGGGCCTTGGAATTCGAGTATCCGCAGGTGATCCGCCGTCCGCTGGAAGATGTCGGCGATCCGCCGCTGCTCCAACTCGCCCGTCTCGGGATCCATCGCCAGAACGAAATCGCCCTGGCGAAGCCGTTCGATGTTCGACGTGACGTAGCGGGGCTGCTGGTCGGTGGAGCAGGCGAGCGTCGCGGATGGCACAGGATGGGACGCCGCCGAGAACCAGGCCGACGGCAGGGCTTTTAAGA
>DYLS01000233.1 GCA_020721965.1 Blastopirellula marina | reverse complement strand
AGGCGATTTTCATGCGACACGATATCAACCAACAGAATCGGCCCCATCGACGCGACTTCCTTCGTTTTGGTGCGGCGGCAGCCGGCGCGTTAGGGGCGTCATCCCTTGCGCGGTTCGTTCACGCCGCGGAGAGCAACACCATCCAGGTGGCGCTGGTGGGATGCGGCGGGCGAGGGACAGGCGCGGCCGCCAACGCTCTTTCCACCACCTCCGGTCCTATCAAGCTGGTGGCCCTGGCGGATGTGTTTCCGGATCGCCTGGATGCTTGTTTCAAGAATCTCAGTACCCAATTCGCCGACAAGCTGGACGTCCCGCCAGAGCGTCGATTTCTGGGCTTCGATGCCTATCGCAAGGCGATCGACGCCATCAATCCGGGCGACCTTGTACTGCTGGCCACTCCGCCCGCCTTTCGCCCCCCGCACCTGGAGTATGCTGTCGAGCAAGGACGCAATGTGTTCATGGAAAAGTCCTTCGCCGTGGATGGGCCGGGTATCCGCCGGGTCCTCGCTGCCGGCAAGGCGGCCGAAACCAAGAATCTTAAAATCGCCGGCGGCCTGATGAGCCGGCACTATATCCCCCTCGAGCAGATCATCGGCAAAATCCACGATGGCGCCATCGGCAAGGTCATTACAGCCTGGGCCTATCGGGAGCATGGGCCGGTCGGCTTTTCCCCTCGAAAGCCCGGTGAGAGCGAATTGGCCCACCAAATTCGCAATTACAGTTGCTTTACTTGGTGCAACGGCAGCTTCATCGTGGACTGGTTGATCCACAACATCGACGTTTGTTGCTGGGTAAAGAATGACTGGCCGATCTCCTGCCAAGGGCAAGGGGGACGCCAGGTGCGTGAGTATCCCGATCAGCTCTTTGACCACTATGCGGCCGAATATACCTTCGCCGATGGCACGCGACTGTTTGCCCAAGGGCGGCATCTGGCCAATTGTTGGGGCTTTTTTGGGGACATCATTCACGGGGCGGAAGGTTCCGCGGTGCTGGGCGAGGGGATTCCCGATCCGCGGCTCTACAAGGCCCATCTCCGCTCCGCCGAAAACGAAGTCTGGAAGTACGACGGCCCGCCCGCCAACGCCTACCAGTACGAACTCGACCTCCTCGTGGAGGCCATACGAAAAGATTTGCCTTACAACGAGACGGAACGCTGTGCCAAATCGTGCTTGACGGCGATCATGGGACGCATGGCGATTGAATCGGGGCAAGAGGTGACCTTCGAGGAGGCGTTGAATTCGGAGTTGGTCTTGGCTCCGGACATGGAGAAGTGGGCCAGCCTGGACGATCCCGCCCCGGTGCAGGCCGATGCCGACGGCCGCTATCCGATCGCCATGCCAGGCTTTACCAAGGCATACTGAAAGGACCCTCGCCCGAAGCCCTCCGAGGGATGCCGAAGCCCAAGACAAAAAGGCGTCGACGGGAAATTTGCGTCGGCGGGAATCTTTCGAGGGTCGGGGTAGCAGGCAGGGCCAGTGGGGCACAATAAGGAAGCAGGCGGCTTCAGACACGACGAAAGACGCGATCCTTCGGCTTTCACCCCGTGGGTTGAGGGGATGTTTAATCTAAAGTTACCCCCTTCTAAATGGGGGCGGGCGAGTGGGGGAGAATCATTGCAAGTGATTGCACGACAACGATTTTGCGCTAATTGAGCACCCCGATTCCGCCACCGTTTTCTGTGTACAAGGCATATCGCGCAACTCGATGCTGGACTAGAACTTACGCAAAATCATCGCATGACTACAGAATGCAGCACAAATCAACCGGAAGTCTCGACCCAATAATGATTTACGCGAGAATACGTCCAGGAACTTTGGCTTAATTCTATAGTGCAGCGTCGTAGCCTAACTTGAGGATGCCTTTTCCCAGCGACTCGGCATGGGCCGGGCACGTCCCGTCCCATCGCTCATTATTTTTTCGCGTGAGCGGGTCCACGCGGTTCAGGCATGGATCAACAGGCTCGTGCTTCCGGGCAAGTATCTAGCGACCTCTCGGATCACATCCCCTTGCATCGTGCGCCAGAGCGCACCTCGCTGGGTGGCCCCCAGAATAAGCAGCTCCGCGCTATAGGTTACCGCCATGTCCAGGATGATGTCGGCCACGTCGCTGGACACCGCGTAAAGCAGTCGCACCGGCACGCCGGCCTCCGCCGCCGTCGTTTTGGCCACGTCGAACAGAAGCTGGGACTCGACGTCGGCCTCGGCATCCGGAGCATGGGAGGAACCCATGGCCGTCACGGCGATGTGGCGTACAAAGAGTACGAATAGCTCCGCATGCCTCAGCCGGGCCTCCTCCACCGCAAATCGCAGGAGCTTGAGATTATGCCGGGTAGCGACCAAGAGGCGGGTTTCTGGCCGATAGGTCGGCGTGCCCGCCTCCTTTGGGGCTGTGCGGGTTGCCGCAATGGCATTTACCGGCGTTACAGTCGGGAGATAACGCTGCACGCGGGCCAGCATCCATTCGGGGATTTGCCGGTAATGATGCGCTACCAACCGCGCTCCCAACCCACAACCCAAGACCACACCGGCAAACGCCAAGGCATGGGGTTTTTCCCAAGCGATGGTACTCCACGACAAGAGCATTATGCCGGCCAGGGCCATCATGCAACTACGTTCCCATGACCGCATCTCCAAATGGAAGTTCGTGGAAGACGTGCCCAGGTTGATGGCGACAGCCCCGGTCACTCCGAGGGCGTAGAGATCGGCAAGCTGAGCGATGTCGTGCACCATCAACACCACCAAGAACGGGGCTGCCGCGGCGATGACCAGCGGCACCAGCGGCATGCCGTAGCGAT
>DYLS01000087.1 GCA_020721965.1 Blastopirellula marina | reverse complement strand
GAAAATTGGTAACCGCTCACGGAACATTAGAGGCGTCATGCCGCATTGACCAAAGTACCTTGTGGCACCCCATTGAGCAATCGGCTGCGAGCAGGGCGTTTCAGCCACACGCCTCGTGAAAAAAGCACGTTGGCCGCACTGTTCCGCGTGTGAACGGTTACAACCTAATGCCGGCAGCCCGACCTACTGTTACCTGCTGCTGGCAGAGCACCCTCCCGTTACGTGGTCGTCGCAGAGCACCCTACGGCAATTGGTAACCGTTCACGGGGGGAAGTCGTTCACAGGGATTCTCCTCACTGTAAAACGGCTCGTCCTCCTGCCCTCGTCCTCCTGTCATTTCGAGCCAAGCGAGAAATCTTGCGAAGCATGAAGTCTTCTCGGCAGGGGTTAAGATTTTTCCTCGCTGGCGCTCGTCGAAATGACATTCCGTCGCATACTCAAGGAACCTCTGGAACCTCCAACCCTCGTTGTCTCACAACTCTTTTCCGTTACCACTCAGCCGTGAACGGTTACGGTAACTGCTTGACACGGCCAGGCTCGCACATAAAACTGGACGCGTCCGGTCGCATCGCGCGTTGTTGTCCAGTAACCGTCTTACGGAACGCGCGATATGGCCGGTCTGTGAGCTGGCTGGTTGTTCGGACTCGCTCCGAAGACGCGTGCAGACGGAAGCATTCTCAAACCGAAAAGCCTCAAACCGAAAAGGAGGGACACCATGGCCCATCATCGCTCGATCGAACGCCGTGCCTTTTTGAAATACGCGGCCGCTGGATGGGCTGTGCCCTTTTTCGTTCCCCGAATCGTCTTGGGCACCGCGGAGACGCCCTCTGCCAACGAGCGGATCGGGATTGGTGGGATCGGCATCGGTCGTCGCGGCTTGCAGGTATTTGCGGAGGTGCCGAGTCTTGGCCGGATCACCGCCATCGCGGACGTCAATGTGCCACGGGCGGAAGAAACGGCAGGCCGGTTTCAGGCCGCTGCTTACAAAGATTATCGCGAGTTGCTGGACCGCAAGGATGTGGACGCGATCATCACCGCCACGCCCGATCATTGGCGAGCCTTGGTCTGCATCCACGCCTGCCAGGCTGGCAAGGATATCTACGCGGAAAAGCCGATGTCGCTGACCATTCGCGAGGGCCGCATGATGGTGGAGGCCGTGCGGAAATACGGGCGCGTGTTTCAAACCGGCAGCCAGCAGCGCTCGATGGCAGCCAATCGTTTGGGTTGCGAATTGATTCGGAACGGCCGGATCGGCAGAATCCATACCGTCATCGCGACCAATTATCCTAGCCCGTGGGAGTGCGCCTTGCCCGCGCAGCCGTTACCTCCGGGATTGGACTGGGACATGTGGTGCGGCCCCACGGAACCGGTCCCCTATCACACCGATTTGTACACACCTCGCGCCAAGCCGGGATGGATATCGTTCCGTCCGTATTCGGGCGGGGAAATCACCGGCTGGGGATCGCACGGCTTCGATCAGATTCAATGGGCCCTGGGCATGGACGAAACCGGGCCGGTCGAGATCTGGACGGACGGCCAGCCCTTCAACCCGCCTACCTACACGCAGCCCGAGTCGCGGGAGCGGGGCGATAAACTGTGTGCTTCGCCCAAGGTTTCGTTCCGTTATGCCAACGGTATCACCGTTCATCTCGATAATGGGCCGGGAGGCGGGGCCATCTTCATCGGCGACAAGGGTAAGCTGATTCTAGATCGCGGAAAGTTCACAACGGAACCAGCCGACCTCGCAAAATCGCCCTACGGTGAATTTACGGTGCGGTTGTATCGCAGCGACGATCACATGCGAAACTGGCTGGACTGCATTCGTACGCGGGGAAAACCCGTGGCGGACGTTGAGATCGGCCACCGCTCGGCCACCATTTGCCACCTGTGCAACATCGCCCGATGGGTCAATCGAAAACTTCGTTGGGACCCGCAAGCCGAGAGATTCCTGGATGATGAAGAGGCGAATCAGCACCTCGACCGAGTTCGCAGGGCGCCCTATCAATTGCCTGAGTCCGTCTGACGAGGCACGGTGCAAGGAGAGTCCGGTCCCGGCCATTTCGCCGAGTGCGGAGCGAGGTCCGAACGAAATGGCCGGCCGTTGCCCTTCCGAACGAACCTGGAGCCATCCTATTGGCGGGAGTAGAAGGCGTGAAGTTGGTCCTGGCCGTTATTCAACCACCGAAATTGGCGAGCGTGCACGAGGCCCTGGATCGCATCGAGGTCGGTCGCCTGACGATTACCGATGCCCAGGGCTTTGCCCGTGGCACGCCCCTTGGTCATGACGCATCCTCGCCCTTGCGGACCGGCAAGGTGTTGCGCAAATCGCTCCTGGAAATCGTCGTCAACGAAGACTTTGCGGAACGAACGATCGATACGATCGCAAAGGTAGCGAGGACGGGCCGGGCGGGTCATCCCGAGGATGGCAAGGTCTTCGTCCTGGAGGTCGAACAGACGATTCGGATCAGCGACGGGGCGGTCGGCCCGGGCGCAGTGTAATCGTCTCCAACTCTCGGCCGGCTCGCTCGACACACCAGATCCACGAGGCGATGGGACGGCCGCGGGTGCAAGAGCGGTGACGCTCGTTTCGTCTTCGCGTCGCCGGTTTTCCCTCCTCATCCATCGGCAGGATCCGCACCGGCGGCGAGGGTCCTCGGCGGCGTGACAGCGTAGGAATCTTCTTCCGTCTCCTCCACGAAGACCTCGTTCATTTCCGTGCCATCAACGGAGCGTCGGAGGAACAAGTAGATCATGGTGGATGCAGCCCAAAAGTATGAAAAAAGAAAAGAGACGGCCATCGACTGGACAAGGTACAGCCAGCCCTGGATGGCGTTGGTCCCGAATTTGCCCGCCCAGCTTAGGTTCGCGCTTGCCTGAGAAATGTCGTGGATTCGTTTCGCCGACAAGCCAGCCTGGGTCGCGGCGTTCGTAAGCGAAATGAGACTCTCCGCCACAGCCGACACGATCACCCACGTTAGCCACCCCAGGACCGCTGCAACAATCACGTAGAATGCAAGGAGCAGGGGACGCCGGTAAACGTAGGAAAATGCGGTACCGACCGCGCCGAAACCATCCTGACCATCGGCGCTGATCGAGGGCGATAAGAGCGGCCAGCCGAACATCAAACCCACGAGCGTGAGCGTCGCAGCCAGGCCCACCGCCAACGCCAAGGGCCAGCATACGCCGGCCAGGGCCAGACCGATATCGGTGGTCAGAAGCAGCATCCCCCCCAGTGTCAAGATCAGCCATAGCGACACGACCACCAGCACGAGTCCCAGCGGGGCGAAAAAGTTGTGCAGCCACCGCGCGGTAGCGAATTGCCACAGTTCGCGCCACGTCGGACGGCCTGCGCCGGCAATCTCGAGCACTGCGGACCGCGTGATCATGGATCCGAACATGGCCCACACCGCCACGATCCACACGCCTTGAAGCGTCGAGCGGACGCGACCCAGCCACGACTGGTTTTCAGCCCGAAACAACGCCGCGAAAGGGGAGCTGATCTGCCACCAGATGCCGATCATGGGATCCTCCAGACGATCCATACCCGGCATCATTCCCCAGGAGGATTTTACGCGCCAGGTCGGCGGCACCCACTGTTCCAAGATCGACTTGGACCTCGCAAGCCCCGCCACCGAATCGGCGGCCGATGGCTCGTCGACGGCGAAGCCCCCCAGCGGAAAATGGGGAGCGACCCAGCCAGCCCCGCTTGGGGCCTTGCCTTTTTCACCCGGCACGATTGGCCCCTGTGTTTGCACCCCGGGAAAAGTGGTTCCCGACTTGAGGACGATTCGGGCCGCGGGACGCAATGGCAAAACGGTGTCGATGATCCCCCACCCCAGGTACGTCAAAATCACACCCGCAAACGCGATGACGAGATTGCCGGGCGAGATCGCAATCCACAGGCAATTCCACAGCCGGAGCCAAGGAAACACCTCCAGCCAGTGAATCTCCTTGACTGCTTGGGAGTCGCCCATCTTGTAGTCCCTTCGATCGGCTTTCCGCCAAGGTCAGACAGCATGCCGCCCCTTTTCTCGCGGGGTACACCCCGGCAATCAACCACCCGGTGACAAGTGTGTAAGATACCTATCGAAAGCAGGAACGGCAAGTTGCGGCAAGATGCACGTCTAGAATGCCAGGGGGAATAACGGTTTTCGGTGAAATCGGGCAAGACGGTCCGGCACGGCGTGGTGCAATCCGCATCCCTGTGTTTCGCGGAACGCGTCTGGATTCGCGACCGGTCCAGGAGCTGTTGAATGCGTTGCAACTTCCATATAATTCCCCCTAGGGAGCTTGTTTGGGCGTGGTGCCGGGTATCCTGGTACCCGTGACAGATCGCGGATGATCGCCCCCCTTCGGGAATCGATCCGTTGCAAGACGAGGATGAATGTTCCATTTTTGACAAGTGTGGACGGGCGGCCGGATTCCCTCGTGCGGACCGGCATAGGTAAGGATATTGTTCAAACCATGTAAGCAAGGAGGAGTTCGTGCCATGTCCATCCACATGCATCGAGAGATAGAGCAACTGAAAGGCGCTCTCTTGGGGTTGTGCGGTCTCGTGGAACAGCAGATTGCCGATGCCGTTCGCGCGGTGCTGGATCGCGATCCCGATCTGGGCGACCAGGTAGAACAAAAGGACCAAGCGATCGACCGCAAGGAGATCGAAATCGAAGAGTCGGCTTTGAAGTTGCTGGCCCTATATCAACCGGTGGCCTTGGATTTGCGTTTTGTCATTGCGTTCATCAAGATCAACAGCGATTTGGAACGCATTGGTGATTTGGCGGTCAACATTGCCCGAAAGGCTCGTAACCTGTCGCTTTTAGAGCCGATACGGCCTCCCTTCGACGTGGATGTGATGTGGCAGGGGGTCAAGACGATGGTCCGCGATAGCGTCGATAGCCTGATTCAAACTAATGCGGACTTGGCGGCAGACGTCTGCCATCGCGATGAGGAAGTGGATCGGCAGAAACGAAGTGCGCGTCAGATGATCGAAAAGCTGATCGCCGAGCAGCCCCAATTGGTTCAGCCCTTGCTCCAATACTTGTCCGTTTCTCGTAATTTGGAGCGGGCGGCCGACCACGCCACCAACATTGCCGAAGACGTGATCTACCTAGCGCGCGGCCAAATCCACCGTCATCATGTCTCGACCACGCCCTGACCACCGGGTACACGTGCGGCCCGCGGGGCGTTCGATCCCCGGATGTGCGGCCAGGGAACGGTGCGAACTGCGCCCCATCATGGACAACTGCGCTGCATTGTGGGCAACCGTGATCTATCAGCCCCGGGTGATGGGCTAATCCTACGGCGCACAGTCCGCTGGATTGCGTGCTGTGCGCCGCATATCTGGTGAGGCGATCTGGCCCATCACGACAAGATGCCGAGGGAAGTAAACGATCTTGCGATATAGTACTAATTGCGATGATCCGGGACAGCGAACACTCGATAGCTGCGTGCCGGCGATTCTCCTTCTGGTAGCACGATCGCGGAGATTTCGTACTTGCCCGGCAAGCGGCAATCAGGTGCCTCGCCGAGTACGGTCTGCGTGCCGTTGGCCGCGATGGCGAGGTTTTGCCGTTCTTCGTGAATCATCCTCCCATCGCGTCTCCACTCCAGCCGCAGTTGTAGCGGAACGGTATGGCCGTAATCATTGATGACGATGAGCCTCAGTCGGCCATCGGGGGCCTTTTCTTCCTCCCAAAAATCGATCACGGCCAGGACCGGGGCAAAGGCGTCGCCTACAAAGCGTTGAAAGTCGGGGTCCAGGGTCAAACGTTGCAAGTCGATGAAGTGATCACTGGTTTGGCCGTCCGGCCGCGAATAGCCCAGCCCGCAAAAATGCAGGACGCCCGCCACTTCTCGGCGACTCCGCCAGAATTCCGTCATCATGGCAAGGTATCGGGCATACAGTTGGCGGCGTTCATCCGCCGTGTTGCGGTCGCCCAACAGCCCCTCGTAGTTCTTTTGCGACAACGTACAGGGATTGCCGCCGCGAGTCAGCCAGAGCCAACCGTATTCGTTGATGATTATGGGGTTGTCGCCTTCATTTTTTAGTGGATTTCCCGATAGTCCACCTGGGACATTCGGCTTTCCCGGCAATTCGCCGAAGCGACGCACACGGAATTCACTGGGACGGTCCTTGCTGTAGAACGGATAGGGGTGACATTCGAACACATCGAGCGGATCTTGGGGGCGGCCCCAGCCGTTGTCCCAAGGACGCCGGGACAAGTCAAGCTGCCGGACCCGCCGAATGGCTTCGCCCGTCTCATCGGTGTGCGATTCATTCTGCGCGTCCCAAATGACCACGCTGGGGTGATTCCACCGGTGGCGCATCCACTGGGTGTATTGAGCGGCCAAGGCATCCGCCTTCAGTTCCGCCGGCCATTGTCCCAAATACCAGATTGGAAACTCGTCTTGGATGAGCATTCCCTCTTCATCCGCAATGTCGTACCAGAAATCGGGCGGAAAGCCGATGCAGTACCGCGCGGAGTTCCAGTGCATGCGGCGAAAAAGACGGTGCAGCCCGCGAACCCAATTCGCATCCCACGGCGAATCGCCCCGGGCCGGATCCTCGAAGAATCGCAAAATAGTGACGTTGGTCCCCCGTAACCGATACGGCTTGCCGTTCAGCACGGCCGTCTTCGTTTGCGGGTCGAACCGAAACTCGCGCATCCCGAATCGGGTCTGATAATGATCGCCGTCGGTCGTTACCTCTAATCCGTACAGGTAGGGGTCTCCCGGCGACCAGAGGCGACAGTCAGGAATCGCAAGCGTCGCCTCCACCGTCTTCGTTTCATCCTCGCCCAAGGCTATCGGCGGGATATTAGCCACCACCAGGGGGCGCGAATCGTGGGCATCCGTGACCTTCACGGCAACCGGGGACTGCAAGGAAGGGCCGGTATTCGCCAATTCCACGATCACGCGAACCTGCCGGCCGACGATGTCGGGTACGATCTGCACGTTTTCCACGTAAGGGTTGCCGGAGGTCAGCAGCTCCACCGAATCGTAGATGCCGGGAATATAGCGGACTTTTTCGAAGTCCCAGCCGTCGGGAAGATCCTTGGGGACGTTCTGGCGATGCGCGCCAACGCGAACGACCAGCTCGTTCTCCGCTCCGTCACCTTGAACGAATGGCGTGATGTCCAACACAAAGGGCGTGAAGCAACCGGCCTGTTCGCCCGCCTTCTGCCCGTTGACGAATACGGCCGTTGTAAACATGGCCTTTCGAATGCGAAGACGAACGACGGGCGGTACCTGGCCACTCAGGTGGAAACCGCGGCGATACCAGAAATATCGCCGGTGGTCCGAGCTTTTCTCCGTGCCAACCTCGGCAAAGGCCGGGCGGGCCATATCGACGAGTCCCGGCACGAGTACCCTGGCCGGAAACGTACTGGGAGGCAGTTCGTCCATGGTCTCGCCCACCTCCCAATCGCCATCGAGATGAACCAGCGAGTGAAGCAGTGGTTCGGCTGCCCACGTGATTCGCACGTTCCGCAGAGCTTCCGCCGTTGTCACGGCTAGTAACAGGTGCAGCAGGCAGATTCTCCAGCCCATCGTCGTGATAGCTTGCATATCGGTCCTCTCCCAGGAAACGCTAACTTTATCGGCACGCCGGTGCGCCACGGAACGGCGGTCGGTCGTCGAGGGATCTTCAGGGTCTCTGCGAAGAAAGTTTATCGGCGCGGCGGCGTGAGCGAAAGCTGTCACTTGCCGTGGTGGATCGCTCACACCGGCGACAAGCGTCGAGTAGGACGATAAGCGGTCAGCACTTTCGGCGTGGGCTCTTCTTTCGTGCTGAGCCAATTGGAGACGAACGTCTCAAAGATCAGACCAATCAATACCGCGGTCAAAAACCACTCCGAAAGGCTCCGCCCTTGCCTCAGCAAGGCGAAGGTGCTGCTGAGGTCCTGGGGATTCTCGGCGAAAATAACCGGTGTGCCCTCCAGCAGTTTCTCCAAATCATCGCGCGAGATGCTCGTGGCGTCGGCCTCTTCGGCGTTGCAGTTCACGGCAAAAGCGGTTTGGCTGGGCCGCACGGATTCCAACAAGCGGAACACATACGCGCCGACCTGGTGGGTGTCCGCATACTGGAACTCCTTGGTCCCGCCCGTTTCCTCGCTCACCGGAATGCGACTGAGGGCTCCGCTGGGTGGGAGGACCTCGACGGCGGTGGGGGGGATGTGCCCCTCGAATGGCAACACGATCGTGCTTCCGGCATCGGCGGCAAAGCGTGCCGGCTCCCCTCCCGCCAGATGAAACGTCAGTCGAGCCACGAGAGGGACGAAAATCGGCCGCAGCGGGAGGTTCGTCCAATCCACGTGCACGTTGGTGGCTAGAAAGAGCGTGCTTCCGTCACCCACTTTCCGCTCGATGAGCCAGGGATCGCCGTCGCCGTCGAATCGGCCGATGACGGTGGCGTCTGGGGCGTTTGCGGCATCCACTTTCACATATTTGTATGCCAGGACCGTGCGGTACAGGGCCGGCGGATCCACCAGATGCGTCACAGCCGGATGCTGCTTATCCAGCCCAGCTACGTACCAACTGTCTCTTTCCTGGGAGCGGTCCGGGGAAACGATACCCAGCAGGGGAGCTGGAAGCAACCGGCTGCCCGCCGCCGCATTCATGGCATTGTATGCCTGCACGTCGATGTCGGGCCCCGCAATCCAGACCAGATGGCCGCCCTGTTCCACGTAATGCACCAGCTTTTCCGCGACCGTAGGGTCAAGGGCGGGCACATTGACAAGGTAAATGACGCGATAATTCGTGAGCGGTTCCGTTGCCAGGTCGCTCGCGGTCAGAAGCGATGTCTGGATCGCCCAATCCCCGTCGTCCAAGGGTTGCAGCGCCCGTTCCAGATAGAACGAATCATTCAGGTACGCGATCTCGTGCCGCTTGCCGGAGACGATCGCCACGGGGATCCCGGCGCCCACCTCGATCGTGAAATAGCGGCGGTCATCCCGCGGATTCCCGTCGTCGCCCGCCAACCGCAGCTCCCCCTGATGCAGACCTCCGCGAGAGACCGAGCAGACGATCTCCACGGTGGCCGCCGTCTCCGGTGCGATATTGAGTTCGGGGCTGGAGCCGACCTTGGCACCGTCCAGGTACAGCTCGACCAGGCGCTGCTGGGCCACGGAAGAGGCGTTGAAGACTTCCCCAACCGCCTTCATGGGGATGCCCGCCACAGGGATGATGGTTTGGATTTCCACACGGCGCAGGGCAACGTTCGGTTTGGGGGCGCGATGGCAATCGATGACGACGATCGGAATCTCGCGTTCCTTTCGGGCGATTTCGGGGTCCGTTTCGCGGTTTTGGTCGGCAGCCGTTTTGTCGCCGGTCTGCTTCAGCCCCTGCCATGCCACGGCCTGATTATCGGTGATCACGAAGATGTGCCGATTCGTGGCATTGCTGGCCGCGAGCTGCCGCCGGGCCTGTTGCACGAGCAGCCCCACATCCCCCTGTTCGTAGGTAGCGCCTGCCTGACCGACCAGGGCGATCAACTGCCGGACTTTATCGTGGCTACTGTCGAAGGTCGCCAGCTCGGGATACCGCACGCCCGAGGTGGTCCACAAGGCGACCTGGTCGCCATCGCCCAATTCCTCCAGAATCTGTTCGGCTGCGCCGATGGCCCATTCGAAGCGGGGCCGCCCCTCGTCGATGTTGGCCATGCTTGCGGAATTATCGAGGATGATAGCCACCGCGGCATCCGCACCGCCGAAGAAGCTCCGCAGTTTGCTGACCGTGGGCCGAGCCAATCCCAAGGCGATCAGGATCAGCACGGCCATGCGAAGGAGCATCAGCAGGATGTCATGGATCTGCCGGCGGCGCCGCGTCTTTTGCACGCTGATGCGCAGAAATCGGAGGGTGCTGAACGGCAGCTGCTTGGCCCGCCGGCGATTGATCATGTGCAGGATCGGTGGAATGACCGCCGCCAAAGTCGCCAACAGGAATGCCGCTGCGCCGAACGTCATGGCTGACCGCGTTTCGTCAAATACCGAGAGAGCATGAAGTCGTAAGGTACCGAGGTATCCGTCATCACGTAGTCGATCGCGCTTTCCGTGCAGGCCGTACGAAACTGCGACAAGAACTCGGCTAGCAACCGCTGGTATTCATCACGAACGTAGGCCGGGTCGATCTCCAGTCGCTCACCCGATTCCAAGTCCTCGAAGACGGTCAAGTCGTCGAAGGGAAATTCGACCTCGGCGCGATCCAGGACGTGAAAGACGATGACTTCGTGCTTGCGATGGCGGAAGTGATGGAGCGCGCGGATGATCGGATCGACCTCATCGTACAAATCGCTGATCAACACGATCAGGCATCGCTTCTTGAAGCGGTTGGCCAGCTTGTGCAGGACATCGGAAAGCCGGGTGATCTTGCCCGGCCGCAAGCCCTCCAATTGCCGCATCATTTCGTTGAAGTGCCGCGGCGAGCTGCGCGGAGGCATGTCCAATCGCACGGCCTCATCGAAGACCGTCAGCCCGACCGAGTCCTGTTGCCGGGTCATCATGTAGGCCAGCACGGCGGTCAAATAGCAGCCGTATTCCAGTTTGCTGATTTTCGCGTCGTGGCGGTAGTTCATGGATCCGCTGGCATCCAGCAGGATCTGAACCCGCATGTTCGTCTCTTCTTCATACTGTTTGATGTATAAGCGTTCGGTCCGGGCGAGCATCTTGTAGTCCAGGTGGCGGGGATCGTCGCCCGGCACGTACTCGCGATGCTCTGCGAATTCCACGCTGAAGCCTTTGTAGGGGCTGGCATGCAAGCCGCTGATGAAACCCTCCACGACGCCCCGGGCCACGACCTGAAGGTTCTTGACCCGGGCCAATGCCGAAGGCTCGACGTAGCGATAGCTGCTTTTTTCGGTCATCGCATCTGAAACCTTCGGCGCAAGAGCCACTCGGCCGTCACGGCGACCGCGAACAAGCACCAGAACAGCAAGGGCGAAAAAAGCGGCTGTTCCAGATAGATGCGGTTCTTTCGTTCGGCTCGATTCAGCTGTTCGATGAGGCTGTCCGCGGCGCTGATATGCAGATAGCGCCCCCCGGTATCCGCGGCAATCCCGCTCAAGGTCTGCTCGTCGAGGTCCAGCTTTTCGAACTCTAGATACGGTCGGCCCACCTCGATCACGAGTTTCTCCGCCGTCAGTTTCTGGCCCTCCAACTCTGCCCGAACCTCGATTTCCAGCGTGCCGTTGAGCGTCGGTTCGTAGGTGGCGCCGTAATGGCCGCCCGGTCCCGGCATACTCGTCAGAGTGACCCGCTCCGACGCTCCAGACTTGCCGTGAATGACCGCCTCGACCTTGGCCTTGTCGGTGCCCTCCCCACGCTCATCGCGGACGACGGCGGCCAAGTGCACAATTTCGTCGGGTTCGTAATAGGCCTTGTCACTGTTGGCGGTCACGCCGGCCTTGGCCTCCACGTCTTGCTCGCGACCGGCTGCCCAGCGAACCAACTGGCCCCAAAGCTGCAAGAAGGGAGATTGCTGGTCCAGCACCCGCGGCCCTTGTTGCCATTTTCGCGTGGTATCCACGGGAAAGACGATGCTCCGCCCGCGATCGACCGGCATGGCAACCAGGACGGGCATCCGATCGGGGGTTACGGGGCAGACGGCCAGGACAGAGGCCCCGGGTCGGCTGCCCAGGACTTTCGTGCAGCCATCCAACTCCGGCAGGCCGACCGTCTTCGGGCCGCCCGTGGCTGTCGGGAAAAAGTCGGCGATATTGGCAAAGATCGGGTGCTGCCGCCCCTCTGCCGTAAGCTCCGGCAGAAAGGGATCGGTGACCTGGCCGATCTCCCGATCTCCCAATTCCACGGGCAAGATGGCGGCCAGCGGCGTGGCGGCGTACCCCCCGGGACCAAGCGAATGGTACCCTCCCAGCATGATCAAACCCGCCCCGGCTCGCACCCGCTGCACGATGGCCTCTTGCTGCGCCGACGAAAGGTAGCTGCTATCCAAGTCGCCGATCATGAATACGTCGAATTGGTTCAGCGACTCCGCGTCCGAGGGAATACCGGGGAAATCGAGACCTTCGATATTGCTCCGCTTCACGAACACGTTGCGGCGTGTCTGCACCATCGCATAGAACTCCAGGTCCGGGTCCTTGGAAAGGAAGCGATCCACCAAGGCCCCGTATTCGGCTCGG
Organism: Blastopirellula marina; assembly: GCA_020721965.1. Taxonomy (GTDB): domain Bacteria; phylum Planctomycetota; class Planctomycetia; order Pirellulales; family Thermoguttaceae; genus Thermogutta. Next base: position 6,393 of record DYLS01000087.1, on the reverse strand, counting down.
AGCGTACCTTCTAAATATAAGACCCGAATACCCGGCTGAACCACGATGGCCGGAGCGGAGCGGGCGTTATTCTCCTCGATCTTTTCCTCGGCCAAGGGGTCGATCGCGACCAAGTAAACGTGCCGCCCTTTGACGCTGGGGCGAAACTCAAAGGTCACGTCTTGAGGGCCGATTTGCTCATCCAGCACCAACTCCTGCGAGGCCACCGCCTGATTATCCTCCGAAAGCGTGACCGTCACCACGCGACCGTTCAGCCCCACGGCCTCCACGGACGCCTTGATTCTCGCCAGGTTATTGACGAAGAACCGTTCCGGACAATCCAAGCCCGTGATCTGAATGTCGCGGTAAGCAGCGCTACCCCGCAGTCCCGCGCCGACGCCCACCGCAAGCACGCGCGTCTGCATCTTGGACGAAACCTCTCGCGGACTCCGCGCCGCGTTATGGACCCCATCCGAAAAGAGGAAGATGGCCTCCAGCTCGGACTTTGGCGCCGCTTTGACCGCCGCCACCAACGCCCGCGACAGCGACGTCGCCTGCCCTTCCGGCCGGTATTTTCCGATGTCGGCGACCCGGGCAACCGGGAAGGCTCGCTCGGCGAAAGGGATCAAAAGCAGGTCGAAGTCGCCCCGCAACCTCTCGCTCCACTCCAGAATGCGTGCCCGCGATTGTTCAAAGCGGGTAATGCCGCTGGTATCGTCGGAAATATTCATCGACGAGGAACAATCGAGCAGAAATACCAAGGATGGCCGCTGCGTCTTCTCGCGATAGAAATGCAGGACCGGGCGGAACAACAGCAGCACTACCAGCGTCACGGCGATCAACCGCAGGGCCAGCAGCGTCCGCCACTGGCTAGGCCGAAGCTGCCCGAACTTGAGATAGTAAAATACCGTCACCAGTGCCGCGGCCACGATCAATAGCAGCAGCATGGTGAATGGGCTGGCGCCACGAGCTAGGGAGATTTCCGCCACGATTCGCAGATCGCCTCTTCTCCGCGATCACGCATGCGAAAGCGTAACCGCCTGATCCGGATTTTGGGGATAACGCGTACTGTTGCCCCATCCCGCGCCGCACCGGCCACGGCCTCGCCGGCATCTGGCTGGACAAGGCGGTGACGTGACGGATCGCCCGGTACACGTTCAAAGGCCCCACATGCTCCAAAGCACCTTTCGTTTTCCGCCGACGATCACGGTTACCCGGCGCGACTCACTTCTTGGGCGAGGGTGTATAGGGCTTCGCGGCGGCCTTCTGCTTTCCTTCCGCCAAAGCCTCCTCGCCTAATTTGATTCTTTTAACGTAAACCAGCGACTTCAAGTCCTCGCCCACTTTCCCCTTTTGCCGCTTGTGCAAAAGAAATCGCAAGGCCTCGGTGTATGGTCGGCCATCGCTTGCCGAGCCTGCCTGCCCTCCCATTTCCGGCTCGATGTAAATCACCTCCGCCAAGGGGCCTTCGATCTTGCGGCCATCCGTCAGCGTTATGGCGTGCTTGTATTCGCGGCTCGGATAACTCCGCCCCGTGTATTCCTTTTCGTCCTTGGCCAGCTCGCGAAACCGCCATTCCTTCTCCATCCACTCGCGCAGCACGATGCACTCGATTTCCTGTATCCGATTGAGCGGTATCTCTCGCTGCCGTTTCAGTTCCGAATCGTATGCCTTGACACGCTTATCCCGGGTCATGTACACCTTGCCCGCTATTACCTGCCCGTTGGACAGCTCGATATAGCCCGGCACCGCGTCCTCTCGCGCTGGAGCCGTTGACCCGAAGGGATTGATCGCCGGAGGCTCACCCTGCCCTTCCGCGAGCCCGCCACACGCAATCGCCGCGACGGCCACAAGCGGCAGCAGGTTTTGCCAGGTGGAGATGCGTTCGGGCCCTGCAAACCGCCGCAAGGGGTGGAAACTCATGCTCGCGCTCTCCTCCAAGTCTTCGAGTGGCTATCGGTCTCTGTTTGAAAGCTCGTTTCGTAGCTTCGAGGGACGATCGAGGCCGGTGGCGTCAGCCCGAGTCTTATCGTAACCCGACGGGTAAGTATTCTTCTCGATGGATGCCGCTCCGTCCCCCCCAACCCTTCGCCGCGCCCCTTCACCCCGATATCCCCAATATAATCCTACCCGGCGGTTGGTTGAAATTCACGCAACGCCTAAGCGTGCGCCGCCGCCGATGAGCGGGGAGATTCCCAGTACTACAGCGCAAGAGCTTGATTGAGGGTGTCCGGAAATTAGATTCCGCAGATTGCCCAGATCCTCAACCGCACAGATGGGCGAAACCGTGCGGCCGAATGTCCGAACACCATTGAAAACAAGAGGTTACGACTGTCAAATTCCCGGACACCCTCGCTTGATTGCTTCGCTCAACATCTTGCGCCTTGTGCTAATGGAAGATAGCGGCTCGCACTCTACGCTGCGTGCATCATGCAACCAGGCGGACTTTGCACTGCCGTAGCAAGTGATCGCCTCCGCCTTCCGTACCGGGAGACCGGCTCCACCTTCGACGGGCCTTTCCGGAGACAGCGGCACATCGGGTTCGCGGCTAACCCAAGGCCCACGCGGCGCGCCCATAGTGCGGGATCGGCCCCGATCAGCGCCCTTCCGCTGCGACCGATGGGAAAACCAACGCGTAAGGGGATGCAGAGCCGAGCCGCCAGCTCGAACTGTGGCTATCTAATGCTACAGCGCTGCGTTGTTCTCATCTTTGTGGTGATGGGAAATAACGCATTGCAACGTATGGTGGGCGCATCATGCAGGGACACGGACCTTGCGCTGTAGGGCTGAAACGCCGGGTAGGCCGGACGGATCAGCGCCGGACGGGGACGGCGACCCGAGCCTCATGCGATTGGGCGGCTCTTCGCTCGCCGGACGACAGGCTAGCCCCAGAGGCACGGCGTGCGGGCACAGCCGCGGACGGAGCCTTGGTTGATGGCTCCGCTTGAGACTCCATGAGCTGCTGGTCGGGACGCGGCCCCTCTTCTTGTGCCAGCGAGTGGCGACAGTGAGGGCATGGGGACGAGTCCGAGACCGCTGGATCGCCGCCAGTTATTTCGCCGGGCACCGTTCCGACATAGCCTTGGCCATCCCCTGTCCAGTTACTGTAATCGTCGCAATTCTCGCATTTTGCCGGATCTCCGTTCCAATCGCCCCAGTAACGCGGCCCACAGTCCCCACAAACAGGACCTATTCCGAGGACGCGGAACACCCCGGAGAACAGCCCAGGCCGCCCTGATGCCACTCTATCCGTGCATCCGCACCCAACGCCCGGACCGCAGCCTTCCACCGCGCAGGCCAGCGGACCGGGTCCGAGGCCATCACCGTAATATCTGCCTGGTACCGCGCAGCCGCCAAATGCGACGGCAAACAAAAGACTTGCCGGCGCCCAGGACAAAAACACTCCGACGAATCGACGGGAGAACCAACGCCCGATCCCTTTAACCGACACCATCAACTGGTACATGCTGACCACCTAAAAGAGTGGGAAAATGTCTCTCGGTCGACAATAAGCCAGCACAAACGTTATCGGCAGATTTCTCGCGAAATCCGGAATAATTTCACTGACCGGAATATTTTGCAGTCAAGATGCGTCAGCGACCGCATCGCCAAGCCACGGCATGTCAAAGACTGCCAGGCGTCTTGCCGCGTTGGCGGAGCCGTCGGCGGCCAAAAATGCGAGTCTTGGGTCCCAGTCGGAAAGCTCGGCGGCGTACCCCCAACGAACCCCCCTTGAGTGTCGTACGTAATGCCCACAGGGCAGTCTTTTTCTTCGCAAGGCCGACACTCCCCCCGCCGTTGCGTGCGGGAAAGACCGCTGGTACCCACAAAAGCGCTTTCACCCAGGCGGTTTCCGAACCGCGCCTTTTATGGCTACAATGATGGAGAGTTGGTGTGGCGCGACGTTGGGCGCCCGAGCACCAGCGTGCTATCCGAGGGAACGCCATGGGCGATGAATTCTCTAGCATCGATGCGGCAATCGACGCCATACGACGCGGCGAGATCGTGATCGTTCTCGATGACGAGAAACGCGAAAACGAGGGGGATTTCATCTGCGCCGCGGAGAAAATCACGCCCGAGATCGTCAACTTCATGATCAGCGTCGGCCGGGGCCTGCTTTGCACCGCCATCTTGCCGGAGGTCGCCGAACGGCTCGATCTCCCTCTCATGGTGCAAAACAATACCTCCCCCTTGGGGACGGCGTTTACGGTACCGGTAGATCACCGCTCGACCAAAACCGGAATCACGGCAGCAGAGCGGGCCAGGACCATCCAGGCCCTTGTCGATCCCAACTGCAAGCCGGGCGACCTGGTGCGGCCGGGGCACGTCTATCCCCTGGTGGCCAAGGAAGGCGGCGCGCTGCGCCGTGCCGGACACACCGAGGCCGCCGTCGATCTGGCCCGGCTCGCTGGCCTCTTGCCCGCCGGAACCCTCTGCGAAATCCTCAACGCCTCCGGCGATCGAGCGACCGCCCAGGAGCTGCTGCAACTGGCACAGCGCTATCATCTCCAGATCATCACCGTCGCCGACCTCATTCGCTACCGTCGCCAGCGCGAAAAGCTGGTTTATCGACTGGCCGAGGCCCAGCTCCCCACGCGTTACGGACAGGGCCGGATCATCGTTTATGGCGTCAAGTACGAAGCCCAGGAGCCGATCGCCCTCGTCTTGGGCGAACCGGCGGCGCAGGGCGTCCCCCTCGTGCGGCTGCACTCCTCGTGCTTCACCGGCGACTTGATCGCCTCCCTCCGCTGCGATTGCGGCGACCAGTTGCAGCTCGCCCTGCAAGCCATGTCTCGCGAGGGCGGCGGCGTCCTGGTCTATCTCCCCCAAGAGGGACGCGGCATCGGACTGGCCGAAAAAATCAAGGCCTATCACCTCCAGGATCAGGGCTTGGACACGGTGGAGGCCAACTTGGCCCTCGGGCACCAGGTCGATAGCCGCGATTACGGCGTCGGCATCCAAATCCTCAAGGATCTCGGTTTAAGCCGCGTCCGCCTGCTCACCAATAACCCCAAAAAGACCGACGCCTTCATCTACGGCGGCTACGATCTGGAGGTCGTCGATCAAGTCCCCATCCTGGCGCCGCCCAACGAGTTCAACGCGCGTTACCTGGCCACCAAGCGCGAGAAGATGGGCCACCTCTTGCCCGAGCACTTCTGATCCCGGCGATGCCGCCCTCTGGCAAGCGGCCATCGCCCGCCTTCGGGAAGTTTGCCAGGTCCCTCCGTCATGATTGGCCCCCGGCCTTGTCCAGCCCGCGGCGGGCACGCTCCAGCGATTTCTCGAAGAGTTCCAAAGGGTCGTGGGTATCCACGAAAACGAGTAAGCCACTCCCGCACCACGCTGAGATCCAGCCGCAGACGCTGGCGGATCAGGATGCCCTCTACGTCCTCTGCATCGCGGGGACGGCCGGCCACGCACTTGTGGATGATCAGGTCCTCCGCCCCGATCAGCCGAAGCTTGCCTGCCTCGGGGAACTTCACCTCCACCGCCCTTTGGAATGCCTCCTCTTCATAGCCGGGTATTCCCAGCGAGATATCTATGGGCACTCCGTTTCGCGCCTGAACTAGCAGGACCCTATGCCGCAGGGCGAACTCTTGGGCATCGGAAATGCGTGGGCTGAACCGTAAAAAGGCAGCATCCACAAACGGCTCCAATTCCTCTTCGGCCACAAGCACCGTGATGTCCACATCTCCAGTCAGGCGTGGTTCCCCCCAGTGTTGGAGTGCCAGGCCCCCGATCACGAAGTATCGGACTCGTCGGTTCTCAAGGAACTCCGCGATGTCCGCGGCCGCCTGTAGGAGGTTCATCCCTTTTTGCCCTCCTCGAGACGGCGCAAAGCCCGACGCATGGCTAAAAGCACCAGCGATGGAGCCTTCGAAGTCGCCCCAAGGCCCAAACGGCACAGCTCAAGGTAGGCTTCCAGCGCCCGCCTAGACGTGAGCGAAAGCAAAAGCGAGGCCCGCTCCGCCTCGAGGCGTGCCGCCGCGACCCTCTGCCCCCGGAGCCAATCCTGCACCGCCTGCCTATCCAGTACCTGCGGCATCGCCGGTCTCTCCTCCTCGGTTCTTCGTAATCTCTTCCAGCTCTTTATAATCTCATCCAACTCTATCAGAAGCGGTTTTCGAGTTTGACGTATCGCTGGATGCCGTGCGGCATGTTTATATCCCTCTCAATGTCGCGGAAAGCATTCGCACAAGCGGCGGAAGGTCTTCTTGCACCGTCTTCCAGAGGATGTCCAGATTGATATCGAAGTAGGCATGGACCAACCGGTGACGCATTCCGATGATATCGTCCCAGGGAATCTCCGGACGCTCTTGCCTTCCTTGTTCTGAAAGTTGATAGGCGGCCTCGCCGACGATTTCGATATCCTTGACCAGCGCCAGCACCAGTTGGCGGTCCGTGTTGAGGTCG
>DYLS01000086.1:7578-18634 GCA_020721965.1 Blastopirellula marina | reverse complement strand
ACATAACTTCTGCCGCGAGAACCGGCCAAAAACAAAAAGAAGTTCGGACTAGGAGAGGGTTAGCCTGTGGGCAATTAGGCGCGAAAATGGTTTGCCTTGTTTGTCTGATTTGACCAAACCCTCACCCCCTGGCCCTCTCCCAGAGGGAGAGGGGAGCAGTTTGCAAAAGTCCAGAGTCGCCATTTTCGGTACGAATGAAGCGTTGTGACGCGAGTCGGTCTCAGGGTTTGGTTGAGTTCGGGGATTGGAGCGACGCGGGGTTTTCGGAGGCAGCGGGGTTGGCCGCGCGAATCACGGCGGACACTCGCTGTACCTCCGGATTGGCGGGGTCCAGTTCCAGTGCCTTGCGGATGGCTTGTTCGGCGCCGGCGGTATCGCCACTTCGGAACCGGGTCCAGGCCAGCAGGGCATAATCGATGCCGTTGGGGCGCTGTTGAACAACCCTTTCAGCGGACTGGACGGCCTCATCCAAATCTTGCCCGAGGGCGGCCAGGAATCGCGCTCGCGCGGCGTGGACCTCGACGCGGTCGGGCCAGCGGCGGGAGGCTTCCGCGAGGACGCGTTTGGCTTGGTCGGTTTGTTTAGCGAAGGCGTAGGCCTGGGCCTGGGCCAGCATCCAGCGGGGTTCCGCGGGGGCCAGACGGATCAATTCATCGAAGAGCTGGATGGCCTGGGACCAGCGTTCCTCGTCCATCATCAACCGGGCGATCAGCTCGCGAGCGGGAACGCTGGAGGGATCGAGGGCCGCGGCCCGCCGCCACAACCGCTCGGCGATTTGGGGAATGCCCCGGGCCAGGTAGATGCGGCCGGCGTCGGTGTAGATGATGGCGGCGTTGATCTTCATTTCCTTGAAGTCGTCCCGTCCCATCTCCATCCCTTGTTCGTGTGGATCGCGGCGTTTCATGAGCCGCTGATAGGTTGCCAAGTGTTTTTGCGAGGCGTCGCGGTCGCCCAACCGCAGACAGATGCGGGCCAGGGCGTAGTGCGATTCCGCGTAATCTGGATAGACACGAACGGCGTCTTCGTAGGCTTTGCGGGCGTTCGGCAGGTCATCCAGGAGGGTGTATGCCCGACCCAGTAGAAAGTAGCCGTGTGCCCGCGGATCCCGCTTCAGGAAATCGACCAAGGCGTCGACGGCGTCGGCCGGACGGTTTTCGTTGATCAGGGCCTCGGCTAGGATGTCTCGAGCGCGGAAGGAGTAGGGGTCGGCGTCGACGGCCTGTTGTGCGTGCGCGATCGCCTCCGTGTGGCGCCCTCGCTTGACGGCGACGGCGGCGAGTCCGACCAGGGCGTGGACGTACCGCGGTTCTCGCTCCAGGCACTGCCGCCAGACGTTTTCAGCCTCCTCGGATTTGCCGAGCCAATCCAGGAATCGGGCCTTCATTTCCAGGCAATCGAGATTGTCCGGTCCCCATTGCACCAGCTCGTCGACGACCGCACGGACCTCGGCAATCAATTCGGCAGTGGATTGCGGTAGGGGGGCCTCGATGGGCGGGGCGGCAGCTTCGGCGGTGGCCGATGAGGAGACAGCCGGCGGCGCGGCGGGTGATCCAGGCGATGGCACAACGGTGTTGGCATCCGGTCGGGGAGCAAGGGAGTCGCTCGAAGGGGCGGCGCCTGTGGAGGGGCGGAGGGCAGGCAGGGGCAAACGTGGGCCAGGCTGGTCGGTCGCGGTGCTGTTGGGGGGCGGCGCGTTTGCTGCCTGACTCTGGGCGGGCGGCTTCGATTCCTCTTGACGCAGGCACCCAGCAATCATCACTACCGGCAACAAGGCCAGGGAGAGGATGGCTGTACGGGACAGGGCTGCCGGCCCGCCAGGTTTTGCGACGCACCCGCCGGGACGCCGAGATTGCGATTCTGCCTTTTGCCGTTGCCGCATGGACACCAGACCTTTTTCAAGATATCGAGGGGATCAAGGGCGAGTACCGGGTTCATCGGCCAGGATTTTGCCGCCCTCTTCGATGGTGAGGCGGCGATCGACGGGCAGGTTCTCCAAGACATCCACACCGCCGCCGAGCCATCGGATTTCTAGGCGATCGACTCGATCGTGCGGGCCCAGCCCGAAATGCAGCCGGGTGCCGAAGTGCCCTTGATAGCCGCGTCCCGAGTGAACCTCGTCGATTTGCTGGAGGTCGCCTGCGTTGACGATGACATGCGAGCCTACGCCATCGCGATTGACGCTTTTGCCGACCAGCCGGATTTGCAGCCAATGGTTGTTGGTTGCCGATTCGTTGCGAAGCACGGTTGGCGGTCGGCGCGAATTGAGGATGATGGCGTCGAGGCGGCCATCGTTGTCGAAGTCATCGAAGACAGCGCCGCGGCCAACGGATGCGGTGCGAAAGGCGTCACCGGCGTCGGCCGTGACGTCGACGAACCTGCCATTGCCTTGGTTGATCAGTAAAACGGGCGGGGCAGCCAGCGAGGTCGTATCGTCCAGCAATTCGATGTTGTCGATCAGGTGGCCGCGCACGTAAAAGATGTCTTTGTAGCCATCGTTGTTGACGTCGATCAGCCCGCAACCCCAGGTGACGTAATTGAAGGAGGCGGTACCTGCCCCGGTCTGCTGAGTCACGTCGTCGAAGAAGTCATTGCCGAGGTTTTTGTACAGGGTGGCCCATTGTCCTTGGTACGAGGTGACGAAAAAGTCGAGCAGGCCATCGTTATCGAAATCACCGCAATCGGTGCCCATGGCGCCGTGGGCCAGTCCTGCCGAGTCGAAGGCCACGCCCGCCAAGAGGCCGATGTCCTCGAACTTTCCCGTGCCGTCGTTCTTGAGCAGGGAGTTGCCGGGCGGTCCATCACTGAGGACGAGGACGTCGGTGTCGCCATCGTTGTCATAGTCGGCGGCGACCATACCCATGCCCCGACCTTGGTGCCGATTCACGCCGGATTCTTCACTGACGTCGGAGAACGTGCCGTCGCCGTTGTTGCGGAAGAGGTTGTCCGGCCAATGCCGGAATCGCGAGGGATCGGGATAGATTTCCAAACCCTTCCAACTGGCGGTCACGCCCATTTCCGGCGCGAAGGCGAGGTAGTTGGCAACGTAAAGATCGAGGAGCCCGTCGCGATCGGCATCGATGAAGCAGGCACCGGCCCCGGCCTTTTGGGGGTAGTTCAATCGCGTGCCCGTCGCTTCCGTGACATCGCTGAAGGTCCCGTCTCCGTTGTTGCGGTACAAGACGTTCGGGCCATAGTTGGAGATGTAGAGGTCCTGCCAGCCATCGGCGTTGTAGTCGCCCACGGCGAGGCCCAGACCGTAGCCGGTGTCTCCGGCGCCAGCCTGGTCCGTGACATCGCGAAAGCGGAAGCCGCCCAGGTTTTTGTATAAGCGATTTCGCGCGGGATCCTGAGCGGTAAAGCCGGGCAGGGGTGCGCCATTGAGAAAATAGACGTCGATGAGGCCGTCGTTATCGAAATCGAACGACGCCATGCCGGAGGCCACGGTCTCCACGATATAGTGCCGCCCGCTGCTTCCATCCGTATGCACGAAATCCATACCCGAGGACGCAGTCACGTTGTGAAAGAGGATTTTGTCCTCGCCGGGGGTGGGAGACGCGTAGAGCAGGCAGGCGGCCCCAAGCACACTTGAGAAGATTACCAGGGGCGGACGAAGCGCATCAACCGGGCGGCATGCCCGACTGTGTGGCCCGCCGCGCTTGCGCGGGCAGCGTGGAGCATGTTGATTTACGTTCGAAACCTGCGAGTACGAGGGCCGATCACGATGGAGATCGAATTTCATGACAGAGATGAATCGGTGAATGAATAGACGACTACAACTTTCGCACGGATTCCGCCAAGCTGCACCGAGCGGCAGGGGCGTCCGCGGCCCGGGCAACTCAAACCCTTATTGGATATTTTAACGTCGATGAAAAAAGAAAACCCCGATCCGGCGCTGGATCGGGGGAAGAGGACGCTAGATTGCCCAATCGAAAATAACTTCCGGGCGGGAAGTGTTTTTCGATGTTACACGAGCCGCCAAGGAGGATCAGAACTCGCTGACGGTCTCGCGGCCCATGCGGGTACCCAGGGCGCCCCAAATGCCGTAGGGGCTGGGACCGCCGCTAACTTCCGGCGCCGCCAAGTTACCGGTGTCGATCGTATCGCTGATGAAGCGGACCGAGCCGTCGGCCATGGTCACGTTCACGCCGCCGGGGTGGTAGCTATCCGGTGGCATCACGTGGTCTTCGCCCCACTCTGAGGACGCACCTTTGCAGCCGATGGAGTTTGGCGGAAGCACCGTGCTGAAACCGCTGGCGACGCACGCGCCCCAGCCGTAGTGCACGCCGCGGATTTCACCGATTCCGGGCGCGGCAGGCGTGATAGTATTACTCGGGCCTTTGAAGGCCAGGCACGACCCGGGATTGGAACGCAAGGTCCCTTCGCCGACGTTCTCGACATAATTGCCGTGCGTCTCGCGGACGTCACTTCGCGTGGAGACCACGACCTCGCTGACGGCGATCGTGTTGCTGGAACCGTCCGTGATACCGGAGAAGCCGATAAAGCTATCGGCGCCGAAGATGCCGCGTGGGGTCCTCTTGCCGCGCCAGTTCGTGTTGACATCATCCCCCCAGCAGAAGACGTACGAGTTATCGCCTTGCCACCAATAGGGACGACCATCGTCTTGGATCTTCCCGGCGGCGCCGTCCGAGGGGCAGAGGATGGACGGAACCTGCACGTGATGCGGTTGGAAATTCCAACCGTACCAGGGCACCGGCCCCCAGGCGTTGTAGGCCGGGCTGGCCTGCGGCGACGACCATTGATTGTACAGCGAGGTCTGTTCCAAATAAGGCAAAAGCATCACGAACGCGCTCAGGCCGCCCATGCTAGAAAACTGGGGGTCCCCGGAATCCGTACCCTGGCTAAGGCTAGGGAAAACGTTGTGGGTGTCGTGATAGTTGTGCAGCGCCAAACCGATCTGCTTGAGATTGTTGGTGCACTGCGATCGCCGGGCGGCCTCACGTGCCGCCTGCACCGCTGGAAGGAGCAGGGCGATCAAGATGCCGATGATGGCGATCACCACCAAAAGTTCCACCAGGGTAAAACCCCGGATCCCGCGAGGCGGGGAAACCTTGCGAGCCATGACAACACGTCCTTTCTCTCGAATGAGGAAACAAGATTAAAATACCCATCGACGTAGCGCCGCTCTGAGCGCCTACAATCGACCTACGCTAGACGGCGGTTCGCGCAACCTATCCGTACCTCTTGCGCCTTAACGCCCCACGACGCATGAAGAACCGAATGCCTGTACGGCGAGATCGCCCACTTAGGCCGATTAGCGCACACCGCATATCTTCTCTATCTATATCTATTATAACCCCCGGGAGAGAACAGGGGTACCGAAAAAAGATAAACCGCGGAAAATTAAATCAACACATTACGTGTCAATTTTCCTCGGTTTAAAACAATTACACAAAAGACACAGCCTTTTTGTAGAGAATAAGTATACACCCAGTATCGATAGAGATATTTTACTCTCAGTGGCTCGTAAGCTCGAAGGGGAAGGTGTTGTCAGCACCGGATTTCACCTCGGCGGTCAACCCGGAGGTAGCCGCGGATGCATACTTGGCAGGCACCACATTGGCGCTCGCAGCGGTCCCGGCCGCGCCGCCCTGGGCTTTGGCCATGATTTTCGCCGCCTCTTCCGGGCTGATGGCGCCGCCCATCGCGCGGGGGTCCTGAGAGGGCGCCGACGCCGCAGCAGCCACGGGCTTGGATACGGTTACGGCGTAGGATCCGGGAACGGCGCCGTCACCGGGGTTCAACGTCGTCAGGGTAAAGCGTCCATTCTCATCGGTAGTGCCAAAGGCAGCCCTGACGCCGTCCGACTTGGGGGAAAACGTCACGGTGGCGCCAGGCAAGGGTGCGCCGTCCAAGGTCACCGTCCCGGAGACCTTGACGGTGTTGAGATTACTGGTGTTGCCGCCCGGACAACCGGTCGCAACCAAAAGACCCATCGCGCAGATCAAGCCAAGACAAATGCGTGACATGACGGACCTCCTCCTCGTGAATTCGAGAATGTTACAGGGAACCGCCTCCCGGCCGGCCTTCTCAGGCTGGGACGGACTCGGGGACAAAGCGTTCGCACGCCAGGGATTCTTGCCGCCCGACTGTGCCTCTTCCGCGTCGGCGCGGAAGGGGAAAGTCATGGAGAGCACCGCACTGCTTGCGATCAATATACGACGTCGAAACCCACACTGTCAAGCGAATAGCGTAGGTCTCACGGAGTTGGGGGCACGTCGGGTCGTGCTGGCGCGGGGATGAATTGGCTCGCTTTGGTATCGTGCAATCGGATTGGTTTCGTACACTTGGTTTGGTATTGTGCGGTCGGTTTAGTTTCGTACGCCCGGTTTGGTGTCGTGTAATCGTGTTGGTCTCGTGCGCTCGGGTTGGTATCGTGCGATCGGCGTTCCAGGGCTGCTGCCAGAGTGGCACGTATAGCCTGCGGCGTGAGACGGGCCAGCTCAGCGAGGCATTCGGGGCTGGATCGGCGGCTCTGTACTCGGGCTAGGTACTCGTTCCTGGGGCCAGTTCCAATCGATCGGACCACCAAGCGACTAACGTGCCGCAGGGCAAGGCCCGGCCGGTGGTTGCGGGTATTTCCAGGGTGCGAACGTGGACGCTTCCCGTTTGCCAAAGACGCGGCCGCAAGTCGTGCAGCAGACCTGTCAGGCGTCGTGGTCCAAAGCCCGGCGTGTGACTGGTGAAAAGCAGGAAGCCGTCCTCCTCCAGCAAGTCGAGGCAATGTTGGAGCAAGGGGTAGATGTCTCGGGCGAATTGGAAGGATTCGCCGCGTGGTCCGTGCCCATACGATGGTGGATCGAGCACGATTCCGAAATACGAGTTGCCGCGGCGTAGTTCCCGGCGGAGGAATTTTCCAGCGTCCTCCACGATCCAGTGGATGGGGGCCTCGCGGAGGGCGGAGAGTTCCGCGTTGTGGGCGGCCCAGGCCACCATGTTCCGTGTGGCATCGACGTGGAAGACCTCGGCCCCGGCTTGCGCGGCGGCCAGCGTCGCCCCACCGGTGTAGGCAAACAGGTTCAGCAACCGCTTACCACCCCTGTTTCGCAACAAGGACTGCACGATCGCCCAATCGGTTGCGTGCTCGGGAAATAGGCCCACCTGTCCGGACGGCCCCCATTTCAGCTCGAATCGCAGCCCTCGCCACGAGACGGTGCAAGACGGCGGCAGGCCGTCCCGGCATCGCCACGCGCCTTTGCCGCCGCGTGGGCTGTGGTACACCGCCTGCGCGAGCGCCCAGCGGTCCGGGGTGGCCTTCGGCTGCGAGGCCCCGGGGGCCGGCCGATCCGTGATCCAAGGACCAAAGCGTTCCAGACGCCGCCCTCCACCGAAGTCCAGCAAGGCATATTCGGACCAATCGTCCGCCGCCTGACGGACCAAGCCCTCCCAGCCCTCATCCGGGTGCTCAGTCGGCGATGATCTTGAAGACGATGTCGTGCTCTCGGGCATGATCTCGGACTTCCATTCCCACCGACTGACCCGGCCCAGCTACTTGCACCGCTTGGTGCTCCACCTGTAAGGAATGGACAGGCTGAACGAAGTCGGTGGTGTGGCCGTGGATGTGAACCACGTCACCCACCGCCAAGGTGCCAGTCAATTCCACTGCCGCGACGTGCAGGTGGCTAAAATAGTGCGACACCTTTCCTACGGAAATCTCGGCCATCGGAAACCCTCCCTCGGCTTGGCCAGCGTGCGTCAGGGTGTGACCCGACTGCAAGTCCAGCCAGCGGCCGCACTCGCAGTGCACGCAGCGTCCGAACTGGAACAGCGTGATGTCGTATGCGGCACCACACCGAGGACAGATTACCGCCATAGAAACGCCTCGCTGCCAATGAGTATGGGGCCGCGGCCGCGGCTATGCAAGCAAAATGCCGCTCCAATCCCCATTTTCATGATACGCGGAAGCCTCCGCAGGCACTCGGCAGAGCGGGGATGCCAGAATCTGCCGGATCGGCACCCCTGGGACGCAAGCCGGCCGTCTGGAACGAGGGGGCAATCCGGACGCGCCAGCGCCAGGTAAGACGCGCCAGCGCCAGGTAAAAAGTGGCGGCCTGGCCCAATGCGGGTGTGACGCCGTGGCAAGCCTTAGAGGGCCACCGCTTCCCGAATCACCGCACGTCCCACGCCAGCTCAAGAGGCCGATTGCCGCTCCTTCCACGCGATCATGCCGATCTATGGCGATCAGTTCCGCGAGGACAGCACTTCCAAGCGACCTTCCCGGATGGCCTTCGACATGGCCCTGGGAACTTCAGCCTCGGACAAGACCACCTGGGCGCGATTGTAGGCCACGGCGGCCTTCATTTCCTGGGCGCGAGCCATAGCCATGGCACGGCGTTCCTCGGCCTTGGCGCGGGCGACGCGGGTATCGGCCTCGGCTTGATCGGCTTGAAGTCGAGCACCGATGTTCTGGCCCACATCCACGTCCGCGATGTCGATCGACACGATCTGGAAGGCGGTCGCATGGTCCAGCCCACGGTTGAGGACCGCCTTGGAGATGAGGTCCGGGTTCTCCAAGACCTTCAGATGGGTCTCCGCCGAACCGATGGAGGTGATGATGCCTTCGCCGACTCGGGCGATGACCGTCTCTTCCGTGGCACCGCCGATCAAGGTTTCCATCTTCGTCCGCACGGTGACTCGTGCACGGACCTTCAGTTCCACGCCATTCTTGGCGATGGCGCTGAGCATCGTCCGCCCGGAACGGGGGTCCGGGCAATCGATGACCTTGGGATAAACGCTGGTCCGTACGGCGTCCAGAACGTCGCGACCCGCCAGGTCGATCGCCGCCGCTTGATCAAAGGTCAGGGGGAGCTGCGCCCGTTGGGCAGCGATCAGCGCCATGATCACATTCATGACGTTGCCACCCGCCAGGTAATGGGCCTCCAAGCGCCGCGTTGTGATGCCGGTTTGCCTCTCCGGCCCCAGACCCGCTTGGACGGCCATGATTTTGGCCTTGACGATCAGCGCGGCATTGACCTGGCGGAGACTCATGCCTACCAGGCTCCAGATGCTCACGCGAGCGCTGGACATGAAGGCCTGAAACCAAAGCGATCCGTAGATCAAGGCCAGAATCAGCAGGAGCAGCAACATGCCGACGCCGATCACGGCCAGGACGACGCCGATCAGCCAGGACGGAACGAGCTGCCCGAAACATACCATCGTGTACAACATGAGGTTACTCCCCACAACGGCTGCGATTGCGCCCTTGCCGAACAAGGATCGCCGGTCGGAGGCGAAAACGACCGCTCAAACAGTTGGCATTATACCGGCTGGCCAACGGTAGAGCTACAAGGGAACCCGCCGGGCATGGCGGGCGTCGAGGCTGGAGGATCGCCACCCCGCCGGTCATAATACGGATGGATTTTTCGCGGACCGCGGCAGCGCCAAGTTCAGCCAGGACTTGGCGCGACGCGACTTTCGTTGGGAACGCTTGCGCGGAAAGGAAAGATGTCATGCGAAAGAATGCTCTCCCCCGTCGTACGTTCGTCGCCAGTTCGTTGCTGGGTGCGGCCACGCTGGTGCCGCGCCACGTCGTGGCCGGATCGGGACAAGTGCCGCCCAGCGACAAAATTCGTTTGGCGCACATTGGCATGGGTACCCAGGGGTTTCGCGAATTGAAGGCCCTGCTGGATCATCCGGCCATCGAGATTACGGCTGTCTGCGATCCCAACACCGACAGCGACGACTATCTGGAATGGGGTGCGGGCGAGATCCGCGGCCTGATCGGGCGGCTGCTCGATGATCCCAACTGGCGAACCACGGAGGGCTGTCCTGGCGGTCGCGAGGTGGGGCGACTGGTCGTCGAGACCTACTACTCCCACCAGCGCGGCAAACCCTTTCACGGCTGCCGTGCTTACGCCGACTTCCGCGAACTTCTGGAAAAAGAGTCCGACCTCGACGCGGTAAAGGTCATGACGCCCGATCATTTGCACGCCGCGGTTGCTATCGCCGCCATGAAACACGGCAAGCACGTGCTGATGCACAAGCCGATCGCCAACCGCATGACCGAGACGCACAAGGTGCTAGAGGCGGCCGCCACGACGGGCAAGGCCACGCATCTGCTGGCCTATGGTGCGGGATTGGGCAACGCGCGCATTAGCGCGGCCGTCAAACAAGGCGTGATCGGAAAACTCCGGGAAATCCACAATTGGACGAACCGACCGGTCTGGCCGCAGTATGCCGAGATTCCCCAAGACCGGCCGCCCGTCCCCAAGGGCTTCGACTGGCAGCTATGGCTCGGCCCGGCTGTCGATCGGCCGTATCACCCCTGCTACACCCACACCGTCTTTCGCGGCTGGTACGATTTCGGTGGCGGCTCTATGGCCGATATGGGCATCTATAGCCTATGGCCGGTATTCGATCAATTGGGCTTGGGACCTGCCGTGAGCGCCGAGGGCTGGGGCACGCATCAGTGCACCACCGTGAAGACGGCGTGTCGCGTGATTCGCAACGACTATTCGTATCCCACGGCTTGCACCCTGCGATTCCGTTTTGCTCCCGGTTCCAGTGGCGACGGTCTGGAATTGTGGTGGTACGACGGCGGTATGAAGCCGCGCCTGCCCGATGCCCTGGAGGCCGCCGGCCAACGACCGGCCGCGGAGGGAATCTTGTTCGTCGGCGAAAAAGGGGCCATCCTGGCCGGTTTCTCGGGTCAAGACCCCATCTTGTTTACCGAGGGCAAGCACACGCCGCTGGATCAAACCTTGGGAGAGGCTTTCACGCAAGCCGTGCCGGATCGGGGTGCACACCTCGACCTTTGGGTAGCCGCTTGCCGCGGCGGAGACCCGTCGCCGGGCAACTTCCTCTCCGCTTCGGCCGTTTCCCAAACGGTGAATTTGGGGACAGTCGCCCTGAGATGCGGTTCGCCTGTGGAATACGAGCCTGAATCGGCGCGGCTGGTCTCCCCCGAATCGGCCAGGCCGTTGTTGACGCGAGAGTATCGGCCGGGCTGGGAGTTGTGAGCCGCAGCGTAGCGGATGTCGATCACCGTTATGCCCCCAGAGCGCTGCGCAACGCGTCACCACCAGCTTACGCTGGTGGC
>DYLS01000086.1:0-7478 GCA_020721965.1 Blastopirellula marina | reverse complement strand
ACGCTGGTGGCGCGGGTGCCAATTGTGAACGCTGGCAAGGGACGGTACTCAAAGAGCAACCTGCGTGGCGGCGACTTCCTGGTCAAAACGGTTTCGCGTGGCTTGACGGGGCCGCCGGC
Source organism: Blastopirellula marina (assembly GCA_020721965.1). Lineage (GTDB taxonomy): Bacteria > Planctomycetota > Planctomycetia > Pirellulales > Thermoguttaceae > Thermogutta. The sequence goes on along the minus strand of DYLS01000086.1, from coordinate 7,359 downwards.
ATGGGGCATGATGCACCATGCCCGGCGTGCTACCCGACAACTTCCTACCCGAAAAAAGGTATGCGGCGTCACGGAGTCCAGGTCGGGTCTCGCCTTGCATCGGTCGGCTACGGCAAGATGATTGCCGAGACCAATCGTCACAGATTGGGGAAATTCCCGTGGCGAAGTCGTGGTTGCAATGATGGCCAGCTCACGTCTCGTAAAGAAAGGGAGGTAACGATGGCTGCTCACCGATCTTCTTCTAGCCGGCAAAAGGCAGCAGATGTATCTCGCCGGGATTTCTTGATGCGGAGCGGAATGGCCGCGGGTTTGACGATCTTGCCCAGCGCCGCATCGGTTTACGCCATGCAAGCCCACGAGCGCATCAACTTGGCGATGGTTGGATGCGGCGGGAGAGCCGGGGGGTTGGGGCCGGGTTTCGTGAAGCGGGGCGATTGCCGCGTGCTCTACTGCTGCGATCCCGATCTGCCACGGGCGGAGGCCCTGGCCAAGACGTTGGGAGACCTTCAAGAGGGCGCTGCGCCCAAGGTGGTGGAAGATTTCCGCCAAGCCCTGGAGGACAAGGACGTGCACGCGATCGTATCGGCCACGCCGGATCACTGGCACGCGCCGTCCACCGTCTGGGCGTGTCAGGCGGGCAAGGACGTTTACGTGGAAAAGCCAGCTTCGCACAACGCCTGGGAAGGGCGGAAGATGGTGGAAGCCGCCAGGAAGTACAATCGCGTCGTCCAAATTGGCACGCAGAATCGCAGCGCACCGTACAACCTGGCGGCCAAGGAGTACCTTGCCTCGGGCAAGCTGGGCAAGATACATTTCTGCCGCATCTTCGACCAGAAGTACTGGGGGAACTTCCCTGTGGTACCGGACGGCGACCCCCCCCCCGGCCTGAACTGGGACCTTTGGAATGGCCCCGCCCCGGCCGCCCGATACAACGCGAATTTCCATCACCAGTGGCATCACTTCTGGCGGTACTCGGGAGGAGACATCGCCAACGATTCCAGCCACCAAATCGACCTTGCCCGATGGTTGTTAGGCGTGACCTATCCGAAGACCGTCTATTCGGTGGGCGGTCGGTTCAACCAGGAGGGTGCGGCGGAGACGCCCGACACGCAGATCGCCGTCTATGAATTCGATGGCCTGGTCGTTTCCTTCGAGCTGACCTTGTACACGCCGTACATGTTGAAGATTGACCCGGAGGTCCGCGATAGCGACATGTTCCCGCTGTGGTTACAGTGCGCCACGCGAATCGAAATCTATGGTTCCGAAGGCTTGATGATCGTGGGGCGGCACGGGGGCGGTTGGCAGGTCTTCGATCGCCCCAAGAACCGGCAGCCGGTGGTCGCGGCCCAACGCTTTGGGCGATTTCCGGACCCCGAGCATAAGGAGAATTTCGTAGCGTGTATTCGTTCACGGAATCGCCCCAATGCCGACGTCGAGGAGGGACACATCAGCGCCCTGTGGATCCATTACGCGAACATCAGTTATCGACTCGGCGGGGTGAAGCTGACGATTGACCCGCAGACCGAGCAGGTCGCAGCGCCGGCGGAGGCATCGCCGCTCTTCAAACGAACGTATCGCGAGCCGTTCGTGATTCCGGAGGCCGTTTAATCCTACAACCCAAAGTCCGCCCGATTGCACGGGTTTACGGCGTCTTCGTTGGCGCCGCCCGTGGCGCGTTTGGCTTTACAGCGCGAAGCCCGCGCGATTGCATGAGCTGCCCAGCATATCGTGCCCAGCAAACAGGGTGGGCCGCTAGGTCGCATCACCACAGCATGTCGAGGCAAGCCAACCATCCTGCGCTGTTATATTAAGGTGGCGCCGCTATATTCAGGCGGCTCCGCCGGGAACGGTGTCCCGCCGCCGCGCGGCTCTAGGTAAACACACGTTTGGCAACGCGAGGTGCGCATGCGAGTTAGCCCGATTTTGGAACGTCTATGGGTAGGCAGCTTTCCCGGCAGCGTGGCGGATGTCCAGACGCTCAAGGAGATCGGCATCACCGCCGTGCTCAACCTTCAAACCGACGAGGACATCCTGTGGAGCCATGAGGATCGGTCGGCTGTCGTCTCGGCACTGAAACAGATGCGGATCGTGGAGGTCCGCGAGCCGGTTCGCGACTTCGATCTGGACGATTTGACGCATCGGCTCCCTGACGTGGCGGCGAAATTGGATGAGCTGATCGAAGCCGGGCATGGCGTGTATGTCCATTGCACGGCGGGAATGAATCGCTCGCCGACGACGGTGATCGCGTATCTGCATTGGATCCGCGGCTGGGCCTTGGAACAGGCTGTTTCCTACGTCACCGCGCGGCACCCCTGCGATCCGATTCTGGAGGCCGTGCGATCCCAGCCCCGTCCCTCGTTTCTGCCTCAGCGGTACGGCAGCGAGGCGTGTCCGCCGTGCACGGATGCCGACCGGTGAGCCGGGATCGCTGGATCGCTCGCTCCCCTGCTAATCGCGTGCTCATCGCGTCAAGCCCTGTCGCGCCTAGCATTAGAGCGCACGCTTGTTGGCCTGGCCCAGCACTTTGTAGTGATGGCACACGGCGCCTCGCAACCTCTGCTGCGTACATCGCGGAATCAGGCGGGCTTCGCGCTAGAGTCTCCAAGGCCGGATCAGGCGTCGTCGAACAAGCGCGGCTGCGATTGGCTGGGGTTTTTCCCCGGCAGAACCGCTGGGGATGAACCCCTTTCCTCTTGCGGGACGATCAGGACCGGACCGGCATAATCCGCATCGCTTTCCTCCAGGACCGGGTTGCCGTGCTCGTCGAGCTTGATGTCCGCCTCGGCCGTCACGCGTTTCGCGACCTGCATCAGGTGATGGTGGATTTCATCGCGATCCACGCCTCGAATCGCAGCCGCCGCGTCGGCTACCTCGCGGAGATAGCGGAGGAAGATGTTGCGTCTTTCGCCCTGCACCTTGACGCGATTGCGACGATGGAGATACACGGCCAGGCGCCGCCCCACGGCCTGAAAGGCCAGACGCAATTCCTTTTGGATCTCGGGGTAGCCCGCCACGGCCTCCTTGGATTCGCTGGTGAAGGGGACCCACACGCTGGCGATGTGGACCATCAGCGTGACCGGGCCGGTGGGCAAGGAGTTGCGGGACTGTGCCAGGCCATAAGCCCGCCAATTCGTGCTCATCACCGTTTGCGTGATGGCGCAGGCCCCGGCTTGGAATAGCAGCGGCACGCGATTGGCGTAGCGGAGGACGTTCATGGTTTGACCTTCGCTGAGGTTCACGCGCCGCAGGGCCTCGAAGAGTTGGTCGCGTTCTCGGGGTTTCAGGCGGCCGGGCGAGATCCTGGCCCGCAATCGCGCCTCGCGGAGCAGTTTGTCGGCCCCGTCCGGACCGACCCCATCGAACGTTACGGTGAGGAATTGTCGAAGTGTTCGGGCATCCGTTTCTTCGAGCAGCTCTTCCAGCACTTCCCGCGAGATGCGGTAGGTGGCCGGGCCGCCCCCGTAGCTCAACCCGACCTCGATTTGAAAGGGATTGCCGCGGTAAACGGCGGGCGGGCGGGTCACTGCCGTGTAGAATTCGCCGGGAACCGTCTGCCGCATCCCCCGCAAGATCAACTCCTCCCCGATGGGCGACAGGCACTCCACGGCCGGCGACTGGATCTTCTCGCTTTGCAGGGCTTGAAACAATGCCTCCGCCTGGGCCCGCCCCAATCGCTTGGGGCTGGTTCGAATGCTCAAGGACGCCGTTTGCAACACGCGTTTGGCCACCGCCGGGCTGATCCGCGAAAAAGACTCCCCCAGAAAACGCCCCAGCGTCCCGCTCTTCGACTCCTTCAGCATCGTAATCAGGGTGCCCAGCTCCACGCCGTACGGATGCGGCTTGATTTCCTTCGGCTCGGCGGGGAGGACTTCCGCCACGCGAGGATAATCGTGCGTCTTGCCGTCGGGGTCCACATAATGCAAGGTCACGTGCGGATTGGCGATGGCGGTTTGTTCCAGGTATTCGTCCACGCTCCCTCGGCCGCGCTGATACTTGGCCTCCAGCTCGATGGCCACGAGCGTGCCATGTTCCACCTTTTGCCATGACAAATCGTGTTGCTGGAGGAACTCGGCGGCTTCGTCATCGGGCGGAATGTCCACTCCTTCGCCCTTCCCGTTGACGATCTCCGGACGATTGCGCTTGGTATCGATCTGGATTTCGTAGTAATGAACGGGCTTCTTGGGGCCAGTGCGGCTGACGATGCTGACCGGACGACCGGTCGTGAGCAAGCCGTACATCCCTGCCGCACTGATGCCAATCCCCTGCTGTCCCCGACTTTGCCGCAAACGGTGAAACTTGGAGCCGTAGAGGAGCTTGCCGAAAATGAGCGGAATCTGCTTTTTGACGATGCCCGGCCCATTGTCTTGCACGCTCACGCGATAGCGGTTCTCGGCCAGGACCTCGATCCGCACCCAGATTTCCGGCAACAGCCCCGCTTCTTCGCAGGCGTCCAGGGCGTTGTCCACGGCCTCTTTGACCGTGGTCAGCAGGGCCTTGCGGGGATTGTCGAACCCCAGGAGGTGCCGATTCTTGGCAAAAAACTCGCTGACCGAGATTTCCCGCTGCTGGGAGGCCAGGCTTTCGGCCGTCACCCGGTTCCGCTGCGGCGTGCCGTTGCCGTTTTTTGCCGGAGCGGGTGTCTCGGCCCCCGCCGCATCCACGACAGACGGTTCGGATTGTGGTAAATTCGAAGGCCCTTGATTTTCGATGATCAGCGTTGCCAAGGCGAGAGACTCCCTGAGAACATCCGTGCCCACGAACGAGCAGCTTCTTCCAGACGCCGATGCGCCCGGTGCGAGCATCCAACAACGGTAGCCGGCGACGTGGGGACACCCCCCCGCGGCGTTACCCCCGGTGCCGGTCCGATCGCCAACGGGTAGGCGATTCCCCCCGGCGTCGAGGTCGCCGCTGGTTGCTATCTGCCCTCCTTGCGAAGGTACCAGATAGCCGCACGCGGGAAAAGGTCGCCCGACCGTCGCACGCACCACCGAATGACCTCCCCCGAATTCTTGCCCGGCGATTCACGGCCCAGTACGCGACCAAAATAACCGGCACCGAATGGTGCTCACAGAGCACCCCACGCGGCAGAAAGACGCGTTAGCGAGTGAGCCTCGGGCGTCAGCCCGAGGTGGGGGAACCGCCAAGAAGTGATGCTTTCAAGAGTCTTGCCCAGGACGCCACCACCAGCTTACGCTGGTGGCTCGGGTTACTCAATTTAGCGCCGAAGTATGGTGCTCATGGGACACTTTGCGCGACAGGCGATTGTCCAGATCGGTAATCTCTACCACGGCGATTTAACGCTGGGTGAACCTCAAGGTCGCAGGGATCGCGGAGGGCTTGCCCTCTCGCTACGATGAAATGGGGCTGCATCGTCGCCGGCGTTCGTATGATTATGACTGGACTTTTGCAAACTGCTCCCCTCTCCCTCTGGGAGAGGGCCAAGGGGTGAGGGTTTGGTCAAATCAGGCAAACAAGGCAAACCGTTTTCGCGCCTAATTGCCCACAGGCTAACCCTCTCCTAGCGGCCTAGAGGGGCTTGTGCCCCCAATTTGCAAAAGTCCAGTTATGACGGTGGGATGCGCGTTCGGCTCACAGATCGAAGGGCCGCATCGGAGTGGCCGTCCTTATTTCCGGAGAACTACCATGGTGTTGCATTACCCAGCGATTGAATACCAGCCGTCGTGCTGCCTTCGGCCAGCTCGCGAGATTCACGATAGCCGCCCGGGCGTGTTACGCAGGCGGATCATCTGGGGCGCGATCGCGTGTTGCCTGGGCGTGGGGCTGCTGGCTCCGCCTAGTCGGGGATTCGCCGTGTTGGCGGAGACGGCCGCTCCCGAGGCGGCGGACGCAACAGAAATTCCGACCCCGGCGGCAGATTCGCGGACACAGGCCGAGCGGCAAGCGGCGGCCCAGCGGGCGGCCGCGGTGGCGGAGCTGGCGAAGCACGGCGCCGACGCCGTGCCGGAATTGGTCCAGAGCCTGGCGGATCAGGACCCGGATGTCCGCCGCGCGGCCATTCAAGGTCTGGCGGAGACGGCCCCGGCGCACGCCGACGTCGCCGTGCCGGCCTTGATCAAGGCCTTGGACGACGACGGTGGGCGGTGGCAAAAGCCGAATTGGATTCTGGCCTCCCAGGCATTGGGGCGCTATCAAGAGGCTGCCGTGCCCGCCTTGATGGACTTGCTCCAGAGCGAGGAACCCAAGCGAGTGGCCTACGGGTGCCTGGGAATCTATGAGGTCGGCCCGGCTGCTGCCCCGGCGGTACCCCGCCTGATCGAGCTTTTGGCAAAGGACGATCCCCGCTATCGCCGCACGGTGATCGGGGCGTTGATGAGCATTGGTCCGGCGTCGGCCCCCGCCGTCCCGCTCCTCCGCAAGCAGCTCTTTTCCGACGATTTTCACACGCAGTATTGGTCATGCCGGGCGTTAGGGGCCATTGGTGCTCCCGCCGCGCTGCCCGCCGTGCCCGATCTCGTGGATCGCCTCGCAAAGGGCGCCCCCTCCGTGAAGCGCAACGCAGCGGCAGCGCTCGGCAAGCTCGGAGCCGACATCGGGGCCGACGCGGTGAATGCTCTGATCGCGGCCGTGGATGATCCCCTTCAGCCGGTCCGCGAACAGGCCATCCAGGCCCTGGGGCGGATCGGTCCCGCGGCAGGCGAGCTGGCAGCCAAGGCGATCTTGAACTCGCATGAAAAGGGGCCGGTCTTCCCGGCCTCCGTGGTCTATTGGGCAGAGTGGCGGCTGGGTGGACCACCGCAGCCTGCCATTGATGCCATTCTCCGCGACCTCCGCGAGGGCACCTATCGCGAGGAGGCCATGGCCTTGTTGCTGGAGATGGGACCCGCCGCCGAAGCCGCCATCCCCGCCCTCCGCGCCGCGCTGAGCGAGCAGCCCCAAGACTTTCCCGATTGGCCGGGCAGCGCAGCCTGGGCCTTGAAAAAACTGTACGCCGCCGGCTTTCCCAATACCGATTTGCCTCCCGATTTGCAGATTTCTTTGGAGGAAGAGGAACAATGACCCCCCGCCGCGATGTCCTGTGATGCCCCACCGCCATTGCACACGACTATATGTTGCAACTAAAACTCGATGTCAATGCTATAGGAATTGATGCACGATTCGCACGCCGTGCAGGAGCTTTTGGGGCTGGACCTGGGGAAGGACGCCCCGCCGCCAGTCACAGCGTACGTCGCGAGTGGGAGGCCACCGACGATCCTGCCGTGAGTTTGTCGCCCCGACAGTATGCTGTCGCAATCTGGATACCGCGTCGCAAGCAGCATCAGACTGTTTGCGCTATAATTCGCTGCGCCAAAAGCGAACCCGAACATGCCGCTGTCGCTGCCAGGGTAGTCGCTGAAGGCG
>DYLS01000085.1 GCA_020721965.1 Blastopirellula marina | reverse complement strand
CGGAGGGGTTGACCTCGCCCGAGGCCGCCACCCACTGCTGCGTGCCGAGCTGAACCTGCAACAGGGCGGGTTGCGTTCCCGTGGCGGCTGTGTACGTTGCGGTTGTGGTGGCGGACGAACTCTTCACATATTTGACACGAATGTCGCCGGCTTCCTGGCCTGCCTGGTCGGCCGTGATCACCACGTCGTTATCCAGGCCAAAGCTGGAGGTCGTCAGGGCGCCTTGCGTCGCCTCTTGTTGCACATCAGCTACCACACCGGTCGCATCGGCCACCAGGTTGATAGCCCGCGCCATATCCTCGACCTTGCTCCCCGCCGCAAAGCTGAAGGCCTCGAATCCTTGTTTTCCGCCGATTTCCAAGACCACGTTGTTCGCGACCGCCCCAAAGCCGTAGCGCAGTTGTGCCTTGGTAGCCTGCCGCACAACGGTGACGTTGACCCCGATCTCATTATTGGAACCGAAATTGGCCTGATCGATTTGCAAGTCCTTGAGCACAGCGGGATCCTGCCCCTCTGTAACGAAGTCCAAGCTCCCGTCCAATAAGCGCCGGCCCTGAAATTGGGTCACTTGCGCGATGCGGTCGATGGCCTCGAGCGAGGAGTCGATTTGCAACTGGTTGGCCTGAATCTGCTCGGCCGACATGGCCCCGGTGTTCGCCGCCTCGGAGACCAGCCCACGGATATCGTTCAGCAGCGAGCTGACCTGCCCCAGGGCGCTGTCCGCCGTGGCGATCATCTGATTGGCACGCTGGCTGTTGGTAATCGCCCGCTGGATGCTGGTAATGTCGCTGCGAAGCGCCTCGCTGGCAATCAGACCGGCCGGGTCGTCCTTGCCAGTGTTGATTCGCAGGCCGGTGCTGAGCCGGGTCAGCGCCTGCTGCAATTGAGCCTGCGAACGGGCTAGAGTCTTCTGTGCCGTAAGCGAGCTGACGTTGGTGTTGATTCGGGTCATGGTGGAACGATCCTTCCTTAGATTCCCCCACCTCCACACCGATCGCGCTGAAAGCGTAGGATCGGCGAAAGCCATCGCATCCAATAGGGGCTACAACCTATGGCAACTCGCCGGGTTCCCCCCACGCGAGCCACCCTGCGATCCCCTCGCATCCTCTCCTGGAACACATGGAGAAAACGAGGCGGACACATGATCACTGCTTACGGTTTTATCGAATCAATCTAAAGTTCAGGTTGAATACAATCGTTGAGGTTTGCCAGTATTTCCGATTCCTTGCCCACAAATTGCATGAATATGGGCATTGTGGAGAAGATGCATATATTGAGTTTGAGCATGACACCGAATCTCAGCCCGATGAAGGTCCCCCGGTCGGCTACGAAATAAACCGTCAAAACCCCCACTCGAAGACACAGCACCCCCTCTAGCGAATTATCTCCCGGGGACTCACCCCATCTACAGTGGAGCCCAGTACTACCGTGTAGGGTTGTTTGCTTCGTTCAACGCCCTTTGGTAACGGGACATAACGCCCCGCAACATACTCTGGGCATGTCATGAGGTCAGGCGGACTTTGCCTTGCAGGCCCTGTTTGCAAACTGGCCGCGACCCACCTGAAGGAAGGGGTTGCTAAGACTAAAGAAGAGGGCTGAGTAGTTTCGCCAGGCCAATCCAAAGGCGTTGAGGCCAGACGCGGTCGGGCAATGCGCTGGCTTTCAGACACCGAGAGAGGGCCAAGTAACGCTCTTGGAGCCGGACCAATTCGGCCACGGCGGCTGGAGAATAGAGCACCAGATTGAGTTCGAAGTTGAGCCGAAAAGAGCGAATATCGTAATTGGCCGACCCGAAAATGGCCAATCGCCCGTCGAACGTCGCCGTCTTGGCGTGCAACAGTCCCGGCAAGAAGTAATGCACATGGACCCCTTCTCGGACCAACTGGGAATAGTAAAAAGCGGCAGCCGCGTCCACGACCGGGTGATCGCTCTGCTTGGGGATCACCAAATCCACCTGCACCCCGCGATACGCCGCCAGCCGTAAGGCAACCATCAGAGGCTCATCCGGAACGAAGTAGGGGGTCGTCAGGATGATTCGTTCCCGAGCCAGAAACACAGCCTTGACGAAGATGTCGCGAAACAGATCACTCGGCATGTCCGGCCCGCTCGGCAAGACCTGAAGTACGGAGTCGCCTGCCGATTCTGGGGCTGGGAAGTAGCGTGGCAGGTCCAGCCACTCCCCCGTCTCGTGGAACCAATCCTCCAGAAATAGCAATTGAAGATGCCGCGTAGCAGGGCCGACGATGCGGGCCGTCACGTCGTGCCAACGCCCCGCCTTTCTGTGACCATACGAAGGCTCCACAATGTTCTGCGAGCCGGTGTATGCTACGCGACCGTCGATGACCGCTAATTTTCGGTGATTCCGCAAATCCAGTCGGGCGAAGGGGACGCGAAAAAGGCCGACAGGCAGGACGGTCACAAGCTGCACCCCCTCTCTTCGCAATTCGGCCCCCAAGCCTCGGATCATGCGCCGCGACCCAACGGCATCCACCAGCACGCGGCAAACCAGGCCACGCTTCACTGCCCGGATTAGCGCATCTCCCACCCGCCGTCCCAAGTAGTCGTCACGGAAGATAAAAAACAGCAGATGCACATGGTCCTGGGCCGCGTCGATTTCCGCCACCAGGCGATCGATCATCAACTCGGCATCGCTCAAAAACGCGACTTGATTGCCCGAGGCGATTGGCCAACCGGCGAATCGTTCCACCAGCGACGCAATCGGCCGGAACTCGTCCGGCAGGGAGCTCGGTGGCGGCATCTCATCCGTGGACCGATACGCGTCCGAACCGTCGTCGTCCTCGGCCGAGAGCTTGTCGCTCACCGTACGCCGGTCGCCCAACGCTAAAGAAGACGGCGGAAGCCCCTCATGCAGTTCTACGAAGCGGCTGCGCCGTTGCCTTAGCCGCTGCCTTCCCAAACGATTTTCACCAATCAACAAGTACGTAAACAGCCCAGGCCAAGGCAGGAAAAAAACCACCGCCAACCATGCCAGGCAGGTGCTCGGCCGATCTTGGCGAAGGACGATCACCGGCAGCATGATCGCACGGATCAGCCACTCGCTCACCAACCACACGATGGTCCAACCACCCCAGTCCATAACTCCACGCCCGAAGCTCTCGAATCCTGTGCTGGAAGATTGCGGTGAAAAACTCCCTCCGTGCGGCATCGGCTCAACCGGAAGGCATTTCCCTTTTTCCGCTGTAAAAGACGGTCGTCAGACGAAGGAGGCTGTTTGTGGGCTATTCCGCTTGGCCGCGCTCCACGCCGGGTTCAGCCACAGCCGTGAGTTGGGGTGGCATCTCGGGTAACGTTACACGAACCCCTTCGGGCGGGGCATAGTCGGGCCAAACCCGGGCGTCGTTCGTCCGGGAGACTCGCACCGGCTTCAACGCCTTGCCTTCCACTCGCATCGGCAATGGCCCGCCGATTTCCGGCACACAAACCTCCGCCGCCCGGCCGGTATTACCGCCCCCTTCGCTTACGACGGTCTTACCCCGGGAGCCTTCGGCTGGCAGCTTTGATGCCGGCTCCCCTCCCTGCCGTGCTCGACATCCCACCAAACATAATACAGCAAGCAAAATGAGCGGAAGAATGCTCGCAATACTGGGCCGTCGCACCGCAAATCCCCTGTCCCTGTTGACGTGTACGTCTGTTGGCATTCCCGCTTTGGCGATACAGGCCCCGCGGAAGCCGTGTTGCCGCCCGGCCGACTCTCGCACCCTGCCAGTAGCGTCGGGCCCGGCTTCTCGGTTCCGCCCACGCTGTTAGTTTAGCTCAGGCGAGGCCGACCTGCCCTTCTTCACCCCACAAACAGCCAGAGCGAGGCCGTTCCGGCGAGACAGAGTATCAAGAAGTCGAATGTTCGTTGTGACAGACGATGATATGCCCATCGACCCAGCACCACGCCGAAAAGCGTCATGGGGATGCCGTACATGGCGAACTTCAGCGTTTCTGCTGTGATCATCCCCTCCGTGGTGTAAGGAACCAACTTGATGAGGTTCACGATAAAGAAGAAGACCGCGCAAGTGCCCATGAAGCGATCCTTGGGCAACTCCTGGCTGAGGAGATACAAGGTCATGACGGGTCCGGCGGCATTTCCGACCATCGTCCCAAAACCGGCCAGCGTGCCGACCCCCGCCGTGAATGCCCAACCGTGCGGTATCTGATCCGCGCTGAACCGGCGGCGCAGAATCTCAGCGAAAAACATGATGGCGATCAGCACGCCGAGGATCGGCCGAAGCTGATTCCCTTCGACCATCCGTAATACACCGTACCCGATCGCCAAGCCCAGCGAAACGGCGGGGAACAGCCGCCACAATCGCAACCATGACGTGTGTCGATGGTACCACGCCACGGCCACCACGTCGCCTACCAGCAGAATGGGCAGCATGGCACCGACCGACAGCTCTGCATCGTGCCGAAATCCCTGCGCCATCAGAGCCACCGCCAATACGGAGGTACCTGGCATACCCGTCTTGGCAAATCCCATGCAGACGGCGGCAAGGCCGCTGAGGAGGTACGACCACCAACTCGAGGGCATGGCTATGACCGATCCCAGGGCTTAGCGATCGGCCATGGCCCGAGCAAGAATTCGCGCCGTGCTCTCGCGCATGATTCGCGGGTCCACCGGGCGGTTTTCGCGGAGTGCCGCGCGAATCTCTTTCCCCGAAATCGACACCGGCTTCTCATTGGGGTGGTTTTCCATCAAGTCGACACGGCCGACCGACTCGTAATAGGCGGCAAAGCCCACTCGCAAGGGGCGAATCTTCAAATCCCCCTTCAATTCTTCAAAGATGTGCTGCGCATCGAAATCGCCCCAGATCGGTGTGCCGTCATGATAGGGGGCATCCGCGTGCTTTCGACCGATGATGATGTCGGTAAATCCGGAGTTCTGCCGGTAGATCGCGTGCATTACCGCCTCCTTGGGGCCCGCATAGAACATCTTGATGTCCAGCCCCAAAAGCATCACGCGGTCCGGGACGGACTCGTTGCGGGGTCCCCAAAGCGAGGGGTCGCTATCGCCATCGCCCAACCCCCGTTGGGAAATCAGGGTCTCGTACGTCTGCATACGGACCTCGGCGGGCACGTCGTCCCCCTTGGTCTCGCCGATCAAGGGATTCAAGCAAGCCCCCGCGTTGTATCCTTGCCGCAGGAGCTGCTCCAACCCGTAAACCAGGGCATACTCGTGGGCACGGTGGAGCGGATTCCGCGTCTGAAATGCGACCACCCGATCCCAGCCCTTGCCCCGAAGCATTTCCCGCACTTCGCTGGGACGCAAGACATACTTACCAAAGCGCGGATGCTGGGGTTGCGGCAAAACCCATATCTCGCCGCCGATCAGGTAGTCCTTGTCCCCGTCCCCTTTCAGGACCATGTCCCCACCGGGATGGTCGGTCCGTTCCGTCAGATAAACCCGTGCCAAATACTTCCGCTTATCCCAGGGGAATACGTCGGTGATCTTCAGGATGGCGACGGGGTCCGCTCCGTTGGGCGATAGCGCTACCTCCTGATCAGGTTGAAGGGTCGCCGCCAGCTCCTTGGTAACCGGAAAGGCCAACGGAATGGTCCAGGCGTAAAGCTTCCCTTGATACTCGATGACGGATTCTTCCAAGACCCGATCGTACGTCTCTCGGTCCATCGGTCCGGTAAGCGGGCTGAGGCCACCGTCGCCGAAACGATACACCGTGGAGAGATCCGCGTCGGATACAGGTACCCGCACCAGATTCCTCGCCCGAGCCAAGAACGCTTCCCTCTCTTCGGGACGAACCGTACGGTTCACCGGCCCCTTGAGCCCACCATGAACCTCGATCAGGTCTGACATTTTCTGCCTTCTCTACCTTTATCTCAGCGATGCTTTCCGCGGGGAAGGATTCTACATGCCATCTTGCTAGCGGAACCGTCCCGGCCAGCTTCCCAGAGCCACCATGCGAAACAAGAGGCCAGTGAGGGGAATGCGTATGGGTCGCGGGGAAACAGGATACCCACCGGCGTCAATCGCGGCAGCCCCACCGGTCGGAACGTCGCCGCAATGGCCCCGGCCCACAGGCCTGGCCATCTGCGTTCCGACTATGCGGCGGCGCCCAGGCCGCTGGTTTCCGTGCACCAACGGGTAGGCTGCCGTGACCCCTTATCCGCCAACCGGCCGACTCAATTTACGCGGATGTCGGCAATCTTTACCCGAAGATAAATCTGCCGATGACCGCGACGACGGCGGCAGTTCTTGCGCCGGCGGAACTTTTGGACATAGATTTTTGGCCCCGTCGTCGTCTCAAGGACGTCCGCCGTGACCTCCGCGCCTTCGAGATTCGGCTTCCCCATTCGCAGCCCATTTTCATCACGCACGGCCAGGACGCGCGTAAAGCGGATTTGCTGCGGCGACGCCTCACCTCCCTCTGCCGCGAACGGCATGGCATCAACGCGATAATCGATGTCCAATAGCTGGCCCGGTTCTACCTTGTACTGCCGCCCGCCGTCCTCAATGATCGCATACATACTCGCATCCTCGGTCCATTCGTTCGCGCCCCGCCGATGGGGGACAACCCAGTTCACGCAATTCCCCTCGCCCTGCCGCCTCGAACCCGGCCACATCGAAGCATGGAGCGGTTCCTTACCCTGGCCGTGGGGCGATCTGCAAGGAAACCGCAGGGAATCGCTTGCGTTCGCTCATCAGTTGGCACGTGGTACCACGCCAGCCGGAATCCTTCATTTAACCCGGTTGAGAAGCACTCTTCAAGGGTGTGCAGGCGCGCGATGCTGGAATGCACCGGATGCTGCCCTTGGATGTCCCTGAGTCGCCGGCCCCGGACTCGGTGTGAAAACGCGTGTCTGAACACCACACCGCAAAGTCCGCCGGATGGAATGATACGCCCGGCGTATGTTGCCAGGCGTTGTGAGTTGCGCGGCATCATGCCCGATCACCACAAGATTTGCCTCCTATCACCCCAAGATCGAGATATTGCGACCAGCAAACCCACCTCCGCTGGAGTATGAGAAGCACCCCGGTTGGGCCGGTTGAATCGCTCCCACACCCACTTATGCCCCAAGACCTGCCGCAATAGCCCGGGGGTGTAATATCGGTCGAACACCGCGTCTCCGGTTATTAGCTCCGCCGTTCCCGGCTTGCGGTAGCGGACATACTGCCGGGCAACATCCCGCGATGCCCCATCGCAGCGGCAGTCCGGGGCCACGACCAGCCACCCCTCGCCGGCTAGGCTGACGAGCGCGGCCAACTCCCGGCCGCTGCCCGCCTCCCAGATCCTCGCCGTGCCGTCCACGATCCCGTTAGCACATACCGCCCGTCGGGACTGAACGCCACGGATTTCACCCAGTCTTTGTGCCCTGCGAAGGAGCGGACCTTTTCGCCCGACTGCGTATCCCAGAGGATGGCGGTGTTATCACTGTATCCCGTGAGGACATACCGCCCGTCGGGACTGAAGGCCACGGACCAGATCCCGGCGTGATGGCCCGTCTGAATCACAGGCTCGTTTGACGACGGTGCGTCGTAGGCCTCCCGCGGCGTGGAAGCGAGGTCTGGGCCGAGGGTCGGCTGTTGGGCATTCCGGATCATCACAATTAAAGCCACGACCAAGCCTACCAACACTACGACACCAGCAATCATCGCCGTGACGGCTGCCGGGAGGCCTGGCCGCTGCCCGCCTGTTGCGGCCTTTGGCGGGGCCGCGACGTACCCCGCGGCGTGAAGGAGAGGAGGGCAAAGCGGAGCCGCGGCCGGATTGACTTGAGGGGCTGGTTCGGTCTCGGCCTGAATGGTTTCGATGATCTCCCGAACGCTGGCGAACCGCTCCGCTGGCTCGAAGGCCACCATCTTTTCCAACACGTGGTCGAACCAAGGGGGGACCTCCGGATTCCGCCGCGAGGCTGGCCGCCACTTGCCCATCGGCCGATCGCCCGTGAGCAGTTGATAAAACGTCACCCCCAGGGCATAGATGTCGGTCCGGGCATCCACGGCATCTGGCCGCTCCCACTGCTCCGGGGCCATGTACCAGGGCGAGCCGAGCGCCATGCCCGTCATCGTCAGGGCGCTCGGCTCCTGCCCTACCCGACGCACCAGACCCAGGTCCGCGATCTTAAGCTCCCCTGTTGCCGTCAACAGGAGATTGGAGGGTTTGATGTCGCGATGCACCAAGCCCACCTCATGGATGACTGCCAGTCCCTCGCAGGCCTGCCGCAGCCACGCCACCGCCTGGGGAAAGCCAATCCTCTTGGCCCCCTGCTGTTCCAAAACCTGCCGCAAGCTCCCCCCGGCCAGCCACTCCGTCAGCAATGCCGGATAGCTGCCCCATTTGCCGTAGCCCACGATCCGCACCAAGCGAGGGTGCTTCAATTCGCGGAGGCGGCTGATCTCCCGCTGAAACCGCCGCACCGCGTCGGCATCCTGGAGCCACTGGGGATGCAGCAGTTTCACCGCCACCGGCGTGTTCTGCTCAACGAACCACCCCTCGAACACGACCGACATACCCCCTTCCCCCACCAGCCGCTTCAACCGAGCAGGCCCCATCTGCCCCTCCACGCAGACCACCCCGCTGTGGTTCCGCACGCGAAAGACCAGGATTTCGCGACCACACTCCAGGCACCGCTGTGCCTCCGGGCGTGGCTCGGGCAAGCGGGTCGTGCGGCAATACGGACACTGGCTCGCCCAATCCGTCTTCCCCGTCTCCGGCTGGGCGGCGGCGCGGCACTCGAACTCCGCCGGCCCCACGCGAAAGCGTGCTGCCGCGTGCAGCTTCAGTTCGGTCCGCGGTGTGCCCTGGTACTCCAGCGTGGCCCCCGCGTCCAGGCACCGCAGGATCAGCTCTCCATCGCCGTCCCACTCCACCTGGCAATGATGCCGCGAGCCCCCCTCCGCTTCGATCACAAACACGTTGTCGGGGGTTCGACCGATCGACAGACTGCGGGCAACATAGACCTCGTCCCCGAACGCGACATCGCAGCGACGGAGCAAAAGGCCCGTGCTGCTCCCACGACCGGATGACCCGCTGCCCATGCCGACCTCCAATCTACGCCCTCGGCCATAGCCCGATCCGAGCCGATCTGCCCGCAAGAAAAGCCCGTCCCCCAGCCCTATCCGCCCCAGCGGCCTATTTTAGATTCCCCCCTGCTCGAACTTCAACCATGCGGACCTCGGCGGGTGCAGGTGAGGGATAAGTGCGTGCATGTTTCGTTGTTGCTCACAGTGGTTCTCGTCACTGCAAAAGGGCTCGGCCTCCTGGCATTTCGAGGGAAGCGTGAAATCTTGCGAAGGGAGGCATCTTCTCGACTGGGGGATTTCTCCTCGCTGGGCTTGTCGAAATGACATGGCTACGCTCGTCGAAATGACACGGCTGGCGCTGGTCGCAGTGGCTCTGCCGGCGCTTGTCGAAATGGCATCCCGCTCCACGCTCAAGGAGGCTCCGGAACCTCTGAACAACGTTCTGGAACCTTTGAACAACCCTCGCTGTTTCACCAATTTTTTCCGTAATAGCCCGGCCGTGAACGGTGGCTGCGACAGTCGCTCCCGGGTACTTGGCGGGATTGTCCCCATCACGCGGGCGGATTTGCCACTGCGCGCTCCTGCGGGGGCTGCTGTACCACGTTGTGGAGGAACACTTCCCGGTGCGGGAAGGGAATCTCGATCCCCGCCTCGCCCAACTTCCGCGCCGTCTCGGCGTGAAGCGAATTGATGGCGTTCAGGCGATTCTCCATGTTGGGGAGATATGCGAACAGCCTGAAGTTGAGGGAACTGTCGCCAAACCCCTCGAAAAGCACGGCCGGGGGGATATCCTTCGAGACGTAAGGATTTTCTTCCGCCACGCGGGTAAGAATCGCGATGACTTTGTCGGGGTCCGTCCCGTAGGCCACGCCCACGGCCACCTCCACGCGATTGACCTGGTCCGACAGCGTCCAGTTGATGATGCGGCCGGTGATGAGGTCTTTGTTGGGGACAATCAGCTCCTTGCGTTCAAAGTTGAGCAACGTCGTCGCTCGAATACGGATTCTGGATACCACACCCGAGTATTCACCCAAGGTTACGATATCGCCCACTCGAATGGGGCGTTCAAAGAGCAAGATCAAACCGGAGACAAAATTGGCAAAGATTTCTTGCAGTCCAAATCCAAGCCCGACACCGACCGCGGCGACCAACCACTGCATCTGCGACCAGCCGACACCTACGCGGCCCAGCGCCCAAACAATGGCAATGATCGTGACGATGTAGCCCACCAGCGTGTCGATGGCATAGCGCAAGCCGGTATCGCCCCGAATCTTGGGAGGCAAAACGATTTCGACCAGACCAGGGGCGTTTTTGGCGGCCACGAATCCCGCCACGAGGATCAGTCCCGCCAATAACAGGTCGCCCAAGGTGATGGCCTGCAAGACCGAAACGTCCACGACTTGGCTGGTCCCTCCAGGTCCGGCCTGGACCTGCTGGACCTTGCCCGCGATGTGCCACAGGGTGACCTGCCGCAAGATACCGAGGGCAGGCAAGACATCACCCCAAATCCAACCCAGGCAGATGATTGCGAGCACGATTTGGACGGTGCTGAACAGCTTTTGGACCTGCAAGCCGATGAGCGTCAAATCCGGTTCGGGTTCGGGGGGTACGTTCAAGGGGCTGCCATCGATGGTCTCTTGGCTGGCGGCGGCCGATCGTCGCCAACGATCCAGGCTCAGCCTTCGCTTGCGGACCAGGGCCCAGCGTGAGAACACCCCGCCCCCCACCCCCAACACGACCGGTATCAGCAGGGTGTTGCGCAGACGTTCGGCCAATTGTACGGCCGTGTAATGGTATCCGGCCAAGGAGGCCCCGGCCAACGCCGTCAACGATGCCACGACGAAGGCAAAGATCCACCCGCGAAAGCGATAGAGCCAGATTCCCGGTTGGGCCTTTCCAACGGCCTGCATCAATACCCCACGTGGTTGCAGCAATAGCCCGAACATGACCGCGTAGGCGAATAACAGAGCCACAAAGAGTAGCCGTCCCGGCCCGTTTTGCCAGCGGTCGTCCGCCGATGCTTGGACCGCCCGCCAAAGAAACACCAAGAGCGTGCCGCCGGGCACAAACCAGCGGAGCCGCCGATAGACGCATTGCGTGGCCTGTTCCGGCCAGCCGAAATGGGCCTTTGCCAGCCCCTGAGGGCGACACAAATGTCGGACCCAATCGAAGAGATAGTAAAACAGCCCAGCGTAGCCCAAGCCGACGGCGGTAGTCCAGGCCGTACCCACCGCCAACGGCCCGTTCCCCAGCCGCCAAGATAAAAACCACAACGGCAAGACCGCCGGCAAAGGCAGAACGCTCGTGATGAGCACCGCCTGCCACGTCGGCGAAAAGCCGCGATACGTGCTTCCTTCAACCTGCCTCCCCAGCTCTCGCAATCGACCGCGAAGAGATCGAATGGCAAGCAGAAACAAAAGGTAACCTGCTGCGACCCCCACCCAAAGCCACGGCACGGCGGCTGCGTCCGCGAGCAAGACGCGCAACAAATCACCGGCCGAATCCGGACCCAGCAAAAGTCGGATCACCCCCAAAGTCAGTCGCAATTGTTGAGGAAACCGCTCCGTAATGGCGGGGGCACTACGAATCCACAAGATGTGCTCGTCGATGAACGCGGCATATTCCTCCACGCTTCGGATCAGATTCTGCTGTACATTCTCCAGCTCGACCAGGTCGTCCAAATAGTCTTGATACAATCGCAACTGCTCCTCGACCAAACGATACTGCTCCCGCACCAGCTCTTCGACAAGCGGCCACCACCGTAATCGCGATTCGTACTCCGCGTCATCGGGGATTTGCTTTCGCCACTGCTCGATCGTCTGCTCGATCGGGGGCAAGCCCGCGTGACTCTCGCTAAGCTCGATCGTCTTCCATTGGATGTTGCGGATTTCCTCCTGGCGGTCAGCGATCTGCTGGCGCAAGCTCCGCACGTCGGGCAAGGCAGACTTTTGGGTCTGCAACCAAACCCCCAGCGCACCGGTCAAACCGACCTGTGACATGCGTTCGCGGGCCGTATCGAAACGACGGCGCACATCGTCCAGGGAATTTCGCGCGGCCGTCAGTTGCTGCTCGATCTTGCCAACACGGGCTACCATGTCTCGCACATCGCGTGCCAGTTCGCTGCTCTTCTCCGCTGGTGCCCGCAACGGCGGCGGCAACTCCGAGAGTCGGTCCTCGCTCTTGCTCAGGGTCTCTTCAGCCGCTTGCGTGCGGCGTTTGGCCAATGCCTCCTTGAGCTTTTTTACCCATTTTTCAGCCGCGTTGAGCTGAAGCGTGGCCACACGCCGCCGTAACGGAATCAAGGTCTCATTGGCTCGATCGTAAAACAGCATTTCATTCTGCCGCGATTCGATTTCCGCAGTCGCAGATTCGATTTGGGCTTGGCAGAGCCATCGCTGTGCTTGGGTTAGTGCCGCTGGTGTAGCCTCAGGAGGCGACTGAGCCAATTGATCCCGCGCGGTCTGAACTTTCTTTTGGGCGGCCTCGATGAGACCCGGCGCGTCCTGCTTTACCGCAGTGCGCCGCGCCTCTTCCGTCTCCACTGCGTCGCGGGCGCTGCGAGCCGCGGTCAGTTCCGCCTCGGCAGCCTGCAACATCGACTCCAGAGCGGTGGGTGTTGTGTCCGCGGGAAGATTGCGAACCAGCCCATTGGCCGCCGTCAGCTCGGCCTGGAATCGCTCGATCTCGGCCGGTATCTGATCGAGTTTCGCTTGAAAGGCCGCTGCCTGTGCCCGATACTGCGCAGCAGCCTCCAATTCTTGGACGGCCCGTTGCAGCCACTCCACCGCTTGCGACCGCGCGGACTCCGGCAACGACGCGTCGGCTTGAACGGTCTTCAAGTAGGCCCCGACTTCCGCCGCGCTCAAGGCGGTGGGTGTGGAGGCGTCCTCCGCACTCGGGGCAGAGGTCGGCGGCATTGGCAAAGGGGTTAGTGCCGGCTCCGACGGTTCGCCAGGCGGCACTGCCAGCTCGGGCGGTTGCGGCGCGGATGGACCAACACTGCCGGAGCCTTCCATACCAGCACCGATGCCGCACCACACCGCCAGCACGATCAGCAGGGGGCCACCCATAAAAAACAGAAACCGCTTCCATTCTGCCAGAAAGTTTCTTAACATGCCGTCACGGCTTTCCGATTTATGGTTTGTCGGTGGCTTGGACGGAACGCCCGCACCGCTGGGATTTTGCCCATTTCGTGCGAAATACCATGAACAATCGCCCACTGATTATATCAGGACCGCCCTATGGCACGAACACGGATCGGGCCGGGCGACTATCGCGCAATTCTTCGAGCTGCATGACGTCAGCCCTGTACCCCCGTGCCCTCCCGATGCCCATGCCCCGGCCTGCCGTAGCCCCTCGGATGCCCTCACTCGAAGCGGATGATCCCATTCCATCCGGGACCGGAATGAATCGGCGGTAAGCCGCTGAACGCACCGTCGCTCGCCCCGTGCGTGGAATGCCGCCCCGGCGGGCTTGTCAAGAGGATAGAATAAAGGGATAACTATCGGCCTTTAGCGATGCCTGATGGACAACTGGAGCAGGCTCGTTTGGCTCGGGAGCCACGAAATTCGAGCACCGCCGTTCGCTCGCTGGACCGATCACCGGGGCGGCCGCAAGTTCGGTCGGCTTCCCCGCAAACGAGCCGGGCTGGCGAGATGTCGAACGGAGCACCCCGTTTTTGGCAGGCCAATCCAAGCCAAACAAACTAAGCCAACGAGTCTCAGCCAACGAGTCCAAGCCAAAGGATTCAAGCCAAGGAATCCAACCCAAAGAACTCAAGCGAAAGAATTCAAGCCGAACAATCCGACCCGAACGATATCCCCCTTTTGCCCTTTTGCCGACATTTCTTGATTTCTAGTGAACATGAGCGCGATACCGAATCCATCCCGAGATACCCGAGACATCCGTCAGGGAAGAAACCCGACGAGGACCGTTCGCATCGGTTGCCTTGGCATCGGTCGCGGCCATCCGATCGCGGTGCAAAGCATGTGTGCCACGAAGACGCAGGATGTGGAGGCGACCGCGGCACAGGCTGAGATGCTCCGGCAGGCGGGGGCGGCCGTGGTTCGCATTGCCGTGGACAGCGAGGCCGACGCTCAAGCACTCGTCCGGATTCGGGATCGAACCGCGGTGGCCTTGACCGTCGATCTGCAAGAGAATTATCGCCTCGTCGTTCAAGTGGCCCCGCTGGTGCAAAAGGTGCGGTACAACCCCGGCCACCTCTATCATCACCAGAAGGATGTGCCCTGGGAGGACAAGGTCCGCTTTATCGCAGAGGCGGCCGCGAAGCACGGTTGCGCCCTGCGGGTAGGCGTCAACTGCGGCTCCGTGGACCCCGCGTTGCGGGACAAGTTTCCGCCGCGTGACAAATTATCGCCCATGCTGGAATCCGCGCTGAGGCATTGCGAACTCCTCGATCGGCTGGGTTTCGACCAGTACTGCGTCTCGCTGAAGGATTCCGACCCTGCCAAGGTCATCGAGATCAATCGACGGTTCGCCGCGCAGCGTCCTGACGTTCCCCTGCATCTCGGCGTGACCGAGGCGGGAATGCCGCCGGAAGGCATCCTCAAGACCCGTTCCGCCCTCGTCCCGCTTTTGGCTGAAGGAATTGGGGACACCATTCGCGTATCTCTGACTCTGCCCAACGCCCGAAAGCACGAAGAGGTAGCCGCCGGATTGGATATCGTGCGCGATGTGGTGGCTGGCCGCATCTCCGTCCAGCCCTGGAGGTCTGGCCAACTGAACATCGTCAGTTGTCCGAGCTGTTCCCGGGTAGAGAATGCGGCCTTCGTGGAGCTTGCCGAAAAGGTTCGCAGTATGACGCAGTACGCCGCGGAGGCCAACGTGACCATTGCCGTGATGGGCTGCCGCGTCAACGGGCCGGGAGAAACGGATTGCGCCGACCTCGGTCTGTGGTGCGGCCCTCGCTACGTCAACCTGAAACGCGGCTCTCAGACGCTGGGTAGCTTCGGCTACGACGAGATTCTGCCGCGGCTCAAGCAAGAGTTGGACCTCATTCTCGCCGACCGCAAGCGGGACGACCGGGGGGCACCGCTGCAATAACCCGGTAGATACCCGCGCCACTGGCGCTTCTGCAATGTGGGGAATGGCCGCTGTTTGCGATGCGAGCCGCGATAATGCTGTGCCGTTGTGCTGTACCGTTGTGCTGAGCCGTGTGCCGTTGTTGTCTCTCGAAAAGCGTTAGGGCCGCCATGCTCCCTGCACAACGGCCCTTTCTCGTCATTGTTCACTCACGGTTCTGGCCCCTGCCACCGTCATCGCATCCCTGCAATGAGGCGGCGATGGAAAAGCCGCGGCAACCTTGTCAGCACTTCTTTTTGGTTGCCTTCTTGGCGGCTTTCTTGGCCGGCGCGGCCTTCTTGGTCGCAGCGCCTTTAGCAGCTTTCTTCGCCACGGTTTCAACCTCCGTCCTTTGGCTTCACGGTGAGACGGCTCCGACCATCGAAGCCATTGTTAAGGGCCACCTTCACCCACCGTGATTGATCCCCAATCCTTCTAATCATTCTCCGCAGACCCAAGCACCAAGATCAGTCACCAGCTCCAGCAGCCCGCTCAGAGTCCGCGTCGCATTGCCGTGTACGATTGCCGCGTGGATAGAATTGCCACGGGTAAGCCTCACGTTACGGCGCATCATTGGAAGATACGAGATCGGTCATTTCGCTCCATCTTTCACAGCGAACTGGCATTCGCTCCCCAGCTCGCGCAAGCATTGCTTTCATCGATTCAATAAAGTTATATCGTCGCCGCGAAAAATTTCAATCGTAAAAATCCTACGCATCCGAGAGATTTCTCGAAGCGATGTGCCGCTATCTGCTGGTCCCCGCCCGCACATTGCCCAATCACTAGGCCGCCCCACATGGCATCCAAGGCTTCGATCCAGAACGGCTCTCGTCGAACCGCGTCACGGCAGCAACCAAATACTGCGGCGAAAAGCCCGGTTGTTTGCGTGTCGAACACAGCCTAGATTGCGAGGCGTGCGAGGCGTGATCTCTCCTCACCACGAGATGTCGAGCCAGGCAGACAACTTTGCCCTGCAGTACCAAGCAGTACCAAGGAGTCTGTGCGACAGCGGCGTCGAAGAGACGTCAGCTCAAAAGATTTCGGCATACTTTTCCGGGGAGTAGAAGTTGAACTCGATCTCGCGGATGTACTCGACCGGTCCCACGCGGCGCTGGACTTCGACCAACGCCGCGATCTGCTCCTGGCTGGAAAAGGCCCGAATGGCGTTCAGCTTCCGCTCCAAATGTTCTGCTGACGCCGCAAGACGAATTTGCGGCGGAGTCGCAAAATCGCAGTACGTGGCGTATTCATAAACCCCGGGAATCTTAGTGATGGGCAAGCCAAGCTCCGGCCAGATGTTACCCTGGGCGTGGAACAGGCTGATCAAGGCCTCCTCGTACACAATGCGGTGATCCGGGTGCAGATCGGTGGGCGTGGGCAAAAAGACCCGCGTCGGCCTGATTCTGCGGAAAATATACGGAAAGGCATTTTGCAAACCACTCGCACCTTCCATCTCGGTGGGGTCGCCGATCGTCGCGAAATGCCGACCACGGTAAGGATTCAAATTGCAATCCGGAAACCCCAGGAAGTCCAGGTGCTCCAAGGCCAGTCCCAGGATGCGATACGCCTCGCGTGATTCGTCGCCGCGAATCCTGGCGATGGTGCGGCGCTGCGGCAAACGGCAGTACCCCATCCGACCATCCGTGGTGATCACGACATGGGTCGTCACCCCCTCGGCCAACGCAGCCTGGAGTGTGATCCCCGCGCCGATCACCACATCATCATCGTGCGGCGAGATGAAAAGCCAGTTCTCGTGTTCTCCGCTCCAATCGTGGAAGATATCCGCGATCGCGGTGCTGTGGCGAACTCCCGCCGCTGTCCGCTTGCTATACGTGATGCCGCTTGCCATACGAAACCACCTTCTCTCGCGTCACTTCAGGCTACTTCGCAACCGCAGGCGGTTTGCCAATCGGTAGTAGCTCACAGGGGTTCTCGTCACTGCAAAATGGCTCGTCCTCTTGCCATTTCGAGCGGAGCGAGAAATCTTTTGAAGCGAGAAATCTTATCGACAGGGTAAGATTTCTCCTCGCTGGCGCTCGTCGAAATGACACTGCTACTGCTCGTCGAAATGACATCCCATTCCACGCTCAAGGAACCCCTGGAACCTCTAACGCTCGTTGCTTCCCAAATCCTTTTCGTTATAGCTCAGCCGTGAACGCTTACGCCGATTGTTTGCCAATCGAGCTGGGCCGCCGGTCCCCTCCATGCCCAAACGAGTGCTATAGCCCAACCTCCCCCTGATTGCACGGTGTGCCGGGCACGCGTTGCGAGGCGCTATGTCCCATCACCACAAGATGTTGAGCCTCTCAAACGACCCTGCGCTGTAGTTGGCCAACGCCCCTTTTCGAAGATCGGTAAACTTCGGTGCCGTAAGTCGTTATTTATCGGTGCCGCCATCTTGCCCATTGTGAAAAGTGGCGCTGGCCAAGGATTACTAACCCGGAAAGGCATTGCCGATCTTTCTGGCCCTTTCCGCCTTGTCTAGGTTGATCCCCGACGCGACGCCGACCTCGACCAGCAGATTCCAACCCGCCAAAAGTTGGAGCACGGTATCATAACCGGGGACGCGAGGGATGCGAATCGTGGGAAAAGGCGTTTCCTTTGCCGAGATCGCGATGACCGTCATGCCCACGCCGCCTACCAGAACATCGCGGAACTTCTCCAGCTCCTCCGGAAAAGGATCGATGAGCACGACCACCTCGTCGGGCCGCATGACCTCTTCGATCCCATGCACGGCATAGGTCCCTTCCAGGTAATCGCTTTTCTTATGCGTGATCTCGTTGGTCTTCAGCGTCAATTCCTCGGCGACGCCAGTATTGCGGCCTGCGAAGTAAATGATCGGAGCCGCCACCAGTCGCTCGATCAACTTCGCTTCTAACGGCATCTCCAGGACCGCCTGGGCCGCCTCTGCCGCGGCGTCGCGCTGGGCCGCCAGCGGTGAGTCGGGTTCCGTCTCGCCCAGCATCGTGCGATAGAACAGTGCCTGCTCCACCACGCTTTTCGTGGCGGCGACTGCATTCTCCTCGCCGCACTGCAAATAAAAGCAACGGACCGAGACCTCTTCCAACTTCACGCCGCGATGGGCCGTCAAACCGTACCGCCGTTCGTGCCCCTCTTCCGCCAACTGCGTGAACAGGGCGATGACCTCCTTGGTACGTCCGCTGTTACTCGCCCCGAATACGGCGAAACGATTCAGTTCATATTCCTGGACCTGCCGTGCCCCCTCCGTCATGATCTGCCACGGGCTGCCCAATTTCAGATTCTCATAGATTGTGTTCTTGGCTGGAAAGATTCGACTGGAGCCTTCGCCCGTCAGCAACAACCGCCGCGTCGCGTGAACTTCCACCGCGGCCTCTTGGGCGGGAATGGGGTCGAAGCGGCGGATCACATCCGGCGTCTCCATCATTTCCCGCACCAACGCGAAGTCTCGATATCGTGGCTCACGTAAATTCATGGTTTCCTCCTGGGATCATCGGATGGCGAGCGTGACACTCTCTCCCCGACAGCGCCCGCCGCTTGATCCGTCCGATGAGGTTCCCACTGTGCCCCCCTCGGACAAACCCAGCTTGCCAGCCTCGTTAAAC
>DYLS01000084.1 GCA_020721965.1 Blastopirellula marina | reverse complement strand
CACTAATCTTTTCCGTAAGAGCTCAGCCGTGAACGGTGACAAAACGATTTTGCCAACGGAGCCTAGTGCCACAGCGCAGGGTTGCCCGCTTGAATCGACATCCTGTGGTGATAGGGAGTAACGCATCCCAACGCATGGTGGGCGCATCATGCAGGCAGGCGGACTTTGCGCTGTAGTCCTCGCCCGCGGACCGTATTCGCCGAGCACGTCCTCTCAGCCTCCGCCATGCCCAGCCCCTTCGCCAAACGCCGCCCCGGGTGCGGCCAACCATCTCCACCGGCAGTGGGAAATGACTGCCAGGACTGGTTATGATGAGGGAACTTCGAGAAGTTTCGGCCCTGTCGTAAGAGGTCCACACCATGCTCGACCCGATCGCCGCCGTCGCCCTGGGCATCGTTTTGGTCATCGTCCTGATCGCTTTCGCCCGACTCAATGCCTTTCTTGCCCTGCTGATCAGCGCCCTGTCCGTCAGCCTGCTGGCGCCCGGGGATTGGGAGCTGAAGATCGCTCGTGTCGGTCAGGCGTTCGGGACCACGGCGGGCAAGATCGGCATCGTGATCGCGCTGGCCGCCATCATCGGCAAGTGCCTGATGGATAGCGGAGCCGCCGATCGCATCGTGCGGACCTGCCTCCGCTGGATCGGCGAGGACCGCGCGCCCGTGGCCTTGATGACCAGTGGCTTCGTCCTCTCGATTCCCGTTTTCTTCGATACCGTTTTCTACTTACTGGTGCCCCTGGCGCGCTCGCTCTACCGTCAGACGGGCAAACGCTATGTGCAGTCGATCCTGGCCATCGCGGGTGGAGCCGCCATCACGCACACCCTTGTCCCACCGACGCCAGGCCCCCTCGTGATCGCCGATACCTTGGGCGTGGACCTGGGACGATTGATCGTGGCGGGCATCGTGGTGGGTATCCCAGCAGCCTGGATCGGGCTTGTTTCGGCGCACTTCCTCGACCGGATGTTGCCGCTTCCCATGCGTCCCTATCCCGGCGAACAAGAGACCCCCATCCCCCAAGACTCCGAACTCCCCCCGTTTTGGATCGCCATCCTGCCGGTCATCCTCCCGGTCGTGCTAATCTCATCAAATACCGTGGCCCAAGTGGCGGCCAAAAACCATGATTCGTGGCAAGTCGCAGCGCGAGTGCTGGCCGTGGTTGGCGATCCCAACTTGGCCTTGCTCCTTTCCGCGTTCGTCGCCATGGCAACCCTGGCACGGCAGCGTGCCCTCAGCCTGGTGGAACTTGGCCGCCGCTGCGAGGATGCCCTGATGAGCGCCGGCATGATCATCCTCATCACCGCGGCAGGCGGGGCCTTCGGGGCCATGCTTCAACAGACCGGCATCGGCGACCGCCTGCCCCAGCTCCTCTCCCTGGAGTCGCGACAGATCGGCCTGCTCTGGCTCGCGGTGGCCTTCGTCATCGCAGCCATCATGAAGACCGCCCAAGGCTCCAGCACCGTGGCCATGATTACCACCGCTGCCATGATCGCCTCGCTCTTTCCCACCGGCGAGTTGGCCAGCCATATCCAGTGCGATCCGACCTATCTGGCCCTGTCGATCGGCGCCGGCTCGCTGGTCTTTTGTTGGATGAATGATAGCGGATTTTGGGTCGTCGCCCGCATGAGCGGCCTGAGCGAAATCGAGGCCTTACGGTTGTGGACGGTCCAAGCCGCCGTGGTCGGCTTCGCGGCATTCGCCACGACCATGGCGCTGGCCGCCCTGTTCCCCTTCATCTAGTACTACAGCGCAGCATTGTCTGCTTGGCTTAACATTCTGTGGTGATAGGACATGTCGCCGCGCAAAATATGCTGCGGGCATCATGCAAGCAAGCGGACTTTGCGCTGTAAGAATAGAAGGACCGCGGCCAGCCGCTCCCGGCCGCCACGGCCCCCCGAACGCACCTTGGCCCCCCAACGCACCTTGGTCATGCCGAGTATCTTTTGTATCCTTGACGCCTTTTCCTCGCTCTGGCGCCTTTTTCACGCGTCGGGGCCTATTTCTATCTTCGGCGCATATTTCTATCTCCAGGGCTTCTCTCTATCTCTGGAGCATCCTTCCATCTGGGGTATTTCCCCATCTCTGAGGTTTTTCCCCGTCTCTGGGGTATCCTTCCATTACTGGGGTATCCCTTCAACTCTGGGGCATCCTTCCATCTTTAGGGTATTCTTCCATCTTTGGGATATGTTTCTACCCTTGGGCGCGGAATGCGTGGCTACCTCGGCGTGCCCGCCTCTCCGCCGCCGCGTTGCCAGGGCGACGGCGCTCAGCGTGTCGGCCGCCTGCCGCCCACCACCACATTCACCCAGGCCGGATGCTGTCGGTCACCATACAACCGTGCATCTTCCAGAATGGTCTCGGCGCTTGGGCGAATCTCGCGCGGGTCCACCCTTCGCCCATTGACGGTCAGCGCGATGCGTTGCTCGAAATCGACCAGGTCCGGGTTGAGCCGTACCGTCGTTTGCCCCCCGCCCGATTGAACGAACAGCGTGTTGGCCTGGGTCAATCGACCGCGGATTTGCATGGGCACGGGATTCGCGGGCGGCCAGCTAGCCGGGTCGATAATCACGGCCGGCGGAAAATCCTCGACTTGCACGTACCAGAAAAAGTTGTCCCAGATGCGTGCCGTGCGGACCAGGAACTCGGGCGGGGCCGCTTGCCGGCGAAACCGCTCCATCCAGTCGAAGATGCGGAGGATCTCATCCGAAAACCCGTCCCGCCCTCGCCCGCGATATTCCACGGCTGTGGTGTCGTAGGCGTGATTGAAGTAGCGGTCCAAATCGCGGGCGTTGTCGGCCACGATCGTGCCGTCGAATTCGCCCATCACCACGTAAAATGGCAGCAGAGCGGCATTCTGCCAATACAGGGCGCAAAAGCGATCGGATCGACCGCTGATGGGGATGACCCCTGCCCAGAGGCTCGGGTGAGCCAGGCCAATATCCCAGGCCGCATCGGCCCCCATGAAGTGCCCCGCCAGATAGACCCGATCACTGTCGATCGAAAACCGCTTCAGAGCGTCTCGCAACGCTTCCACCACGGCCAGGTGTTCGCGGAGCGAGTACTGGTACTTTTGTTGGCGTTCGGCGGTCCAGGCGGGAGCAACGACGATGTATCCACGGCGGCCAGCCTGCCCCAAACGCACACCTTTCTCGTTGACCTCCCCAGCCCACCAATCGATCTCGGTCCGCGGATCGCCCTCGGCTCCATGCAGCACCACAATCGCCGGATACCTGCGGAGGGGCTGGTATTCCGGCGGGAGTTGAACGTAGTATTGGGTCGGCGGCAATTCGCCAGGCAGCCGGAGATCGACTTCAAAGAAGTCGCCCTTGTCCGGAACGGGCGGTGGTGGCGGCAGCGGCGGCTCCATCCCTTCCAGGACGTAGGCCAAATAGTTGGGCGCACCGCCCTCCTCGGACAAGATGCGTTGCAGCACTTCGTTCCTCGCCAGTGCGTCTTGAGCCGCGAAATATTCCAAGATCAGGTCCCGCACCCGGCGCAACGACAGGCCGATCAAAAGCCGCCGTATTGCGCGGTCCGCCCCCAGATACCAGCCCGAAATGGCCAGCGCCACGCGCTCCTCGGCGGGAACCGTGGTATCCTCCGCAAATTGGGAAAAGGTCGCCAGTCGGGGTAGTGTGTCCGGTGACAAGCGCGCGGCGATCTCCTCCACGGCCTCCGCGGCCTCCTTGCGCAAAGCGGTCTCGTCGATCTGGGCAACCAACTCGCGAAGCCTGGTGATCAGCCCCTCCGCCTGCTCGCCCTGCTTCTGGTATTCTTCCAGAATTTCGCGGACCTCCTGCAAGATATCGCCGGCCACGCCTTCGGTCGGAAATTGTTGTAACAGCGTGGACACCGTTCGATGCTGCCCTGCCGCGCGACGGAACTTCAGCTCTTCCAGGATTCGTCGGGCCGAGAGTTGCTTGAGTACCTGAAAGGAGGATTGCAGATCGGCCTTGGCCTCCGCCGAAACGCTGGGATCGTCGAGGATGGCCTGTAACTGGGCCAGGGCATCTTCGTAGCGCTGCATCTGGATGTAGAATCGAGCGGCCTTCTTGCGGGCCTCGGGGTCCGGCTTTTCGCGACCCAGCAGCAGCCGCTCCAGTACATCCCGAGGCAGGCTCGTGGTCGCCATCCGCATGTCCCACACATGCGTGATGCCCTGCACGCGAAGCCACCGCGGCGTCAACTCCGTGATTCCCTGGATGACATCCAGGCGGCCCGATGCGGTCATCAACGTGAAGATGCGTCGGCCGAATTCGTCGAACGGCGTGACGCGGACGGGCAGGCCCACGCTGGCGATGGTCATTCCCGCCGCGGCCACGCGCTGCGGCAAATGGTAACGTTCCAAGACCTCCGCCGATCCGGGACGGATTTCCCGGATCAGCCGCTTGGGCACGAAGGTCCGCCGCAATTCATCGTCCACGAAGACGATCAGGGGGATTGGCCCGCCACCTTCCGGGTCCGCCGCCTTGGGGATGTCCGCCAGGCCCGTAACAATGCCGAGCTTGCCCGACAGGACGCGCCCGTCCCGAAGCACCAGATCCTCGGCATGGGCGGTCGCCAAGCAGAAAGCCCCCCCTGCTATTGCCCAAGCAAGGCAAACAGCCCACCACGACCTTCGACGAACGGAATCGATCGGGATCATCGAGCATCCCCTACCTATCGGCAGATCAGGCTACGCCGCAAGCAAAGCTCCAACTGGACCAAAATCGACGCACGCACGCCGCCGAGATCAGCCCTCAATCCATTATGGAACATTCCCCCGGCCGAACCAACCAATCAAGCTCGGCCCGTGATGGATGCAAACGAAGGCGCTCGTCGCACAAAATGCGAACGAAGGCGCATCGCGTAAGAAAGGCAAAGCGGGCGCACGTCGCAAAAAAACGCAAAGGAAGGCATCGTTTGCTCCGCCAACCGGAGGCGACGGAAAAAGGCATTGGGCGCAAAAGAGGCAAGGGAAGACGCGGGGCAAAGTAGGACTACAAAGGAAAGTCTGCCTGATGGCACGGCGTATCCAGCGTATGTTGCGAGGCGTTATATCCCAGCACAACAAGATGGTGATTCAAGCAATCAACCCTCCGCTGTAGTAGCAGCACGGAGACCTGCAACCGCAATTACAAATGAACGCGACTTGAGAGTGCCACTTGTTACAGAGTGCCGCCTGTCTCGCCCATTCGCCAGCGAATCGCCCCTTGCCTGCCGACCGGCTCGGCTTTACGCCGGGGTCAGGCCGACCGCCTCCCTCCGGTTCCACGTCTTTCGGGACACGCGCCGCCGCGGACTCACGGCAGCTTGGGTCGTCCGACCCGATCCGCCAAACGCCGCACCGCATCCACCACCACGGATTCGACCTCGGGAGCGAAGAATCCCTCGCCGATGATGCCGCGCATCTCGTAGCCGCCCTCACGCAGCACCTTGGCCGACGGCAGATAGCCGAAGACTTCGTTGCTGTAGGCTGCAATCCACAGCCGCCCGTGCCCAACGGCATTCTCGACCAGGGGCACATAATCCGAGACGACCTCGCCGGGCAAGGCAACCAGCGTCAAGTCCGCTCCGAATTGCCAGACCGCCAGCGGGGCCGCGTACGTCGTCGCATTCGGTTCGTTGCGATCCAGCCGCTCCAACATCCGCCTGGCATTGGAGGCAATGTGCGAAGGACCGCGCGTCATGGCCTCCAACTGGCTGCGATCTGGCACCGGCGCTAAGGGCAGGGCGACCGTCTCGATAGCGGTCTTGAGCGGGCCGCGCACCGGCTGCATCGGCCCCTCCAATACCCGCACCACCTCGGCCGCCAACGACTCTCCGTGCCGCAAGGCGTGCTCCACCTCGCCCCGGGGATGCGGGTTGACGTCGGCTGCACAGCCGATCATGAAGAGGGCCTGAATACCGGGGAATTTCTCTTCGATCCTGGATCGGGCAAAGCCGGCGTAGTCAACCGAGATCTGGTAATGCTGGCCCGTCAAGGTAGTATTGTGGCAGGCGGTTCCAAAGACCACGGCGCGGAGCGTGCCGTCGGGGCGATCGACCCGCAACACCGGCACGCTGCGATCGACGTAGCCTCGCGGATTGAAACCGATGCGGACGCCTTGATCGGTGAATTCGCGGCGATTCATGGGGAACGTGGCGACACCCCAACCCCAGGCCAATCGGGAGGGTTGCAGGTCAGCCAGCGCCGCCGCGGCCAGATCGCCATATTCTTGCACCAATCGGCGGGTGTATCGATCGACGACCTGCTTTTGCTCCTCCGGCATGTTGTAGCCGATGCCCTCCTGGAATTCGACGACCGGTCCCGTATGGGTGTGCGACCAATTGAGCAGGATCCGGTCGAGTGGCAATCCGGTTTTGGCAATGATGGCCTCCCTGGCCGCCTGTGCCACATCCGCGCGAAAGAAGATGACGTCGGCGGTAACCACCACCGCCCGATTCCCTTGTCCATCCTCGAGCGCCAAGGCAATAGCGTACAGCGGCGCCAGGACGCCCTCGGAAGGCTTGTCGCGCGAGGCATAGCCCGCAAGCCAGATCGGCCCCTCCGGCGTGATATCCGCCCGGGCAAGCCCCACCCGTCACGCCGCCAAATCCGGCGTTTCGGCGGCCCCCGCAGAAAGGAACAGCAACCACGTCAGGCCCCAGGAAACAGCAGCCACCATGCGCCCGGACAGGCAGCCTTTTTTGTAACACGCTCGGTACACCATGGCGGGATCTCTCCTGTCTCAGCCTTTCTCTTCGCCAAATTCCCGGGAGCTCCCCTCGGCATCCTCCAAGGGGCGACTTCATTGTCCGCAAGATGCTTGGCAAAGGCAACGACGCATGATAAAACTTCTGGCGAGCCATTGAGTCTCGCCCACGGCCACAGGCAATCCGAAAAAACGTGTGCCCGTGCGGACCAGGGTCTTCGATTCGTGACCGTGTGTCGGGAGACGTCTGCCAGGAGATGGTATGAATTGAGTTTTGCGGGCAGGGAGCTTTGCGAAGGTAGCGTTTCCTGGAGTGGACAGGTCACACGCTGTATCGTGCGGTTGAAGCGTTAACCTCGTGAGGGAGAATCGGAATGAAGTACGAGTCTGCCATCCATCAAAAGCTGGCCATCGATGGCGGGCCAAGGGCCATCACCAATCCGCTTCCCCACTGGCCACAGTTCTCCGATGTAGCGATTCGGGCCGTGGAACAGGTCTTGCGTTCGGGCAAAGTCAACTACTGGACCGGCCCGCGCGGCATGGAGTTCGAAAAACGATTCGCCGAATGGCAAGGCAGCCGCTATGCCGTCGCCGTATCGTCCGGTACGGCAGCGCTGCACGTGGCGTTGTCGGCTCTCGGAATCGGGCCGGGCGACGAGGTCATCGTTCCCAGCTACACCTTCATCGCGACCAGCTTCGCCGTGCTCCAGGCCGGGGCGATTCCCCGCTTTGCCGACGTGAATCTCGCGGACCACGGCCTGAGCGTGGAGTCCGCCGAGAAGCTAGTCACGCCACGCACCAAGGCCGTCATCGTGGTCCATCTCTACGGCAACGTCTGCGATATGGACGCCGTTTGGGATTTTGCCAGGAAGCACGACGTGTTCGTCATCGAAGACAACGCCGAAGCCTACGGTGGCGAATACAAGGGGAAAAAGACCGGCACGCTGGGCCACATCGCCGCTTGCAGCTTCTGCCAGAACAAGACGTTCACGACCGGGGGCGAAGGCGGCATGATCACGACCGACAACGAGGAATGGGCCTGGCAAGCCCGGAGCGTCCGCGATCACGGGTACGATGTCCAATCGCGGCTCAATTTGCTGGAACTCGAGCAGAAACTGCCCTATATCCATAATCGCCTGGGCTGGAACTACCGCATGACGGAGATGCAGTCGGCGATCGGACTGGCGGAACTGGACCGCATCAACGATTGGAACCTCCCCCGCCGACGCCGCAACGCCCATATCTTGATGGATGCTCTATCCGGCCTGCCACAGGTCAAGTTTCTGCCCATTGACACCGAAGAGCGCCGCAACGGCTGGTACGTCTGCGCCTTTTCGCTGGACATCGAGAACATGGGCTGCGATATCGCCAGGTTCGTAACCGCAGCCGGGGCGGAAGGCGCGCCGTGCTGGAAAGTCTTTTGGCCCCAGTGCCACACGGAACGCGCCTTTCGCGAACATCGCGGCTTCGGCAACAGCGGCTTTCCCTTCACGTCCAAGGAGTACACGGACCCCAGCTCGGTCGATTACGGCAAAGCAGAGGTACCCAACGCCCTTTGGCACGAATCGCACACTTTCACCTGCTTTGCCTATCCCACATATTCGGAAGACGATATGGAGCAAATCGCCGCGGCCTTGGTGAAGGTAATCAAGGCGTATAGCTGAATCGTCGGCTCAAGCCCCACTCGCATATTCTGCGATCATCCTTGCCAAACGGAGCCTTGGTGGCGGAGGTGTGAGCATGTCGCGAAAAATCTCCATCGGCGTGATGGGAGCGGGGGGGATTGCCCTACGCAAGACGATCCCGGCCTTGGCCAAGGCCAAGAATTGTCGCGTTGCCGCGGTCATGGATCCGATGGGCGCGGCGCGGATCGCCGAGGCCGCCGGCACGGCCAAAGCCTACGAAAAAGAGGCCGACCTCTGGAACGATCCCGAGATCGAAGCGGTCTACATCGCCTCGCCCGTGGCTTACCACCTGTCGCAAATCGAGGCCGCGGCCGCCGCCGGCAAGCACATCCTGTGCGAAAAACCGCTGACCCTGAACCTGGAACAAGCCCGGCGTGCCGTCGCAGCCTGCCGCAAGCACAAGGTCTTTCTCCAGGAAGGCTACATGATGAAGTTTCACGGCGCGCACCAGATCATCAAACGATTCCTGGACGAAGGGCGTCTCGGCAATCCGACCTATCTCCGCGCCCAACTCTCCTGCTGGTATCCGCCCATCCCTGGCGTCTGGCGGCAAGATCCGCGGACCGGCGGGGGCGGCGCACTGATCGACATGGCTTCCCACCTCCTGGACCTGCTAGAGTTTTTCGTCGGTCCGATCAAGCGGCTAACCGCGCTGACAGGCCACCTGATCCACGATTATCGCTCCGAAGACGCCTCGACCATTCTCCTGGAGTTCCGTTGCGGGGCGCACGCCACGATCGACTGCTTTTGGTGCATCCCCGACGAGGCCAGCCGTACCCGACTCGAGGTCTACGGATCGCAAGGGGCCGTCTTCACCGAGGGGACGATCGGCCAAAGCACTGGTGGGAAGATGGAGGCGATCTTCGGGCTGGGGGGTGCCGCCTACAACGCCGCCCAAAACAAAGACGTGGTCCGCCGTTTTCAGCCGATCCGGTTCCCCAAAATCAACCCCTACCGCGCCGAGTTCGAGGCCTTCGCGGAGGGCATCCTGAGCGGGCGACCACCGGAAGTCAACGGGCCGGCCAACGCCCTGCGCATGATGAAGCTTATCGAAGCCGCCTACACTTCGGCCAAG
The DNA here is from genome assembly GCA_020721965.1 of Blastopirellula marina. Taxonomy (GTDB): domain Bacteria; phylum Planctomycetota; class Planctomycetia; order Pirellulales; family Thermoguttaceae; genus Thermogutta. The sequence continues at coordinate 9,377 of DYLS01000084.1, read as the reverse complement.
ACAAAGGCCTTCGTCAGCGTATGAACGGACTTCCAGCCCTTTCTGTTTTTAGTAGTCGTTCACGGGGATTCTCGTCACTGCAAAACGGCTCGGCGTCCTCCCCTCGTCCTCCTCTCATTTCGAGCGAAGCGAGAAATCTTGCGAAGCGAGATAGTTTTTCGACAGGGGTTAAGATTTCTCCTCGCTGAGGCTCGTGAAAATGGCATTGCTGACGCCCGTCGAAGTGACACGGGCGGATGCCCGTCGTCGGGCCAGAATCGCCCGCGCCTATCGAAATGACATTCCGTTCCACGCTCAAGGAACGTCTCAACAACCCTCGGGAACCACGGAACAGCCGTTTGGAACCTCTGAACAGCCCACGTTGTTTCGCAAATCTTTTCCGTTATAGCTCGGCCGTGAACGGTTACCCGCTTTTATTTCGCCGCCTCTTCGGCCTCCGCTGGCCGGACGCCGAAGGATCGGGCCTTTTCGTTTTGCGGCACAAACCGCCTGAATGCCGCCTGACCGTGCTCCGGTACCGTAGCGGCGGGGCTAGCCAGTTCGGGGTTCTGGCCGTGGACGCCGCCCGTCTCCGTGACGGGCAAGGTCGGCCTCGATGCCACCGGCAGATCCTCGCAATACCACCAATTGCCCTTGAATTGGAACGTCTCTGGAGCCGTGTACGGTCCGACATTCACGAAGTCCGCCAGTTCCTCTCGCCGAAAGACGATCAGGTTTCCCTCGAAAAGGCCGTTCCGCGACGGGACGAAGCCCGGTTCGCGGGTCTCTTGCAAGATCCGCGCCATCCAGCGATTGGGCCGATAAACCGTGTTGTGCCGGAAGACGCCGCCGTCCAGCCCGACGAAGCTCACGGCGGCCTCGCCTCCCACAAAGAGGCAATCCTCCACCGTGATATCCTTGGCCTCGAACAGGGCACCTTGTGGCCGGAAGAACGCCAAGCCCGTGGAACCGCCGAGCTGCACGGCCCGCTCCCCCGCATCGACAAAAATGCACCGCCGAATGCTGATTTGGGATGAGCCGCCTTTGGCTTGGGGTCCGGTAGCCTGGGCGAATCCTGGCTTACCGCGGAACTCGCAGTCTTCGATACGCCCACGGTGGCATCCGACCATATCCACGGCCTGGCCGGCCCATCCGCTGATGCGGCAGTTTCGCACCGTAAAATCCACCACGCCCGACAGCTTGATACCGTCTTGATTCCCCCGCGATCCGGTATCTTCGATGACCAGGTCTTCCAGAACCAGGTGATGCGTCGGCGTATCGAACGAGCCGGCGTCGTCCACATTCATGCCGTTCCCGCTTTGCCCCCGGCACACCAGCCCGCGCACAACCAGGTGCGATACATCCGAAAAATGCCAGGCCTCACTGCCGCCGGAGAAAACAGGCGGCTGGCGAGGCTCCTCCGCCTCGATCACGATCGGCGCTGCCGGCGTGCCGTGCAGATTCTCCACCCAGTACCCCGGTTGATAATTGCCCGGGGCGATGCGGATGACGGTACCGGGCTGGGCCTCGCGGAGGGCCTGCTGCAATGCCCGATTCCCCACCGCACGTACGACCCGGCCTCCCTCCTGAGAGAAGGCATGGTGAGGGTTGAGACAAATCGCGATCGAGATGATTATGATTCTCCACCTTGGCCGCCACGTTGCCGGCAGGATCGTGGTTCCACAACGGCCCCGCCTGCGGCCACATCGTTGGGGCTCGCAAGCCGCCCTGGAAACGAATTCGCAGAGTCTAAATCTTCGAGAAGTCGGATGGATCGGCATGGAGCACACCATCTCCGAAAATAGAGGATACCCTATGAAAAAAGCTCGTGCGATTGACGATCGGGCCACTGCCGTTGCCAAGGTGCACCGCCGGAGCGATTGGCCACATTTTCACCCAAACGACAGGGCAAATCAACACATGCGGCGCGTCGTTCCTACAAGGCAGAGTCCAATTGGTTGCACGGTCTGCCCGCCATATAGGTTGCGAGGGGCTATGTCCCCCCATTCAAGAGATGTTGAACCAAGCAAACAACCCTCCGCTGAAGCATTAGCCGCCCAGACTCCCTTCGCCACTTATCGATACTGCTACTGCGTCCCACTTGCGTGATCTCGACAATCAGTGCTCCCGCCGAGCCTCCTTGCCACCCCTTACGGGCGCGGTTACGTCTACGTCATTCGTGCTCGCGGGATATCGTGAATAGCAGCGAAATTCCGTGAGTCGCGGGCTGCCTCTGGACCGCGCTTTCGTCTCATGCCCAGATCGGCCGAAGATTATAACCATCGATTATGACAGTACTTACACCAATCAAGAATTGCGGTACCAAATTTGGCAAGAGGTTTGCTAGGCAAGGCTTCTGAAGCTTATGACAAGTCGCCAGAATCGTCTGTCGAATATTCCAACTTCCAGCAAAAAAAGGGGGGGTCAATGGTTGGACATACCCTCGAGCTTCGCGGGTCGCCTTTCCTCCAAGAGATCATTCGGGAAGTGCCCGGCGGAGAGCGAATCGTGCACTGCCTTCAATGCGGGACGTGCGGCGGCAGTTGCCCGAATGGTGCAGACATGGAGTACACGCCTCGCACCATCCTCGCCATGATCACCGCGAATCAGCGCGACAAGGTGCTCAAGGCCAACACCATGTGGTTTTGCGTTTCCTGCTATTCCTGCGTCAGTCGCTGCCCACAAAAAATCCCCATCACCGACATCATGTACGGCCTGAAACGGATTTCGATTCGCGAAAAGGCCTACCAAGAGACCGATGCCCCCGCCCTGGCCAAGACGTTCACCGACCTTCTCGACAAGTACGGGCGAAGCTTCGAGCTGGGTTTAGCCAGCCGCTATTACCTGTTCAATCGCCCGCTGGCGATGCTGAAGATGGGTCCGATGGGGCTGTCCATGTTCACCCGGGGGCGGATGTCGCTGACTCCCACCCGGATTCGTAACGTCGATCAATTGCAAGCCATCATCCGCAAGGCTCGTGAGTTGGGAGGTGTCTCGTGAAGTACGCTTACTACCCTGGCTGTTCGCTGGAATGCAACAGCGCGGCTTACGACCACTCGGTTCGGGCCGTGGCGGACTTGTTGGGAATCGAGTTGCGCGAGATTGACGATTGGAATTGCTGCGGCGCCACCGAGTACTTCACGCAAGATGAATTGGCGGCGTGTGCCGTCATTGCTCGCAACCTGGCCCTCGTGGACCCGCAGCTCGATCAAGTCGTGGCCCCCTGCGCCGCCTGCTACTTGAATCTCCGCAAAGTCGATCATCTGATGCAGGAAAACCCAGAGTTGGAGAGCAAGGTCAACCAATGCCTGGCGGCGGGCAAACTGCATTACGACCCCGGACGGGTGCGGGTCCGCCATCTCCTGGACCTGATCTACTCCGACTTCGGGGAGGCGACGCTCCGCGACAAAGTCGTGCAACCGCTGACGGGTCTCCGCGTAGCCTGCTATTACGGCTGCCAAATCGTACGTCCTTTCCACGGTACGGATAACCCCGAGCAACCCACCAAACTGGATGAAGTGTTCAGTTGGCTGGGGGCGGAAGTGGTGGATTTTCCCGTCAAGGCCCATTGCTGCGGCGGCCACATGACGCAAATCAGCGAACCGCAGGCCTTCGAGATGATCCGCCGCTTGCTGGCCAATGCCGAGGAGTACAAGGCTGACGTAATCGTCACCATGTGCCCCATGTGCCAACTCAACCTCGACGCCTATCAGGCCCGCGTAAATGGGTTTTTCCATACCGACTACAAGATTCCCATCATCTTTTTCACACAGCTTTTGGGAGTCGCATTCGGGCTGGATTGGAAGAAGCTGGGGTTCGGCAAGGAGATTGTGCCGGCCGAGCCGGTCCTGAGGAGAAAATTGACCGCTGTTGCGGCCGCTTGAGGGAGGGAATGCCGATCGTCCGGGAACGGTCGTCCCGGAGGCATCCGCCGCCGAACCTCGACAGGGAAGTCGCGATCGGCGGCGGGGAGCTTTCCCATACGCACGAACACGATCGAACATGGACTCCGTGGGACGTCGCCACAGCCCGTCCCCAAAGTCACCGAGACCGCGAATCGCAATCGATAGTTCTCGTTATAGGAGATATTCGTCATGGCCGAACGCGTCGGCGTTTACATTTGCCACTGCGGCAGCAACATTGCGGGCATGGTCGATGTAGAACAGGTTGCCAAATGGGCGGGGGAAAACCTGGAAGGCGTGGTCGTTTCCCGCGATTACAAGTTCATGTGCTCTTCCCTCGGTCAAGCCATGATCGAAGAGGACATCAAGAAGCACAATCTTACCCATGTGGTCGTTGGCGCGTGCTCGCCGCACCTGCACGAAAAGACCTTTCGCAAGGCTTGCCAGAACGCCGGGCTGAATCCCTACCTTTGCCAAATGACGAATCTCCGGGAACACGTTTCCTGGGTCTCGCGGGATCGCGAAAAGGCCACGGAAAAGGCCCGCGCTCTGGTCGCCGCCGCCGTGGAGCGTGTCAAGCGGCAGGAGCCGTTGCAGCCGCTCAGCGTGGACGTCAACCCCGCCACGTTGGTCATCGGAGGCGGGATCGCGGGCTTGCAGGCCACGCTGGAATTGGCCGATGCCGGCTATCCCGTTTACGTGGTCGAGCGTCGGCCCAGCATCGGCGGCCACATGGCCCAATTCGACAAGACGTTTCCCACGCTGGACTGTTCGGCCTGCATTTTGACGCCCAAGATGTCGGAGGCGGGCCAGCACCCCAACGTCACGCTCTACACCTATTCCGAAGTCGACGAGGTGAGCGGTTCGGTGGGGCACTTCCGCGTGAGAATTCGCCGCAAGGCCCGCATGGTCACGGAAGACAAATGCACCGGTTGCGGCATCTGCGTGGAAAAATGCCCACGCAAGGTCGTGGATGAGGATTTCGAGGCCGGTTTCGGTTATCGCAAGGCAATCTACACGCCTTTCCCGCAAGCCGTGCCCCGCATCCCGGTCATCGACGTCCATTCCTGCATCTGGTTCGAGCGTCAAAAATGCCGCGCCTGCGAAAAGCTCTGCCCCACCGGTGCCATCGACTTCGAACAGAAAGACGAGATCATCGAGCTGGAAGTCGGCAACATCATTGTCGCCACCGGCTGGAACATGTTCGATTGCCGACGGATTCCGCAGTACGGTTACGGGCGACTGGCCAACGTCTTTACCGCCCTGGAATTCGAGCGGATGTGCAACGCCGCGGGTCCGACCAACGGCAAGATCCTCCTCCGCGACGGCAAGACGGAGCCGCAAACCGTGGCCATCGTGCACTGCGTGGGCAGCCGCGACTCGAACCACAATGAGTATTGCTCGGGCATCTGCTGCATGGCCGCCCTGAAATTCGGCCACCTGGTCCTGGAGAAGACCAAGGCCGAGGTGTATTCCTTCTATATCGACATGCGAACCAATCAGAAGGGTTACGAAGAGTTCTATCACCGCTTGCTCGAAGAAGGCATGCACTTCGTGCGTGGCAAGGTAGCCGAAGTCACCGATGCCGCCCGGCGCCCCGATGAGGCAGGCAAGTTGATCGTGCAAGTGGAAGATACCCTGCTGGGCAAACAGCGGCGGATTCCCGTGGACATGGTCATTTTGATGGGCGCGCTAGAACCACAAACCGACGCCAAGGAGCTGGGTCTCAAGCTCGGCATCTCGTGCAGCATGGCGGGCTGGTACACGGAGCGTCACCCCAAACTGGATCCCGTGGCCACCATGACCGATGGCATTTTCGTGGCTGGCACTTGCCAGGGGCCTAAGGACATTCCCGCATCCGTGGCCCAGGGTGCCGCCGCCGCCGCCCGCGTGATGGGAATGATCACCAAACGCAAGGTTTGGATCGAACCGGTGGTCGCCACGATCGACGAAAGCCGCTGTTCCGGCTGCCGGATCTGCAACAACATCTGCCCCTACAACGCCATCGAGTATGATGAGGCGAAAGGGGTCAGCCGTGTCATCACCGCCATGTGCAAAGGCTGCGGGACTTGCGTGGCGGCTTGCCCGGCGGGCGTGATCAGCGGCGCGCATTTCAGCAACGAGCAGGTGTTCGCGGAGATCGAGGGCATTCTGTGGGATGCCCTGCAAGAAGAAAAGAAGGCGGAACCCCAAGCCGTCACCGGTTGAAAGCCCCGGCGCACCCGACCGCCCCGGCAGCGGCGGTGGTTGGGCGAACCCGGGGACGATTCCGACCGTGTGGCGGTTCGTGATCCAATCGGAGGTAATTCCCCATGGCTGAAGAGACGTTCGAACCGAAGATCGTCGGTTTCCTGTGCAATTGGTGCTCGTATCGAGCGGCGGACCTAGCCGGAACTGCTCGCATCAAGTATCCCCCCAACGTCCGGATCATCCGCGTCATGTGCAGCGGCCGGGTCGACCCCGCCTTCGTGTTGAAAGCCTTGTCCCTAGGCGCGGACGGCGTGATGATCGCGGGCTGCCACCCCGGCGAGTGCCATTACATCGAGCAAAATTATAAGGCCATGCGACGTTACCACATGCTCAAGCACACGCTTCGGGCATTGGGCTTGGAAGAGGACCGCATCCGTCTGGTGTGGGCTTCGGCCGCCGAGGGCCAGCAACTGGCCGAGCACATCGAAGAATTCGTGGACGACGTCCGTAAGCTGGGGCCGTTGCACTGGCCCAGCAATTTCCAGGAAAACGGCGAGCGCTGGCACGCCGTGGAAGCGTTGGCCCAAGAACATGCCGAGTCTCTGGAGGTGCTGTGATGATCGCGCAAAATAAAGGCAAGCTGGCTGTTTATTGGGCGGCGTCCTGCGGCGGTTGCGAGATCGCGATCCTGGCCATCGACGAAAAGATTCTCGATGTGTCCAAGCATTTCGACATCGTGTTCTGGCCCTGCGCTACCGACGGCAAAGTCCGTGACGTAGAAAAAATGGCGGACGGTTCCATCGACGTCTGCCTGTTCAACGGGGGTATTCGCACCAGCGAGCAGGAATACATGGCCCGGCTCTTGCGCCGCAAGTCCAAGGTCCTGGTCGCCTTCGGCTCCTGCGCATCGGAAGGCTGCATCCCGGGGTTGGCCAACCTCAGCAATCGGAAAGAGATCTTCCACACCGTCTATCATGAGACGCCTTCCACGGAAAACCCCAAGGGGGTCGAACCGCAGCACGTTACCGACGTGCCGGAGGGCAAGCTGTACCTGCCGGTCTTTTATGATACGCTGTTCACGCTCGACCAAGTCGTGGATGTGGACTACTATTTGCCCGGTTGCCCCCCCGAGGCCGAAAGGATCTGGGACGCCATCACGGCCATTCTCGAAAACAAATTACCGCCCAAGGGAGCCGTCATCGGGGCCAACACCACGGTTTGCGACGAATGCCCCCGCAAACGGACGGAAAAGAAAATCCGCAAGTTCTACCGGACCTGGGAAATCATCCCGGACGAAGAGACCTGCCTGCTGGAGCAGGGGCTAGTGTGTGCCGGTGTGGCCACCCGGGCGGGTTGCGGCGCCAAATGCCCAAAAGTCAACTCCCCCTGCATCGGCTGCTACGGCGTCAATGATGGAGTGGTCGACTTCGGCGCGCGATTGATGTCCGCGCTGGCCTCCGTGATCGACTCTGACGCCCCCGAGGAAATCGATCGCATTATTCGCGAAGGTATCCCCGATCCAGCGGGAACGTTTTACCGCTTCAGTTTGGCGCACAGCCTGCTACGACGAAAAAAGAAGGTTCCGGACGAGGAGTGAGGAGGCACCGCCGAGCGGATCGCGGTCGGCATGGCCTGTGCCGCGGGTCGCTGGCGGGTTCCAAGATAGCATCGGCCCGATCCTTGGGTCTCAACGAAAATTGAAGGCACGAACATGAAACGCGTATCCATCGATCCCATCACGCGATTGGAAGGTCACGGCAAGATCGACATCTTCCTGGACGAACAGGGGAACGTGGCCAACGCCTACTTGCAGATTCCAGAGCTGCGAGGTTTCGAGCGGTTTTGCGTGGGGCGACCTGTGGAGGAGATGCCGAACCTCACATCGCGGATTTGCGGCGTTTGCCCGGAGGCGCACCACATGGCCGCCTCCAAGGCATTGGACGCCCTGTTTCACGTTGACCCGCCGGACACCGCGAAGAAGCTCCGCGAGCTGTTTTACTCGATCTTCTTTGCCACGGATCATACTACGCATTTCTATGCCCTGGGAGGACCGGACTTTGTCGTCGGCCCCGAGGCCCCCAAAGCCGAGCGGAATATCCTGGGCGTCGTCCAAAAAGTCGGTTTGGAAATCGGGGGCAAGGTCATCAAGATGCGGCACGTGGGCCACCACCTGATCCAAATGATGGGCGGCCGACGCGTGCACCCCAATTGGGGCCTGCCGGGTGGTATCAGCCACGGCATCACCGAGGAGCAACGCAAGGAGATCGAGGCCGCTGGTCGTGAAGCGATCGAGTTCGCGAAATTCAGCCTTCAGTTATTCGACAAACTGGTATTGCAAAACAGCGAATACGTGGACCTGGTGACGGGTGACGTGTACGTTCACAAGACCTATTCCATGGGCATGGTGGACGGCAATAACCACGTCAATTTCTACGACGGCATGATCCGCGTGGTCGGCCCGGATGGTTCCGAGCACGCCAAGTACCATCCCGCCGATTATCGCGAATACATTGCCGAACGCGTCGAACCGTGGTCGTACCTGAAATTTCCGTATCTCAAGAAAGTGGGCTGGAAGGGCTTTGTGGATGGACCCGAGTCGGGCATCTACCGCGCGACTCCCCTGTCCCGGCTCAACGCCGCGGACGGCATGGCCACCCCGCTGGCACAAAAAGAATACCAGCGATTCTACGAGGTCTTGGGCGGCAAACCGGTTCACCATACCTTGGCCACGCATTGGGCTCGCCTGATCGAGCTGCTATTCGCCACGGAACGCTGGGTCGAGCTGGCATCCGATCCCAAGATTACCGGCCGCGACTTCCGCGTCTTGCCGAAGGAGAAGCCGACAGAGGGCGTGGGCTGCGTGGAGGCCCCCCGCGGGACGCTGACCCATCACTACGCCACGGATGAGCGGGGACTGGTCGTGAAGGCCAATCTCATCGTGGGCACGACCAACAACAACGCCCCCATCTGCATGTCCGTGCAGCGGGCGGCCCAAAAGCTCATTCGCAACGGCGAGCTGCGGGAGGGCCTGCTCAACAAGGTCGAGATGGCCTTTCGTGCCTACGACCCATGCTTCGGATGCGCCACGCACAGCCTGCCCGGCCAAATGCCGTTGGAGGTCCGCATCCGCGATCCCTTGGGAAACCTGCTCCACCGCCTCCGCCAAAACATCGACTGATCCCGTCTCATGCCGCCCACGACGGAACATGCCGCCCGGCGTATTCACCCGGGGGCCGTGCGATGCCTCCAATCCAAGGCATCCGCGCCCCGGTAGAAGAATCGCCCCGGACAGACGTATAATTTCCC
>DYLS01000232.1 GCA_020721965.1 Blastopirellula marina | reverse complement strand
CAAGCGCTGGAAGTTTATACCCGCCAGGCCGATCCAGAGCGATGGGCGAGAACACAAAACAACCTGGCGGCCGCCTATAAAAGCCGTAAAGCGGTATCAAAATGGGCTTCTTGATTCGGCTCACCTGCTGGAAGAACTCATCCAACTGGCAAAAGACATCCGCGCCGCCGACCAGCGCGGCGAAGCCCTCAACCTGCGTCCCGATGAACTTGCATTTTACGATGCGCTGGCAGATAACCCCACCGCCGAAGCCGTGTTGGGTGATGCCACCCTCAAACAAATTGCCCAAGAACTGGTTGAAAAAGTGCGTCAAAACACCAGCATCGACTGGCAACTCAAAGAAAGCGTCCAGGCGCAGCTGCGCGTCCTGGTCAAACGCATCCTGCGCCATCACAAATATCCCCCGACGACCCCGCCACCGGCGAATACACCGTCTTCGTCACAAAGGTGCTGGACCAAGCCGAAATGCTGGCGGATTTTTGGACACAAGCCTGAAAAAGATTCTCCATTCCCCGCGCTGTCTCGCATAAGGAAGCCCATAAGCCATGACCGAACCCATCAACCCCTACTCCGCCGGCGACCCGGTGGGCAAAACGCCCTATTTTGTGGGGCGGGAGGATGCCCTGCGCGAAGTGAGGCGCGTTTTGCGCGACCCCAACAGCAACGCCATCACCCTGTATGGGCAGAGGCGCATTGGCAAAACCTCCGTTTTGCAATATCTGGAGGCGCACCTGCCAGAAACGGGCAACTATCAGCCGGTCTTTTTTGATTTGATGACCCAGACGGGCAGGACGCTGGATGAAATTATCCTGTATCTTGCCCGCACCATTGCCCTGCGGCTCAAACTCCCCGACCCAGACCTGGGCAACAACCCAACCGGCAGTTTCCAAGCCGAATTTTTACCCCGCTGCCTGGCAGCCCTGCCCGCAAACGCCAGTTTGGTTTTATTGCTGGATGAATTTGACGCGCTGGCAGACCCGCAAACCGAGCAAAACACGAAAACCACATTCCTTAACTACATGTACAACCTGCGCCAGTTGGATAAGCAGCGCCTGCAATTTGTCTTTGTGCTTGGCCGCAATGTGGAGGAACTGGACGTTGTGGCAAACGGCTTGTTCAAAGATTTGTCTTCTTTCCGGGTTTCGCTCTTTGCCCGCAAAGACGCCGAAGCGCTGATTCGCCTCTCGGAACGAGACAACAGCCTGTCCTGGAGCGCCGCAGCGGTGGAAGCCATCTGGCGGTTGGCTTCCGGGCATCCTTACTTCACCCAAGCGCTATGTTCCGAAATTTGGGCAGACGCCGAAGAGCAGGAAAGCCAGAGCGAGCCTGTAACCGTTGCCGCCGTAGAAAATGCCATCCCTGCCGCCATGCGGCGCAGCGAAAATGCCTTTGTCTGGCTATGGGCAGGTTTAGGTCCCGCCGAAAAAGTTGCCGCCGCCGCATTGGCAGGCGAGGGCCCGGGCGTTGTGGATGAAGACCGACTGAGCCAAATTCTCGCCGAAAGCGGCGTGCGCATCCTGATTGGCGAATTGCGCGACGCCCCCCGTAAACTGAAAGACTGGGACATTCTGACCTCCGTCCCTGGCGGCTATCTCTTTCGGGTCGAAATCCTGCGCCGCTGGATTGCCGAAAACAAACCCATCAACCGCACCTGGGAAGAACTGGACCGCATTAACCCGGTGGCGGATAACCTCTACAACGCCGCCCTCGGCAAATATCGCAACAAAGAGCTGAAAGACGCCGAAAACTGGCTCCAGCAGGCGTTGCAAAACAACCCCAATCACTCCCGCGCTCTGGAATTGCTGGCGGAAATTGTTTTAACCAATGGCAATTTAGAGGAAGCCCAAAGCCTGCTGGAACAATTGCTGGAAATAAACCGCCCCAGAGCCATTCACCGCCTGAAACAGGTCTATCTCCAACGGGCAGAGGGCGAGGCGCAGGAAACCGAAAAACTGAGATGGCTGGAAAAAGCCCTCGCCCTCCTGCCTCAGGATTTTCAGATTATGGAAAAGAAGCGCGAGGTCTATCGAACCCTGGGCGCCAACTATGAAAAGCAAGACGACTTGCTAAATGCATTGGCAGCCTACCGCGAAGCCAGCGACAAACCAAACGTAGAGAGAATCAATGCCCGCATCCGTGAATTGGAAATAAAAAAAATCCTGGCGGAAGTGGAACGCTTCAAGCAAAAGCGCGACTATTCACAGGCAATCCAGGGCATTCAGAATTTGATGCAAACCTACCCGGACGAGCATGACTGGCAAACGGAACTGGACGGGTTACAGCGGCTCGAAGGTTTGGATGGCAAGTATAAGCAGGCTTTGGGCGCTTTGGAACAGGGGGACAGGACAAGCGCCAAACGCCTGCTGGCGGAAGTGATTGGCATAGACCCGGACTATGAGCAAGCAAGCCGTTACCTGTACCTGGCAGTGACCGGGAAAGACCCGCAGGCTCCGAGGAAAACTGTAGAACCGGAACATCCCCAAGAGACGGAAAAGACCCAACCTGCGCCCCCACCAATAGAGCCGCCTGAGGTCTTTTCTGGAGGACCAATCGCAAAACCGCGCCGGCTGAATAAGTGGAACCCCCTGGATGGCTTTCGCCTGCTGTGGTGGATTGGCATAAGCCCGGCGGCGCTGAGTGCCTACAAAGAGGAATATGGAGAAACCAGCCTGCAACCTCTCGGTAGACGCCTGGTGTATTCCTTAATCTTCTTGCCCCTCGTCATGGCTACCCTGGTAACGGCTTGGGGTCCCCTGGGGCAGGCATATGGCGATGCGGTAGCATGCTTGCTCTGGGCTGGCGGGGGGGGCAGTTTGCTCTGGCTCCTGCTGTTCTTGTTTGCAGATAAGCTGGAAGATAACGAA
>DYLS01000231.1 GCA_020721965.1 Blastopirellula marina | reverse complement strand
TTGACAATCGAACAGAGTGTAGTGGTAGCGCATCACAGGTGTTGCTGCGGGCTATGCCGTGGCAGCGCATGGTGTTTGTTGTTTTGGGGGCGTCCGTTTATTGGGGCGTCCGTGAGGGTTTAGGCGATAAGCTACGAAGGGCGTCTGGTGGATGCCTAGGGGCGAAGTGCCGATGAAGGACGCGATCAGCGGCGATACTCTCGAGGGAGCGGCAACGACGCGATGATCTCGAGGTTTCCGAATGGGGCAACCCGGCCGTCGTAATGGGCGGTCACCGCATGGTGAACACATAGTCATGCGGGGGGCACCCGGGGAACTGAAACATCTTAGTACCCGGAGGAAGAGAAAGCAAAAGCGATTCCCCCAGTAGTGGCGAGCGAACGGGGAACAGCCCAAACCGTGGCGGCGAGCTGTCACGGGGTTGTGGGGCCGACGGACGGCATGGCGTGAGGGCGAGATCGAAGCGGCCTGGAACGGCCCACCATAGCGGGTGAGAGTCCCGTAGGTTGAGTTCTGGTCATGCTGGTCGGTACCCAAGTACCGCGGGGCACGGGAAACCTTGCGGGAATCCGGGAGGACCACCTCCTAAGGCTAAATACACTTTGCCACCGATAGTGCACCAGTACCGTGAGGGAAAGGTGAAAAGTCCCCCGGGAGGGGAGTGAAATAGAACCTGAAACCAGTACGCCTACAACCAGTCAGAGCCTCGATTTCGGTCGGGGTGATGGCGTGCCTTTTGCAGAATGAACCGGCGAGTTGCTGTTGGTCGTGGGTTAAGCCCCTGAGGGGCGCAGCCAGAGCGAAAGCGAGTGCGAAGAGCGCGTTTCATGGCCGTCAGCAGACCCGAAACCGCGTGATCTACCCATGGTCAGGGGGAAGCGTGGGTAACTCCCATGTGGACGCCCGAACCATTGTCGGTTGAAAACGGCTTGGATGAACTGTGGGTAGGGGTGAAATGCCAATCGAACGCGGAGATAGCTGGTTCTCCCCGAAATGCATTGAGGTGCAGCGTCGTCTGTTCTGTCCTGCCGGTAGAGCCACTGGATGTCCTAGGGGCCTTACCCGGTTACCGAAGTCAACCAAACTCCGAATGGCAGGACATCAAGGGCGGCAGTGAGACGGCCGGGGATAAGCTTGGTCGTCGAGAGGGAAACAGCCCAGACCGCCTGCTAAGGTCCCAGAGTACAGGCTAAGTGTAAAAGGATGTGGGGATGCCCAGACAACCAGGATGTTGGCTCAGAAGCAGCCATCATTGAAAAAGTGCGTAACAGCTTACTGGTCGAGTGTCCTTGCGCCGATAATGTAAGGGGGCTCAAGCCTGTCACCGAAGCAGCGGATTCTGAAAGCTGAAGGCTAAAGGCTGAAGGCTGAATACCGAAGGCTGAAGGCTGAACGCTGAAGGCTGACGGTCGAAGGCCGAGGGCTGAAGGCTGAAGGAAACCCTGAGAAGATTGAAGAAGATGCAGAACAGTGTTGCGTTCGTTTCGTGATCTGGATTTCTACTGCGACGCGTACGTTCTTGCGCTGGAGATTCATCGCCTGTGCGGGGAGTTTCCGGAGTTTGAGCGTTACGAGCTGTGCAGTCAGATGCGTCGTGCCTCCAGGGGCATAGCGCAGAACATTGCCGAAGGCTGGGGTCGCCGTGTTTCGGACAAGGAGTTCAAGCGCTTTCTGACGATGGCGCTGGGCAGTTGCGATGAAATGCAGGTGCTGCTGGACTTCAGTCGGGACGTCGGGTATCTCACACCGGCAGTTCAGTCGGATCTGAGCGGGCGTTACGCCAGCGTTGCGAGGCGGCTTCAGGCTTTTTCGCGTCGCTGGTCATCCACTGGCTAGTGTCCTGTCTTCTCCGGGTGTTTCTTCTTTCTTCGTTCCTCGTCTTTCACCGTTCATTCTTCGTCGTTCATCTTTCGTCTTTCGTTCTCCAGCATTCGGTCTTCAGTCTTCAGCTTTCAGGATGGTAGGGGAGTGTTCCTGATGCGGAGAAGCTGCGGGCGGAAGCCCGGGTGGAGCGTCAGGAAGTACGGATGCCGGTATAAGTAGCGAGAAGACGGGTGAGAATCCCGTCCGCCGAAAGCCTGAGGGTTCTTAAGGAAGGTTCGTCCTCTTGAGTTTAGCCGGTCCTAAGGCGAGGCCGAATGGCGTAGCCGATGGCAGTCCGGTGGATATTCCGGAGCCAGGTGCAGTTGTTGAGAGCGGGGGGACGCGGTCGAAGTTTCGGTCACGGCGCTGGTCGTCCGTGTTCCGGGGATGGCCCGTGGGGACAGGCAAATCCGTCCTCATCAGCGGGTGGCCTCGGACGAGTGGAACCTTCGGGGGAAGCGAAGCCGGGATGGAGATCGCCACGAAAAGCCTCGTTGGAGACTGCATCTGACCGTACCGCAAACCGACACAGGTAGGCAGGTAGAGGATACCAAGGCGTTCGAGATAACTCTCGTTAAGGAACTAGGCAAACTGACCCCGTAACTTCGGGAGAAGGGGTGCCTCTGAGGGTGTGCGGAGTAAGCGCCGCATGCGTTCGGGGGTCGCAGTGAAGCGGCTTGAGCGACTGTTTACCAAAAACACAGGTCTCTGCAAAGCCGAAAGGCGACGTATAGGGGCTGACACCTGCCCAATGCCAGAAGGTTAACAGGAGAGGTCAACCCCCGCTGAAAGCTGAATGCCGGAAAGGCGAAGGCTGAAAGGCGAAGAGAGAAGGGCGAAAGGCGAAGGACGAAGGACCGCAAGTGAACCTTCATCCTTCATCCTTCAACGTTCATCCTTCAATCTTCAGCCTTCATCCTTCAGTCTCAGGCGTTCAGTTTTCAGGGGGGGCAGCCTTGAATCGAAGCCCTGGTGAATGGCGGCCGTAACTATAACGGTCCTAAGGTAGCGAAATTCCTTGTCGGGT
>DYLS01000230.1 GCA_020721965.1 Blastopirellula marina | reverse complement strand
CGAACCGCGAATTGCGCCCCCCTATTGCCCCCTAATTCGTAACCCTATCGGAGCACTGCCCCAACACTCTCAAAGGAATCGCCCAGCGATGCCGATCTTCCCCACCTCTCCCCGCAATCGGCCTCGTCTAGAGTCCAGCATCCTCCTCCTCGCCCCTAGGGAGTTTACCACACGCGGATACGGCCCACAACGCAATTCCACAGCGGAATCGCAGCCAGCACGACCGCTTCCAACCGTCCAAAGTTACAGCATAGGGTTGCTTGCTTGCCTCCACATCTTGTGGTGATCGAACGTAGCGTCCCACAACGTATGGAGGGCACACCATGCAATCAGGCGGACTCTGCGCTGTAGGGTTAACGAAAGTGACCAGATTACGGAAACGAGGGATTTTACAAGAAACCCCCCCGCAAAATACAATCTATGAGGGGTAACTGACTACTCCTCATTGGTTATACTGCATGAAAGACCATAAAGCCACCTGGCAAAAGTCTCACAGATTGATACAATGCCGCACCGGCCGCTCAACTAGCCGAATGGTCCGCCTTGTGGACGTCAGCAGGGCCTGTTGATAATTTGGGTTTCGTAACTTACCCTTTACGTAGTCGGGTACGTAGTCGGCTGATTCGCGCTGGGGACAGGATCATCGCATACCAACTCGGGCACCCTCATGCCATCAATCGAGGTCATGTTGAATGGATGAGCGCACGGTCTTCATTGAACGCGGTCCAAATGGGACCATCCTAGTTCGCGTTCCGTCGCGTCGTGTGGGCGGATATCAGCCGCCCGATGCCGTATTTACTTTTCGTTGTGGCGATCCTCAGTTCGAATACTGGATGTCGCAACTAAGTCACCAGGAATCGCAAGCCAGGTCGCTCTCGGCGATATCTCCATCGTAATTCTGCCGCCCTGTTTTCAGCCACCCTCCCATCCGCGCGTGTGGCCCTCCCACCCCGACCCAATCCGCATAATCGTCAAACCGTCAAGCCATCCTCCGAAAACAGCCGATTCCGAGGCACTTCTTCGCTTGACACCACGTTGGGATATCCCAAGCTTGAATAACGGCAAGTGCATTACGAGTCTGCATTGCGAATCCGTATTGAGACTCTGCATTGCGAGTCGCGCAGAGGCAATCGCATTTGCAGAACCGGCTTTCTCACCCGCGTGTTCTAGGGCAGGTGCGTTCGGCCCGCGGACGCCCTGCCCGCCCTCTTTTCCCCCTCTCTCACGAGAACGCTGACCACTTGCCATCCCGGAGCCAGACCCCATTTGATTCACGACAGTTCCATCAGTTTTCCGGTCCTTGGTCTCTCAAGTATTGCTCGATGAATCGAAACGTTCCCACGCCATGAATTTCGTGTGGGCCGGGGAACCATTCGATAGCGGTCCGCTCTGGAATGCCCAAGCGAGCGTACAGCAATCGGACCTTGGCGTATTCGTACGCCACCGCTTCATCGGAAGAAACGCCGTCGTAGTGCCCCCGCTCGACCATAAAGGGCCGCGGCGCAATCAAGGCCGCCATCTCCGCATGATTGAATGTCTCCCCGAGGTCGAACTCGAAGATCTCGTATTCGCCGGTCCCCACATAACTGTATCGACTGGTTGCGGAGGCGTTTTTCCAAATCCACTCATTGAAGTCACCAGAGCAGATCGAAAGGCAATATTCTGGAACGAGGGCTGGCACGCGCATGGCTGTCTTGCCGCCATAGGACAGCCCGTAAAAGCCAATTCGTGAAGAATCCACGAATGGCAAGCCGCTCAACCACTTCAGAATCTGCCGGTGTTGCGGCACGATCACCGAAAACAGCGTTTTCTTGAGTGGGTAGGCCTTTCTTTGAAGAGAGCGAAAACGATCGCCGAAGATGTACGGATTTTGGGGTGCAAAAACCACCAGTCCCCGCTCTGCCAACCGCGCGGCAAAGTTGTGATAGGCTGGGTGATCGCCCGCGATGGTATCCTGGGGTCTTCCCTCCAACCCGTGCTGACAAACGACGACAGGCCGCTTCTCCCCAGCAGCAATGCCCTTCGGCAGCAGCAGGATGCCGTGGGCGAAGACCTCGTCGAAGACAGGAATCACCACCTCGTAGCCCGACCAAGCCGCCCCGTCGTACAGCCGACGGGTCTTCGCGGCGGGAGGCACCAGCGGGTCATCCCATTTTCCGATCACTTCGTTTTCGAAATACTCGCGGTACCATGCGGCGGTCTTAGCATGGTTTTCCAAGGAACTACAGTCCAAGCGTCCGAGAAACTCTTGCCGCACCTCGGCTGAACGAGCCAAAACCTGCTGATTATGCCGATCCAGCTCGTAGATCTGCCGCGACATTCGCGTCTTGGTATCGGGCAGCGGCTCCGCGGTGCGCTGGGGGATTTCGCTGTTGGGCAGCGGTTTCCGTACACCTAGCAGCGTGGCAAAATGGGCCAGGCTTTCCCGTGTCGCGTAAGGTCCGACCCCATCCCCGCTTACCACCAGGTGCCATCGCTCGCTCCAGGAAGGGCCTGCCAGCAACGGTTCGGCTCGCCGCCATTCGGCGATTACCGTTTGCGGATCGGGCGTTTCGATCTTCCCCGGAGCGCCGCCTAATCCTGGTGGGACAACGACATGTGGCGCTTCGCACACCTCCACCACGCACCCTCGCCCCGCTAGCAAACATGAAATCTCCGCGTCACCAAAGCGATCCAGCCTGCCAAACACGTTTCGATCGATCGGTTCCTGCCACATGCCCTCTCACGGGCCGAAGTAACCACTGATGCAAACCGCGTCAATCCGCGGGTCGACCGCCGCCGCATACATGGCCAGCATTCCGCCTTCACCCCATCCGATGACACCCACCCGCGCGTCGGGCGACGCGTGTTGGCGGAGATAATCCACGCCGGCCAGAACCTTTTGTATCTCG
>DYLS01000083.1 GCA_020721965.1 Blastopirellula marina | reverse complement strand
CAATCTGTATTACTCTCCGGAGGATCGCTCGCCTGCGGAAAATCTGCAATACGGTCTCTTTGTGGGACGTTTGAACGCCCTGCTGCGCGATGCCATGCCGGAGCCGACCGTGGCGCTTTACTACCCGATCTACGATCTGTGGGCCGAGTATCGACCCGTGGCGGGACCGCTCCGATTGGCCTCTCAAAGCGATCGATCGCAACGGATAGCAGGTTCGTACTTCCGCCTCGGCCAAAGCCTTCAAAGGCGGCAAATCCCGTTCGTGCTGACGGATCACGAATTCCTAACCCAAGGCACGGTGACGGCGGAAGGCAGGCTCCGCATCGGCAACGTGGCATTGTCGGCCCTGTTGCTACCGCTCGACGTAGAGTTGCCCGCGGAAGCGGAAAGAGTTGTCCAAGAATGGCAAGCGGCTGGCGGCAAAGTCATTCGCGATAGCTTGGAACGCCCAATCACAACCAAGGACGTATGTGCGGCCGTGGCCCCTGAGTTGACCATCGATCCGGCCGAGGATCACGTCGTGCTCGGCCGCTTTTCCCGCGACGGCCATACCATCGTGGTATTGGTCAACGTGGGGACGTCCGAATGGAACGGCCGAATCCATGCCCCCTGGTCCGGGACGTGCCATGTGCTCGATCCCCATGCGGCGAAGCGGGAAACCCGGCCGGTCGAACGCGATGGCCTGCCTCTCGCCTTGCCTCCGCGGCAGACGAGAATCTTAGTGCATTGAGGCCCGGCACATCGAGGCTGCTTGATCGGCCCGGGCATGGTGCGATCTCGCCGAGAGATCGTTGACGGGCCCAAATTGCAAGTCCAAAGGCAGAACGCGCACTAGCCTCTCTCCAAAGACTGATCTCAAGAGCGATCGGGCTTATCATTTGCGAAGCCAAGCGTGCATCTCGGCGGAGTGATCCAGCTTGCGGACAGGGGCTGCCGCCCTTGCGACCCCGGGACGGATTGTGCCAGAATGAGCCAAAGCGGCGAGGATTCGGCGGGGATCCATCTCCCCAAGGCCCGGCCGCTTGGAAAGCCCTGCCAAACCGCGTCGTTTGAAAGGCAGCAAAAGGAAGAACATCCCGTTCTGGCTCAAGGTGCGGTAACCCCCATTCATGTACACTTTGGCGTTGGAAACCACGGACACGGTAGGCAGCATCGCCCTGTTTCGGGCGACGGAATGCCTCGCCTTTCGTTGGCTCCCGGAAGGTCGGCGCTCGGCGCAAAGTTTGGCGCCCGGGATCCAGGAATTGTTGCGCGATTGCAGCGTTCGCCCGGCGGAGATCGGCCTGGTCGGTGTCTCTGTGGGACCAGGCTCCTTCACCGGTATCCGCATCGGTGTGGTAACGGCCAAAACCTTTGCTTATGCTGTGGGAGCGGAGATCCTTGGCGTTGACACGTTGGAGGCCGTCGCGGCGTGCTGTCCACCGGCGGTCCCGTTTGTGGCTGCGATTGCCGATGCCCAGCGTGGCGACGTGGTTGGAAAATTGTTCCAGCTTCAAGCAGACGGCACCTGGCTAGCCGTTGCCGCCTCGGGGCCGCGGAAACCGCTGGATTGGCTGTCCACGTTGCCCCACACAAGCGACTGCATCGTTGCTGGACCGGGGGTTGTGCGATTCCGGGACCTGCTGGCAGAGGCTGGTTATCGCCTCGCCACGGATGACACCTGCCGCCCGAACGCCAAAACCGTGGGACAATTGGCCTGGACCTATTACGCGTCGGGACGCCGTGACGATCTCTGGACCATGATGCCGCACTACTTCCGCCCCAGCTACGCCGAAGAGAAGGCGTCACCTGCCGCGAATGCCTCGGGCTGATCCGTCCGTGACGCTCACCCGTGCGGACCTGGCGTCTCAAAGTGCCAGTTACGGCTTGTAGAAGGGCTTACCCAACTCAACGTTGCGATGGGTGGGCATTAGGGCGACACCGAGCGCGCTCGCTTTGACTTGTTGGGTGCGCCACAGCGCACGTGAGGGACTTGCGCTAGTACTACAGCGCACCAGCGTTTGCTTGGCTCAGCACCTGCGATGATGGGACATGACGGCGGGCAACATTCGCCGGGCCTATCATGCGGCCTATCATGCAATCAGGCGGACTTTGCGCTGTAGCACCAACCGCCGGAATCGCTAGCCGCGATGCGCGGCCGACAGCTCCGCGAAACCATCCCTGGCCGCGGAAATCGTGGCTTCGATGTCTTCATCCGTGTGCGCAACGGAGGGGAACAGGGCTTCGAATTGACTGCACGGGAGATAAACGCCACGATCCAGCATGGCGTGAAAGAACTGGGCGAAGGCCGTGGTATCGCAGGCTGCGGCCGTTTCCCAGTCTACCACCGGCTTTTTGGAGAAGAATAGCGTGGCCATCGCCCCCACGCGACCGACGTGAACGGGAATCCCGGCGTCGCACGCCCCCTGTTGCAAGCCGTCGATCAATCGGGCCGACAACCGTTCGAGCTGCGGATATGGGTTCGTTTCCCGAAGAATTTCCAGCGTGGCGATGCCGGCGGCTGTAGCCAGCGGATTCCCGCTCAGCGTACCCGCCTGAAAGACTTTGCCCGCGGGCAGAATGTGGTCCATGATTTCAGCACGGCCGCCGTAAGCTCCAACAGGCAGGCCGCCGCCGATGATCTTTCCCAAAGTGGTCAGGTCGGGAACGATTCGGTAAAGCTCTTGCGCACCGCCCAGCGCGACGCGGAAACCGGACATGACTTCGTCGAAGATCAGCACCGCCCCATCTTGCGAGGTAACGTCGCGCAAGGTCTGCAAGAAATCTCGGCTGGCGGGCACACAACCCATGTTCCCCGCCACGGGTTCCACGATGACCGCGGAGATTTGCCCAGGCAGTCGAGCGAAGGCATCGCGCACTCCCTGCGGATCGTTATAGCGGAGGACGATAGTGTCCTTGGCCACCGACAGCGGCACGCCGGGGGAAGTCGGCACTCCCAGAGTGGCCGCCGAACTGCCCGCCGCGACCAGCAAGTTGTCCACATGGCCGTGATAGCAACCGGCGAATTTGACGATCTTGTCTCTTTTAGTGAAGCCCCGCGCCAATCGCAGGGCGCTCATCACGGCCTCCGTTCCGGAGTTGACCAATCGCACCTTTTCCACAGACGGCACCGTTGCCGCGATCAGTTCCGCCAAGCGGGTCTCGGCCTCGGTAGGGGCACCAAAGCTCGTGCCCCGCTCCAGGGCCTGGCGAATCGCGGCGGTCACGCGAGGATGCCCATGCCCCAAAATCATTGGCCCCCAGGAGCCTACGTAGTCGATGTATCGGTTGCCATCGATGTCCCATAGGTAGGCGCCCTCTCCCCGGGCGATGAACGGCGGCGTCCCGCCGACCGCACCGAAAGCCCGGGCTGGACTGTTCACCCCTCCCGGAATCCGCTTTTTGGCTCGCTCGAACGCAGCAAAACTTTGAGGCCGGTCTCGCATTCGCTGAGTCACCTCCGTTGCGTTGCATCCCTTATTCGAGGTCCCACCATCCACCTGGGAGTACAGCATGGACAGCCGCCGCGGGAAACCCGTCGCGCCACCGCGATGCGGCATTCGACCTGAGTCACGGGGTGCGGCCGCGGCATCGGTCCGTCACGGCACGATAGAGCTCCTCGGCGGCCGGCGACGGGTATCTCGCTCGCATTTCGTCGGCCAGCGCCCGCGCTGCTTCACAACGTCGCAAGTCGACCAGCAGCAGGGCATAGGCTTGCAAAAGGTCGAAGCTGGGATTACCCAATTGGTATGCCCGTGCGAACAACACCTCCGCCTCTTCCAACTTTCCCACCTTGTGCAGGGCCAAACCTGCATTGTAAGCGACGCGAGCATCGCCGGGCATCAGCTCCGCCGCGTGCCCCAGGCATTCGGCCGCCTCCGCCATCCGGGAAGAATCTTCCGCGATCAAGAGTCCCAAGGAAAACCAAATATCCCCCAACTTCGGCGATTTTTCGAGTATTTTCCGAAACTCCCTCTCCGCCTCGGCTAGCCGACCTTGCTGATAATACAGGCGTGTCAGGTTGTCGCGGATGGGAATGTAGTTGGGGTCGGTTTCCAGCGCCGAAAGATATTGTTGCTCCGCTTCCTTGAGACGACCGTGCCGGGACAAGAGCATGGCCAGATTGTTTCGGGCAGGGAGAAAGCCGGGGTCTAGCCGCAGCGCCGTGCGGTAAGCGGCCTCGGCTTGCCGCGGCTGGTCCAGCGAGTCGTATAGCAGGGCCAAACTGACGTGAGCCCCGGGTTGATCTTCGACCAGCTTTTGCGCGGCCACGTATTCTTCCACCAGATGCTGAAAAACCTCCGGGGCGAGCGCCTGCCGCTCTTGGGGCGAAAACTGGAGCAACCAGGGAAATGCCTCCAGCCGCGCCGCGCGGATCGGATCCTCGAAAAGCCTTTTCACGCGAACCAGGGTACCGTCGTTGGGTGGCAACTGCGATAAGGCCCGGGCCGCCGCGATTCGCAACAAGGGATCGGCATCCTGATGGGCCGCGACCACGCTCCCCAGGGTGGAGCTTGGCGCGACTTGAGCCAACAGCAGCAGCGCGCTTGCCCGAACCATCCCCGACAGGTCTTGGCGCCGCACAACGCTCGCCAGCTCCGTGGCGGCGGAGGCGTCCCCCTGTCGCGCTGCCGCAAAGGCATACGCGAAATGGTTGCGATCCGGTTTATGCCCGTACCATTTTTCGATCCAGTCGGCGGCCCATTGCGGCGATTCCCCCTTTTCCCGATCTTGATGACAAAGGTTGCAGGCGTTGGGAATCCCCAGGGATACCGTGAGGTCGGGACGCGGCACACGCAGGCTATGATCTCGCCGCGCATCCACGACCATGTAGGTCGTCTCCGGCATGTGGCAATCCACACAGCGGCTGCCCGGCTCACCGATCTTGGGGTGAAAGTGATGGGCCGGGGTATCATACTTGGCTGGAACGTGACATTGGCCGCACAAACGATTGTCCGCATAGGGCTTTCGCACCTCGCCCGGCGGCGTTGGCTCCGCCAACTTGATCCGCCCTGTATGCGCATCGTGGCAGTCCAAGCAGCGCACACCCTTGCGATACATCAGGCTTTGCGTAAACGATCCGTATTCGTAGTCCTCGTCCAAAATCTGCCCGTCGGGATAGTACAGGTGGCCGTCCAAGAACTCGGGGAGATAATAGTCCAGAAATGGCTCTCCGCCAACAAACCCCTCTTTCAGAGGACGTCGCCGGGCATGGCAAGGCGCGCAACTGTCGACCAGGACGGTGTTCGCCGCCCCCTTCAAGCTAGGGAGTCCATAGCCCCGTTTGCGATCCCAAAACAGGCTCCTCGATTCCGCCAGGCGGACATGCACGCTTCCCGGGCCGTGGCAGGTTTCGCAACTGACGTCGATCTCCGACCAAGTGGTGTGGTAGGTGTTGCTGGCCAAATCAAAATTCTTGCGAAGGTTCGTGGTGTGACAGTCGGCACACATGTAGTTCCAGTTTTGCAAGGGACCGGTCCAGTGCAGGGGATCGTCGTGGGGTATTGGCTCCGACGGGTATAAGTGGAACCAACTCTTCGCTTTCACATCCCAGGCTATGGGGAGGCACTGAATTCGGCCGTCGGCAAACTCGACAAGATACTGTTGCAGCGGATAGACTCCAAAAACGTATTTCACTTGGAATACGCGGAGCTTTCCCTCGCGGTCGTCGGTCTGGACGAAAAACTTACCGTCTTTTTGAAACATGCGGCTGCGGACCGCGAAGGTAGAATGCAATTGCCCAGCCTCGGCCATTTTCGCAGCAAGATCGCGAATTTCGCGGTGGGCGGCCGTGATGTCGCACGGGCGGGCGAACCGCTTTTTCCACTCCACTTCTTCGCGAATTTTCGCTTGCCGTTCCGGCGACAATACCGCCAGGATTCGCGCCCGCGATTCCCGCCCGCTGGGGTGCTCGATCCCCAGCTCCGGCATCGGTGGCGGTTCATATTCCTGTAGGGCCTTCGCTAACACCCCGTCGGGAATGCGGTCCACCAGCAGTCGCAATTCGTCCTCGGCCAAACGCCAAAGCTCACTGAAGGCGATATGGAGGAACTCGCGATCCTGGAAGTCGCCAAGGACTGTTTTGGAGGTGGCCACATCCATGGCCAGATCGTGGTCCGATCCCTCCCAAAGCCGGTGTTCCTGCTCGTGACATGCGACGCAGCTTTGCCTCCCCACGTATTCGGCCTGCACGGAGTCCGGGAGGCAATGCCACCAGTCCCACGCGACGAGAGAACCGGCCAAGGCCGCCAAACCGAGAATCACGAGAACAGCCGATACGATCCGCCGCCGGTGCCTCTCCCGCGGTGAGCGAAAAGTTGGCTGCATACGCTGCGAGGCCGCTTGCGACCGGCTGGACGGACTCACCCCCTCGCGATGGGAGGAAGGACCTTCATGACGCGATCGTCCTTCCTTCACGAGGGCGACTCCCAGGGCTGCTCCGCCGTGAACGGCCAGCGAAACTCAAATCGTCAATGTCGCACGGGGGGCGCCGGAGGCCGCATCCGCGCCACTCACCTCAAAGATACAGCAAGGCGTGCCGTCGTGTCGGCAAGCCACTTGTTTCACCGGCGCACCGACCGCCAATGAGTAAATCTCCTGATCCAAAGAGCAGGCCGCCCGACTCTCCTCGAACATCATGATATAGGGGCAGCTTCGCTGACGCACGGTCAGTTGCCCGTTGTCGTCCTCCACGTCCACCAGAACACCTTCCTCCCGAAGGACGGCCGTCATTTCGTTGAGGCGCTCGCCGGGCGTGGTGCCACGAATTCGCTGTTGGTAATGCTGGGCTAGTGCCCGAGCCACACGCTGGACCACCTCTTGGGTCAATTCCTGGCCGCCAATCTCGCGAATTACCCTCCAAATGGCAGGTAGCACCAACTGTTGATTCTTGGCAAACAAAAGGAGTAGGGCGCTGACGGTCGCACTATACACGTGACGCGGCCGGCCGCGGCCCGGCAAACGCTGCATCTTTCGCTCCACCAACCCGGCGGCCACAAGCTCATTCAATTGTTCCGTGATGGCGGTGCGAGTCACCTTCAATTCCTCGATGAGATCAGCCACACTCCTGGGGGGGGTTCCCACCAACAGCTTGATGATCCTCATCCCGGCAGGACTCACCGTAATGTTGTGCATTGTACCGGCCCCCGGCCAAAACCCCTCCCACTTCGGCGACATTTTTCAACCGGTGCAGGGATTTCCCCTTAATCCTCGAACTGATATGAACCGTGTTACCGCTATCCAGAAGCAGCCATGAGCTTCCACTCCCCTTGGCGGGCGGCGGCAAGCCTCGCGGCGACTATCATCCCGGATTTTTCGGCGTCTCCAGACGCCGGCGATATCGCCACATTTCACTACGAAAAACGTCGAAACAGAGTTCGCAATAATTCCAGCGGAGAGGGCGAGCCCACCATCCAATACCCATTCATTTCCACGTTAAACCACGATCTTAACAGATGGAACCCGACAAATGCAATTGAATCGACCGGCCGAAAAAAATTACGGCTATTAAATCCACGAAAATCGGCCCCGACACCGATCTCCGCAATCGACTCGAGAGCCTGTCCCCAAACACGAGGCGGGCGGCAGGCCGGCGATTCGGGATCAGCTCGGATCGGCTCTCGGTTTGTTGACCTCGCGGCCGGATGAGAATAGAGTATCAGGTACGCTAAAACAGGAAGGCACTGCGTCGCCAGTTGCCTGACCCGTCCCGCATGTCCTTAACTTGGGGAGGATGCATCATGGCTTTTTCCCGTGCTAGTTTTGGGGTCTTGCTGTTGGTGGGTGTGCTGATTTCAGGTGGCCGGTCAGTCGTCGCGGCCGAACAGGGGGCAGCGAAGCCGCGAAAACCCATTCGGGTCCTATTGACCTACGGGGGGCACCCATTCGAGGAAGCCGCCTTCTTCGGCATGTTCGACGCATTGCCCAATGTCGAATACACTAAGATTCGCCTCCCTGATGAGGCGGATGCCCTCTGCCCTGAAGCTGCCGACAAGTACGATGTCCTCGTGATGTACGACATGGTTTCGGGAATCTCGCCCCAACAGCAGGAGGCCTTCCTGGCATTGTTGCGCAAAGGCATCGGCGTCGTGGCCCTGCATCACAACCTAGGGGCCCATCGGGACTGGGCCGAGTATCGCAACATCATTGGGGGCAAGTACCTCCACGAGGCGTGCGAGATCGACGGAAAGAGTTATCCGGCCTCAACGTGGGATCACGATCAAACGCTCAACATCCATATCGCCGATCCGCAACACCCCATCACCCAAAAAATGAAGGACTTCACGATCCACGATGAGACGTACCACGGATACTACGTTTCCCCCAAATCGCACGTCCTGCTGACGACCGACAATCCCAAGAACAACACGGAGATTGCTTGGACCACGGAGTACGGCAAGAGCAGGGTCTTTTACCTCCAATTGGGACACGACAGCCAAGCCTGGAAAAACCCGGCCTACCCCAAACTGATCATCCGCAGTATTCGCTGGGCGGCAGGACGACTCAAATGACCGCCATGAGACAGCACCCCGGCGGTGGCAATCACGAATCCGTACCCCCGCAGCGGCGGCGATGGCAGTACCGACCGTGCAAGGCCCCCAGAATACGTCCAGAAACTTTGGGACAAAACCACGGGAAATGTGGTCCAGACGCATTCTTTTCACTACCTCAGTCCAGCGACTCCGATTGCAAAAGCGTTACCGCCTCGGCCAATGCACTCGGAACACGGTGATCGCTCGACGTTTTCCAACGCATGTGTTTCCGGACCTGATCATCCAGGAAGCGGGAAAGCTGGGGCAAGCCGTAGTGCGAATCACCTGAGTACCGCGAGATGTAGTAGCACGTCGGGTGACAGACGGTCAAATACCGTTTGGCTCGGGTCAGGGCCACGTAGAAGAGCCGCCGCTCTTCCTCGATCTGATCCCGTGAGGCCGTGCTCATGTCGGAGGGAATGTGGCCGTCCGTTGCATTCAGCACATACACGGCATCCCACTCCAATCCCTTCGCGGAGTGCATGGTACTGAGAATCACGTAGTCATCGTCCAACAGGGCATCTCCGGACAAGTCCTGAGTGAAGGAGGGCGGATCCAGCGTAATCTCCGTCAGCATGGCGCGGCGATCGGCGTACCGCGACGCGATCAACTCCAATTGTTCCAAATCGCGCGCCCGAGGGTGGGGGTTATCGTACAGCTCTGGCAGCAGAGGTTCGTAAAACGCTCGGCTGGCGGCCA
The DNA here is from genome assembly GCA_020721965.1 of Blastopirellula marina. Taxonomy (GTDB): domain Bacteria; phylum Planctomycetota; class Planctomycetia; order Pirellulales; family Thermoguttaceae; genus Thermogutta. Next base: position 9,937 of record DYLS01000083.1, on the reverse strand, counting down.
CCTGCGAAACGAGCGGAGTTTTCGGATCGCAGAGCTTGCCCATCAAATCCACAAAGGTCGGCCACAGCTCTTGCGCCGCGGCGGGAGGTCTTGCCTGCTGCCACACCAAGAATGGATTCTGGCCAGCAGGCAGCAATTCCAAAAGCGATCGCGACTTGGCAGGTCCCACGCCTGGCAACAGTCGCAGCACGCGGGTCCCAGCCACGATATCCCGCGGGTTCTCCGCCAACTTCAAAAAGGCCAGCAGGTCCTTGATGTGAGCCGTTTCCAAAAACTTCAATCCGCCGTATTTGTGATAGGGAATCCCTCGATGCGTCAATTCCGCTTCCAGGACCAGACTGTGATGGCCAGCCCGAAACAGCACCGCCTGATTCCGCAACTCGATCCCTTCCTCGCGAAAATGCAGAACGCGGCGGACCACCTGTTCCGCCTGATCCTGCTCGTCCTCGCAGGCGATCAACAAGGGTCGATCGCCATGCTTGTTCCGCGACCAGAGGTTCTTCGTAAACCGCTCGACAGCCGTGGCCATCACTTCGTTCGCAACACCTAGGGTTGGGACCGTGCTTCGGTAATTCTGCTCCAAAACCACCATCCGCGTAGCCGGGTAATGCCTGGGAAAATCGAGGATGTTGCGAACAGTGGCAGCGCGGAAGGAGTAGATCGACTGCGCGTCGTCACCCACCACGGTCAACCCCGACCCTGTGGGACAGAGGCGGTACAGGATTTCTGCCTGAAGCACGTTCGTGTCTTGGTACTCGTCCACGAAAACGCGCGCGAAGCGGCGGGTCATCTCCGATGTCACCGTGGGGTCCGCCAAAACGTCCCGCCATTTCAGGAGCAGGTCGTCGAAGTCCAAAGTGGCGGTCTCTTGTTTCCGCTGTTGGTATAGAGAAAACAACGAATGCAGCTCCGGTTCGAAATCCCGGCACCACGGGAATCGCTCCTCCAGTACCTTTTCAGCGGTTCTTGAGCATTCACAGCGCGGCTGTAAATATCCGCGCAAGTACCCTTCTTGGGAAACCGGCGGCTGGTTTTCTCCGCCAGCTTCAGCTCCGCCCGCAACACGTCCAGATAGTCCTCCACGTCCGAGCGGTCCAGCACGGTAAAGTCGGACGGGATGCCGATCCGCGAACCGTACTGGCGCAAGATACGGACGGCCACCGCATGGAAGGTGCCCCCCATCAAGCCCGAGGTCACCATCGCCGCTCCCTCGTCGCTCAAGGCGATACGGCGGAGAATCGCGTTCACGCGGCGGATCATCTCGTCGGCTGCCCGACGGGTAAAAGTCAGCAACATGATCCGATAGGGGGGGACGCCGTTGAGTATCTGCCAGGCCACTCGGTGGACGATGGTAGCCGTCTTGCCGGTACCGGCCCCGGCAACAATCAAAAGCGGCTCCTCGCCGTGAGTCACGGCCTCTCGCTGCCCGTCGTTCAATGGCTTCAGGAGCAAACTGCGAACGGATTGTCTCGGCATGAAACACCGCGTACAAAAATAGAATGGGATCTCCCTATCGGACCTGGCCAGGGAGACGCGTATCTACGGCCGGGCATCGAAAACCCACATGCTCTAAAACAGCCGTTCCCCGTACTCTGAAAGAGCCTGTCGCCGTGAATACCGTCCATTTACTATACGCTTCCCAGGAGAAGGCCAGTACCCAGGACGCCCAGGGGCTTCACCGGCACAAGAAACCGGGTGACCGTTCACGGCTGAGCCATGACGGAAACGATTTGCGAAACTACAAGGATTCTTCAGAGGTTGCTTCGGCCTGGAATGGATTGTCATCTGGACGAGCGTTAGGAATGTCATTTCGACGAGCGCCGGCCATGTCATTTCGACGAGCGTCAGCGAGGAGAAATCTTACCCCTGCCGACAAGATTTCTCGCTTCGCTCGAAAAAGCAAGAGGACGAGCCATTTTGTAGTCACGCGAACCCCTGTTAACGACTACGAAACCAGCGGCGACGAGACCTCTTGGCCGATGTCTCGTCCCCTGCGAAGTTGGTTGGCCTGCCATGACTGAACTCTTGCAAAGTGCTCGATCCCCCTCTAAGAGAGATCACCCTCCCTCTAGCAGAGATCGATCCACCTCGGAGAGCGAACGACAAATTGGAATGATGGGCAATTCAGACAAACAAGGAAAGCCGTTTTTTATGGCGAACTGCCTTCGACCAACCATCTCCCGGGGGAAGGGCGAGCTTGCGAACCCAAGTTGCAAAGGTCCAGCCATAAGTTGGACGTCGCTTGGCATGTCGCAAGATGCTTCACGTCCATCCCTGCTAATGTCGCATCGAGGCCGCCTGCCAGCTCCTCAGAACCCCTGAAAGAAACGCACCATCTCATGCCGACCCATTATTTCCTGACCATCGAGACCACATGCGACGAAACGGCCGCCGCCGTCGTCACGGACGACCTTCAGGTTTTGGCATCGGTCGTGGCCTCTCAAGATGCCCTCCATCGGCGCTACGGCGGAGTCGTGCCCGAGATTGCCTCCCGCGCTCACGTAGAGCGCGTCTTGCCCGTCATCCACGAGGCGATCGAGCGGTCGGGAATCCGGTTAAGGGACATTGCTGCCATCGCCGTAGCGTACACGCCGGGCTTGGCGGGATCGCTCTTGGTGGGCCTATGCGCCGCGAAGGCCTTGTGTGTGGCCCTGGACATCCCGCTGCTGGGCGTCCATCACCTACAGGCCCACGTGTATGCTTGCCGCATTGCCTCGGGAGAAGAGGTTTTCCCGTGCGTTGGTCTCGTGGTCAGCGGAGGGCACACCAGCTTTTACCGCTGTCTCTCGCCCCTCGACTTTGAGTTGCTGGGTTCCACCATCGACGACGCCGCGGGAGAGGCCTTTGATAAGGTCGCCTCCATGCTCAAGCTGCCCTATCCTGGTGGACCATCCATTCAGCGTGCCGCGGAAAAGGGCGATCCCAACGCCTACGATTTCCCCCGAGGGCTGCTCGACGACCCCGACTCCCTGGATTTCAGCTTCAGCGGGCTGAAAACGGCGGTCCGTTATGCAATCACCGGACCCGGTCGGCATGATCTAGGAGACGTCTCGTTGAGCGATGTGCAAGTCGCCAACCTGGCTGCATCCTTTCAAGAGGCAGTGGTGGACTGTTTGGTGGAAAAGGCGATGCGGGCGGTAAAACGTTCGGGCGTCAACAAGCTTTGCGTGGGCGGAGGCGTAGCTGCAAACGCCCGCCTCCGCGAACGCTTGGAAGCGGCTACAAAGGGTGCCGGCATCAGGCTGTATGTCGCCCCTTTGAGGTTGTGTACCGATAACGCCGTGATGGGTGCCATCGCCGTCGAAAAGTGGCGAGCGGGACGGTACGACGATCTCGACCTAGACATCGCTCCGGGCGTGATCCGCCGCGGTTAGTCTCACACCGCAAAGTCCGCCTGATTGCGTCACGTGCCGAGCATCACTTGTGATGCGATATGTGTGTCTTATCACCACAAGATTTTGAACCAAGCGATCAACCCTGCGCTGGGGTATTGGCCGACCTCAGTATGAGCGGACGTCAGCATGAGCCGACCTTGGTATGAGCAGTATGAGCCGACCTCCAACGCCGCTTTTCGCCACGCCCCGAGGCACCCAACCCGCGGCCCCACGGCGTTCAAGGCTTCTGGCCTCTCACACCTAGCAACCTACTCTTGCACCACGTAGTCGATTACCAGCACCTTGTCGAGGTGCGGGCCTACGATCTTGCCGAAGGCCTTGTGCTCGGGATGCGGCAGGTACTCGTCCCGATCCTTCTGCGTTTTGAACGTCAGTACAAAGCAGTGCGTAAAACCCTGGGAACGGTTTTCAACGCTGCAATCCGTCCCCCATTCAAATCCTGCAATCTGAGGGATTTTGGCGGGTAGAGCGGCGAACGCCTTTGCCACCTTGGCAATATCCTCCGCCGACGTCCCGTCCTTGAATTTGAAAAGCACCACATGCCGAAGCTGCCCGGCGTGCGAATACTTCGACGGCGACTCCGATGCCGACCAGGCGGCCGCTACCATGGCGCCAATCAAGACGATTGCCAAACCACTCGCCACGAAACGCTTCATCATGGTCATCTCCTATTTTCCCATTTTCCTTGATCTTGAAACTTCTACACCGTTGCCGGATACGCGAACCCTCTCGTCGCGTGCAGGGTAGGTGAACGCTCTTATCGCACGCAACCTTCTCTCCCTGCTCGCCGAAGACCGCAAGTTCCTCGACCAACCATCGACTGATTGGGACGCAAGGAACAGCTCACTTGTTGGCTAAAGCTATGCGGAAGATCGTGGCGCTGAAGGGGGGCACTGGCAACGTCGGCCCGGATGAGACATCCACCTTTTCGAGCTTGACCCGGGGAGGCTGGCCTGGCTGATTGTACGCCATGGGATCGTCGCCAGCCACCTGCCAGGCACCCACGACTTGTCCCAATTGCGATCCCTTTACGACGGGATGGATTTGCACGGCCTCGGCCGTAGGATTGACCACGGCCAACGTCAAGAAGTGCCCGTCCTCGCTCCGTGCCGCCTGAACATCCAGCGGCTCGTCACACTGCGTCTTGACGGGGATGCGTTCGAAATGCCTTCGAAACAGGGCAAGCATCCAACCGGTCGTTTCCAAGGCCGCGGCGGTATTGGTGGTTTTAATGGCCCCGATGACATTGACGGTCTGGGCATAGTTGGCCATCGCGTAAACGTCGGTATTGCGAGCGAACTCGTTGAGGGCCTTGGCGACGCCCAGTCCGTCCCGCAAGAAATACCGCGTGCCCAATTCGCCGAAGATGTGGTCGCCGTACCAATAGTTCCATTCATCCAGGGCCACGGGGATGGCCTTGCCACCCAAGATCTCCTGGCGATATTTTCGATGGGCAGCGGCGATTTCCCGCACGCGCCGGGCGGCCTGAGCGACGTGCTCCAAGAGATTCTCCTTGGCGCCGACGTAAAAATGCTCGCTCATCAGGTCTATCCGATCGGCGCAACCGCGGAGCATCCCCTCCGTCCAGGGTCCCACGTTCCCCACCGCCACGACCTGAATGCTGGGGTCCTGAGCACGCATCGCGTCCACGAAAGCGTTGTGCTTTTTGACGTAGTCTTCCAGTGGCATGTGCCCCAACTGCCAATTCCCATACATCTCGTTGCCGATTCCCCAGAATTTGACTCCGTATGGATCGGGATGGCCATTCTCCGCCCGTTTGCGGCCCATGGGCGTGTCGGCGGCCCCATTGACGTACTCTAGCTCCTGGAGAGCCATCTCGAGGTCGCCCAGCCCCGTGTTGACCACAATCAAGGGTTCGGTGCCCACCACGCGGCAGAAAGTCAGGAACTCGTCGATCCCGAAATCGTTCGGTTCGATGCCCTGCCAGGCCGGGTTTTTGCGGACGGGCCGGCGATCCCGATCGCCGATCCCGTCACGCCAGTCGTAGCCGCTGACAAAGTTCCCGCCAGGCCAACGATAAATCGGCGCATCCAACTCCTTCAAAAGGGCGATCGTGTCGGCACGCATACCGTGAATGTTGTCGGCCGGCATCAGCGAGAGCGTACCGATCCGCACATTTCCTCGCCCTCGGGCGACGACTTCAAGACGGGCGTTGTCCGAGTTGCCCTGCGCGGTGAAACGAAACTCTACTCGCGCATCATCGCGTTGCAATTCGGGGACGGTCACGACCTGCCTGGCGTTTTCGGCATCACCCCAGGCGAGCGAGATTTCCACGGGTGCCGCTTCCGGGTCGCCAGACAGCCAGATGTACCCTATGTATTCCCGCCCCTTGACGACACCCATGCCGCGCTGCCCGATGCCGCATGGCGTCTCCCCGTTGGCGTGAATCTCCGGCGTGTGCTCACCCACGAACGGATGGCGATCGCTCATCACCACGGTGTTCGGCGGACCGATCACATACCAAGGCGACGGCTCGCTCGCCACATCGTAGAAGAACTTTCGATCCATGATCATCTCGGCCCAAATCCCGCCGTAGATGCACCGCCCCAGGTGCTCGATGAATTGGCCGTAAATATACGGCGAGATGGGCGGCCCCGCCTCCCCGACATCCACGTGGACATCCACGACCTTACTTGCAGGCTCCGCGTGTAGAACACGAGTGCCGAGCCAGCCGCACAGGCAGAGTACCAGAATCGTCCAAGCCAACCAGTTTCGCATCGAAGCTCTCCTCCTCGCGATTCTTACGGCAACACTGTGAAAACATAACGTTCTGGTGGTTTCTCCACCTCGGCCTAACGCCCGAGGCTCCCTCGCTAACGCGTCTTTCAGCCGTGTAGGATGCTCTGTGAACACAACCCTATGCCGGTTCCCTTGTGCTCGCGAAGCGTTCTACAGAAGCTTCGTAAAAGAATCCACCAAGGACACGAAGGGACACTAAGGATAAACCTTCCAGATCCTTCGTGATCCTTCGTGGATACAGCAACTTTGGTACTCATGGCAACCGGGAATCGAAGTGCTTTCTTGACATTTCCAAGTCCTACACTGTTGGGACCAACACTCCCTTGGGTGCCGTGATGATCAGGTCACCACTTGTGCTGAAATTGTGGCGTCGCTGAAGCGAATTGTCGTGGAATGCGGAACCGATGTGGCGAACCGTGCGTCAAGCTGAAAGCAACGTATCTAGCACACCGTTCACGTAGCCGACGGTTTCCGCCAGGCCCGGCAAAGGATCGTTCTTATCTTTTTCGAACTCGAAGGCCACCATGCCGGAATACTGAATTTCGATCAACTTGCGAAGGAAACCGGGGATGTCGATCACGCCCCGGCCTGCCTCGATGCAATCCCCAGCCGGAGCGGCCTGGTCCACGTCCTTCATGTGCACGTCGAGCAACCGGTCCGCGAATCGCTGGGCGTCGGCGACGGGATCGGCACCGATCCGGACGGTATGACCAATGTCCATGCACAAACCCAACCGCTTGTCGAATGGCTGAACTTTCTCATAAACGCTTTGCGGCGTGGGAAACTTCTTGTCACCCGGCCCGTGATTATGGATTGCCATGGCAATACCGGTCTCGCGGATGCGCCGATCCACCACGGGGAGCAAGGCGGGATCGGGCGAAGCCACAATGACCCTCATGCCCGCTGCCGAAGCGTAGCGAAAGGCATGGTTCACTTGTTCTTCGTTCGCCATGTTGATGACGCCGCCGCCATACAGGTCGATCCCCGCATCGGCAACCTCCTTGCGGACCCGCGCGGTCTCTTCGGCCGAGGCCTCGAGCGGGAGGTGAAACGACTTGAGGCAGATGTGCTTCAGCCCCACCCGTCGCGTCATTGCCAGGGCCTCGTTCAACGGGAATTCCCGGAGCGTGTACGACGCCAATGCCAACCGGAACGGCACCTTGCCCTCGCCTTTGCCTTGGGCGGCGGCTCGGCATTCCGGCATCAAACCGGCTGCGATCAGGCCCAACGCTCCCGACGCGACAAATCCTCGGCGAGAAGTCGCATTGCCACTCATATTTTCCTCCCCCCAAAAAACGATGCGGCGCACCAGATACAAGAATCGCGACGATATTCTACGTAAAGCCCACAACTGCTGCATTTCAAGCCCAAGGCCCCTGCATGTCGCGGGACGGCACCGCCGGCAGTTTGGCATTCCAGCGGAAAGTGTCTTCGTATCCGTGTTGCTTCGTCTCCGCGTTGGCCCCTGCCGCTCGACGCTCATGGAGAGACCGACGACGATCCCCTTTCCGATGTCTCGGCGACCGGCCCCCCCAAAGCTCGGCGATCATCAAATACGTGTCCCGATCATAGTGCCGCAGGTCATTGCCATCGAAGGGGAAGAAGTCGTTTCTTCCAAAGAAGGCCTCCGTGTTTTCCGCAAACAACTCCATCGGGTTCGTAAGGGCTTAGGCTCGCTCCGTGCGCCCTTGCACATGCTTGACCTCGTTGTATAGACCACCGCGCGAGGCCCGCTTGAAGGCCTCACGAATCCGGCGATTTCCATAACCATCCGGAAGCACCTGGTCGTGGTAGGCGTGGGCTGTTTCGTGCAGCACCATGCACGGCTGGCTGCTGCGCCAGGCCAAAAAATTGTGTGCATTGGAGATCTCGATGCCCTTGGCCTTATCGGGATTGATCCCGTGCGCGGCGAGCCATTGGCGGCTTGGGTGATAGACCATTCCCCCACGAGGTGTGGCATTCAACTCCGCCCATATCGTCACCCCACGGAGTTTTTCAAGGGCTGGCCCGGGCAGCACGCGGTCGATCTCCGTCAACTGCTTGCTTAAAGATTGCTTCACGCGAGCCCAAAGAGCGGCATCCCGATACAGATCGGGATGCACGAACACGCGTCTGCCCACCACTGTTTCCTCGTGATAGTGCTCGGTGGGAGTGAAAGCCGCCGCGGAGGCCGGAGGATCATTCGCAGCAACCTCTTCGGCGTGCGATACTCCCGGCCCGACGCCAGCCCAAGAGATTCCCCGCACCAACCCCATCGCCATGAGGCATACGGCACGCCTTCTCAAAGTTTCCATCCCTTTCGGTAAGGTTTGTTGATCCAGGGATCGGCCTCGGAGCAACCGATCGCCTTGAGGTTCTGAGCATCCCATTCCAATTTGCGGCCGGTACGGAAAGAGACCGTACCCAGCAGGGCCGCTTCGGTCAGAGGTCCCGAATACTCGAACCGGCAGGTCGTGGTACCGCGTCCTTTGCAGGCCTCGATCCACTCCAGGTGATGCCCGACGGACGCGGGGATGGTTTGGGGCGGCGGCTCCAGATCGACGAATTTCTCTTCCGGCCACAAGAGGCGGCGGCCGTAGTCGGCCAGCAACATCCCTTTTTCCCCAACGAACAACACCGCCGAGGCCCAGTCTGGCAAACCGGCCTCGGCTTGCAGCGGAGGCCGTTTGCCACCGTCATACCAGGTGAGCTTGACCGGCGGGAGATCTCCGCGAGCCGGGAATTCGTACCGCACGATCAGCCAAGGCGGGGTCACCTCCGGATGCGGCGTCGGGCCCTCCGCCTCTACCGTCAAGGGATAGCGCAGGTCCAGCGCCCAGAACGCCAGATCGCAGTAATGGCAGAAAAAGTCCCCCAGCCCCCCATTGCCGAAGTCTTTCCAGCCCCGCCAGCGGCCAGGCAAGTACGTCGGATGGTAAGGACGATACGGCGCGGGACCCAGCCACAAATCCCAGTCCAGATAATCGGGCACCGGGGGGGTATCGGTCGGTCGATCTCCACCGCTGTAACTGGCGGCCGACCACACGTGCACCTCGGAGATCGGCCCGATCACACCCGCTTGAACCAGCTCGACCACGCGACGATAGTTGTCTCCCGCGTGAATCTGCGTGCCCAGTTGCGTGGCCAAGCGATTCTTGGCGGCCAGCTCCGTGAGCACCCGCGTTTCGTAAACACAATGCGTGAGCGGCTTTTCGCAGTAGCAGTGCTTGCCCAAGCTCATGGCCGCGGCCGCGGGCGGAGCATGAGTATGATCCGGCGTACTGACGACCACGGCATCTATCGAGCCGGCCATCTCGTCCAACATGCGGCGGAAATCGCGATACGTCTTCGCTTGCGGGTAGTTCTTGGCCGCCTCGGCCAGATAGTTGGCATCCACGTCGCACAAGACCACGATGTTTTCGGAAGAGACCCCGGCGAGATTGGCGGAGCCTCGGTTGGCCACGCCGACCACGGCCACGTTTACTTTTTCATTGGGAGATTCGGCCCAAGACGGCAAAATCCAACAACCGCCCACCGCCGCGGCCCCCGCGGACAGAAAGTTTCTTCGAGAAAATTGGAATCGCCTCATGGAAGGTTCTCCTCGGAATTGGGATTGCTAGCACACGTCGGCAGATGCGTGCAAGTGCACGCCGACACGCGGAAGGACGCCCACGGCGACCCCCAACATAATCCGACCGCACGCTAGATACAAGCGCTCGGGCTTATTACTGGAGTTTTGCAAACTGCCCCCCTCTCCCTCTGGGAGAGGGCCAGGGGGTGAGGGTTTGGTCAAATCAGACAAA
>DYLS01000007.1:33100-70489 GCA_020721965.1 Blastopirellula marina | reverse complement strand
TGCCCTCCACCGGGCGGAGGCCCAGAACCATCGCCTCGTGGCATTTTCATGCTCCTTTACTTGTCTTGCACCAGCGGTCGGCCGCGAAGCCGATCCTGCCGGGAATCGATAGCATCAACAATGGAATCAGTATGCACATTTCATGCCGTCTACATTTATTACACAGCAGTATGACGTAACATCTTATTGCGTATGATTTTATGTCAATGAAAGCGACTTCTGGAAGACAACAAGAACATTGCATTTTGCATGTACAGAGTGCGCCGTACTAGTGCACTATGCAATTATTGTGTTTCAAGGCCACATCCCTGACGCCACAAAATGGTTGGGAAATGGTGCGGTCCCGAATCCGCCAAGGCTAAAAGGCAGGAAGATTGCGGATTCGGTCGCCCACAACTGTCCCTGCCGAGTCCGGGCGATGCAAGCCTCGGTCTGCCCTCTTGTCGAGATAAATCGGTGGCAAGGTCACTTCTGGGCAACCGCTGATGAGGGGGACATCCGTCCGCGGATGCCGTCTGTTGTGGGACGGTTACCGCAACGCAAACAGCTCGTTCGGATGGGGATTCACGATTGCCGTTCCACCGCGACGTAGTAGCATTTGCCACTGGCTCGGCTCTCTTTTACCAGCCCCTCAGCACTGAGATGCTCGATTGCCTTCAGGACTTCGTTGCGGTGGATTCCCAGCCCGCCCACAATATCGTCCATGCAGCAAGGACGGCGGCGAAGCAAATCGAGAATCTCCCCCCCAGAGGCCTCGCCAACTTTCCACGTCTGGAGGCCCCGGAACTCGGCGATGACCTGGGCGGGCGGAGAGAACGTCGCGGCGATTTCCTCTAGCCTGGCCCGCGAAACCGCGATTGCCTGCTCCTCAGCGGGGGGACGGGTAACCGTATTGAGCTGTACCCGATCGGGCCGAATGAGATCGACACAGCGGCGGAGGTCGGCCAACTCTTGCTCGGAATCTGTGTAACCGCCGAGCAAGAATACCTCCAGCCAGTATTCCTTGGGAAAACGGCGGCGGAAGGCAATCAGGCCCTCCAGCATGCGTTCAAAGCTGAGGTCTTCGTGTGGCCGGTTGACGAGCCGGAAGGTTGCCGCGTTTCCGGCGTCCAATGACGGAATCACGAGGTCTGCTAGGGATAACTCCGATTGGACATCCGAATCGCCAAGCAAGGAACCATTGGTCAGCACGGCTATGCGAATATTTGTCAATGCGCGAATCCCCTCGATCAACTTATCCAAGGGACTGAAGAGGGTAGGCTCGCCCGAGCCGCTGAGGGTGATGTAGTCCGGCCGAGTGTGCAGCTTTTCCTCCAATTCCCGCAAGACAAGCTCCAGCGGGACCCAGGTTTTGCGCTGGATGGTCTTGCACGTGGTTTGCCCCAGTTGGCAGTAAATGCAGTCATAGCTGCATGTCTTGAAGGGGACGAGGTCAACACCTAGCGACCGACCGAGTCGCCGCGATGGGACAGGACCGAAGATGTGTTTTGTCATGGCAAGGTTAACCACGAATCTCTAGGCCAAACTTCCTGGACGTATCTTTACGACAAAGTTCCTGAATGTATTTTTACGTAAATCATTACTGCGTAACGACTTTCTGTTGATTTGCACCGCTTACTGTAGTCATGCAATAGTTTTCGTAAGTTATTATCCTGTAACGAGTTGTGCGATTTGCGGTGTACTCAAGAAACGGGGGGCGAATTAGGGTGCTCAATTGACGCAAATCATTGTCTTGCGTTCCGTTGCAACTAGCCCACCCCTCGTTCGTGGGGGTGTTACAAGGGGCAATGTCGATACCCTTCGACGCATTGCCAGCGAGGCTAGCGGGGCGACCTTTCCGGGGACTGAGACTGGGCATCTCGCCCAGTCGCCGACATCGCCTTGGGCACGGTTACCGCCGGCGGCCCCGACCATCGACCTTCGGTAATTCGATCCCCAGCCTCTTGATCTTCCGGTAAAGGGTGCTGACGTTGAGGCCCAGATCCTTGGCGGCGGCCTTGCGGTTCCCTTTGTGACGCTGAAGCGTTTCGAAAATCAAGAATTTCTCCATGGCCGAAAGGCTCATGGGACGGGACTCGTCCCGGCCGAGCGCCCTGGCGGGGCGCAATTCCGGCGGCAAGTGATTCAACTCGATGATGCTGCCCCGGCAGAGAACAAACGCATGCTCGATGATGTTCTCCAACTCGCGGACATTGCCCGGATACTCATGCTCCATCAACCGCGCCAAGACCTCGTCCGAGACGCCCACGATATCTTTCCCTTGCAGAAGATTGAACTTGGCGATGAAGTGGCTAATCAGTAAAGGGATGTCTTCGCGCCGCTGGGACAAGCTGGGCAGATTCAAGTGGATCACGCGGATTCGATAATACAGGTCTTCGCGGAACGTCCCGGCGCGGACCAAAGCGGCAAGATTCTTGTTGGTGGCGGCCACAATGCGAACATCGACCGGAATCACTTGAACACTGCCCAACGGCTCGATGACCCGCTCTTGCAAGACTCGTAGGAGCCGTACCTGCATCGCGGGCGAAATATCGCCAATCTCGTCGAGGAAGATCGTGCCGCCGTCGGCTAGCATGAACCTTCCCGGTTTGTCGCGTTTGGCGTCGGTAAACGCACCGCCCTTATGCCCAAACAATTCGCTCTCCAATAGTGTGTCGGGCAGCGCGGCGCAATTTACGGCAATGAACTTCTTTCGTTTTCGGGGCGAAAGGTTGTGAATGGCCCGAGCAAATAGCTCCTTTCCCGTGCCGCTCGGCCCCTCGATCAGCACGGTGCTGGCGCTAGCCGAGATCTGCGGCAGGACTTCAAAAAGCCGCATCATGGCTGGGCTTCGGCCAATGATGTCCTCGAACGTGTATCGCGATTCCAGCTCCTTTTGAAGTTGTTCAACCTGCGTCAGGTCCTGAAACGTCTCGACCCCACCAACGACGGCTCCCTCGCCGTCCTTCAAAAGGGCCGTGGAGATACGTATTGGGATACGCTGGCCTAGCTGGTTAATAATATGGGCCGTGGCGTTGACGACCGGCCGGCCGGCAGTCATGGTCCGCCGCAAAGCACAATTGCTCTCGCAGATATCGGCGTGAAAGACGTCGCAACATAGGCTCCCAATCGCGCGGTCCCGTGGCACCCCCGTAATCCGCTCGGCAGCCCGGTTGAAGGCCGTGATCCGCCAGTTCCGATCGACCGTAAATACGCCTTCGTTTACGGAATCGAGGATGGCGATTTCGCGTTGCTTTAGTTCCTTGGATTCGTCCAACTTGTTCGCTTCCTTAACCCGGGTCCTTGCACCATGCCTTTGCTCAGCATACCTCATAATCGTGCATGTTGCCACGATGCGCGGCAGTGGATCGTGCACAATGCCTGCTTTTCGGGCGTCACGAGAAAGCCGAGGGATTCGAAAGAAGCGACGCGGTCGCCCGGTGCCCTTTGACCCCGAGGCGTACCGGCGGCGGAACATTCTGGAGCGACTGATTGGGTGGTTGAAGGAGTGCCGTCGCATCTTTTCGCGATTCGAGAAAAAGGCACGGCACTCTACGGCCTTTCTCACCTTGCCGTTTATCATGCATCTGGACTTTTGCAAACTGCTCCCTTCTCCCTCTGGGAGAGGGCCAAGGGGTGAGGGTTTGGTCAAATCAGACAAACAAGGCAAACTATTTTCGCGCCTAATTGCCCACAGGCTAACCCTCTCCTAGGGGCCTAGAAGGGCTTGTGCCCCCAATTTGCAAAAGTCCAGATGCATTACCTACGCCTGCCTAAAGTAATCGTTCACGGGTGGAATCATGCGGAAAACGCGGTCTTTTCACGAGCCGTGCGGCATAAACGCCCCGCTCGTAGCCGCCAATTGCTCCAACGAACAACAAGATGTTGTGGTCGGCACGGCGTGACAGCTCGAAGGTTCTGTGAACGATTACAACCTAAAAAACGGGTTTGCAAACAGAGCCTAGAACCCGAGCCACCAGCGTAAGCTGGTGGTGAAACGATGGCGTTATTCGTATTGCGCCGCGATTGGGTCAGCGCGTTGCGATGGTACTTCCACCCTGGGCTTATGCCCAAGGCTCATACTCTGACGCGGCTGTTCGATTGGCTCGCCACCTTCATTGGCCCGTTCGTCCTCGTAAGAGCAAATCCCCCCTCACAGCCACTTCCCCACAGGGTGAAGTCCATGCCGCAGTTGATTGATCGCAGTCCCTTGCGGCGATAAACTTTGCTTCACTGGTCGAATGCGCGCCGAGACCAGGTATGCCGCCACCCACGGTGTTCGAGGGACGCATGCTCGTACCAGCCGCGGAGGAGAACGAACGATGAAACGGTACCGCACAGGGTTATTGGGCCTTGGCCTGGGCTTGGTTTGGACGGTGGGGCTGATGTCGGCCTGCCTGGCCGCGGAGGACGATGCCTATCGTGTGCTCAAGGAGCAAGAGTCGTTCGGCACGCCGGCGGAAATGATGTCGCATTATCTTTTTACGCAAATAGAGCAAGCCGAGCAGGCCTGGAAAGAGGGCTACGAGGCCCGCAAGACGCCGGAGGCCATTCAGCAATATCAGCAGCGGTTGCAGGCGGAGTTCATCGAACGGATCGGTGGCTTTCCCGAGCGGACGCCGCTGAATCCGCAAGTGGTGGGCACGCTGGATCGCCGGGGCTACCGGGTGGAAAAGATCATCTTCGAGAGCCAGCCGCGGCATTTCGTTACGGCAGCGTTGTTCCTGCCGGATGCGGACCACTTTCCGCCGCCCTATCCCGGCGTGTTGGTCCCCTGCGGGCACTCCAACGATGCCAAGGCGTATCGCAATTACGCGGGCTACGGGGCATTACTGGCGGTCAACGGTCTGGCGGCCTTGGTGTTCGATCCCATCGACCAGGGGGAGAGGCATCAATGGCAGGACGCCGACGGCAAGTTCACGTTGTGGGGGACAGCAGCGCATAGCATGGTGGGCAAGAGCTGCATCCTCATGGGTTGGAATACCGCACGTTACGAGGTTTGGGATGCCATGCGGGCGGTCGACTACCTTCAATCCCGACCCGACATCATCCCCGAGAAAATCGGCTGCTCCGGCATCAGCGGTGGTGGTACGCAAACCGCCTATCTGATGGCACTGGACCCGAGAATCCACACGGCGGCGCCGGGGTGCTACATTTGCAGCCTGTTCGGCAAGCTGCTGAAGACGGACGGTCCGCAAGACGCCGAGCAGAATATCTTTGGGCAGCTCGCCCTGGGGATGGATCACGCCGATTACTGCATGATGCGGGCACCGCGGCCCACGCTGCTGCTGACGGCCACGCGGGATTTCTTCGACATCGAGGACGCTTGGGTATCCTTCCGCATGGCCAAGCGATTGTACGGCCGCCTGGGTTATCCGGAGCGGATGGAGCTGGCCGAGACCGACGAGCAGCACGGCTTCACCAAGCAGCTCCGCGAGGCCTCCGTCCGCTGGATGCTGCGCTGGCTGGCCGATCGCGACGAAGTGGTCTTCGAGGCGGACAACCTCGACGTCCCCGGCAAGGCGGATTTGCAATGCACGCCCCAGGGCGAAGTGATGCTGCTGCCAGACGCGAGATCGGTCTACGATCTCAATCGCGATCAAGCGGCGGCGCTGGCGGAGCAGCGAAAACGCCTGTGGAGCGAGACCTCGCGGGACGAACTGATCGGGCGGATCGCGCGCCTCGCCGGAATCCGACCGTTGGGAGAGTTGCCCCCGCCAAAAATCGAGGCCCGCGGCTCCTTGGAGCGGCCCGGTTATCGCGTGCAAAAACTCGTCCTCCAGGTCGAGCCTGGCATCCTCCTGCCGGCTCTGCTGTTCGTTCCAGAAGGGGCGACGCAGGGCAAGGTGCTCTACCTGCACGAGCAGGGCAAGGCAGCGGACGCCGCGCCAGGGGGAAGCATCGAGTCGCTGGTGCGATCCGGCAAGATCGTCCTGGCGGTGGACCTCCGGGGCACCGGCGAGACGCAGCGGACAGGCCAACGATACTTCGATCCGCAGTACCACGGCCCGGACGGGCAGGACTTCTATCTCGCGTATCTCCTGGGGCGAACGCACGTGGGCATGAGGGCGGAGGATATCATGGTCTGCGCGCGATGGCTGCAAGAGACGCAATCGCCTCAAAACGCCGCGCCGGAGTGGATCGCGGTCGGTCACCTGGGCATCCCAACGCTCCATGCCGCCGTGGTCTCGCCCAATCTCTTGGAGCGTGTGACCTTGGTCCGGCCGTTCGTCTCGTGGACCAATGCCGTGGAATTGGGAGTCAACATGCTGCCGTTGGTTGCTACGGTGCATGGGGCACTGCGGGTGTACGATCTTCCCGACCTGGCCGGGCTGTTGGGAGATCGCCTTCAGATGATCGACCCCCACGATGCCGTGAATCAACGCCAATAAAGAACGGATTTCATCACCCATAAAACGTATTTCATCATCCACAAAAAGAAGAGAATCGGCCCCGATGATCCTTTCGCGACGAGAAGTACTAGCGGTAGCGAGCGGTGCGGCGATTGCCGCAAAGTTGCTCATGCGTCACGGTTTTGCGGCGGAAAGCCGCACGCCCGCCAAGGGGCGATCGTACCATCTCAGCATTTCCGTGGAGGCATTGGACGAAGATCCCGAGCTGTTGACATTGGTCCGCGATGCAGGTGTTACGAATCTCTGGATTGGCGGCTTCCACTATGGTCACTGGGTCTATTCGCTCGACGCAATCCAAACTTGGCGGAAGAAGGCGGAAGCCGCCGGCATGGCTGCGCATGTGATCAACATACCGTTAGGCCATCCGGGCGACGCCTTGGGGAGCAAGGCAGGCAATTTCCCGATCACACCACCGACCCACTGGAAATCGGCCATGCGGCCCGACGGCAGCACGTATGTCGGTACGTCGCTGCATTCGCCTGCCACACAGGAAAACGCGGACGCCTTGCGACAAATCGCAACCTTGGGAGTCAGGCGGGTCTTCCTGGATGATGATTTCCGCCTCGCCCAAGGGCCTGGCGTCATCGGCGGTTGTTTCTGCCCCGAGCATAAAACGGCGTTCCTCGAACGTGCAGGCTACGGCGAATCGCAGTGGGAAGAGCTGCTTGATGCGGTCCGCCATCGCCACCTGACGCCCGTCCTCCGCGCCTGGGTCGATTTCAACTGCGATCTGCTCACAGCCTGTTTCCGCACCTTGGAGGCGGCCGCGCCGGACATCGAGCTTGGCATCATGGTGATGTATTTGGGCGCGGAAAAGGCGGGGATCCGGTTGGCCGACTATGCCCAATCGCTGTTCCGCGTGGGCGAGCTGATGTTCAACGACGAGGCCTTTGCGCCCGTCAAAGGCAAGACGAACGAATTGTTCTCTTCCCTATTCCATCGGCGTTACGCCAAGCCCGAACTTGCTTTTAGCGAAACGACGGCCTTTCCTGCGAATCTTCTTTCGGCAAGCAATATGGCCGCGAAACTGGTCGTCTCGACGATTTGCGACGTCCGCAACACGATGTTCATGAGCGGGGTCAGGGCCTTCCCGCGAACGCATTGGGCCGTGCTTGCCCCCGCCATGAAACACAACGCCGCGCTGCATCAAAAAATCGCCGGCCACACAGCCCGTGGACCGCTCAAGCATTACTGGGGTGAAGCCAGCCGTTACGTCGGCGACGACAATCCCTTCAGCCTCTTTCTGGCCTCCGGCATTCCGTTTGAAGTAACCGATCAGCCGGCAACCGACGGTTGGACATTCCTTTCCGATGCGGATGCTCGCTCGGCTCTCGCTGGGGGGCTTGCCTCGCCCGGGACGGTTTTCGTGACCCGGCTGCCGCTCCCTCATTCCGTGCCCCGAATGCGCACGATGCCGGAATCCTGGGCCGATCTCATGGCCTTCAAGCGGGAAATTGCCGGTCAGCTACAGGATGTGCCGTTCATCGTCGAGGAGTCGCCTGCGGTCTGCGATTGGTATCCGACAGCCAGAACGGTGCTGGTCTGGAATCTTGTGGAAGAGCGGAAGACACTGACCATTAAACTCGCCGAGACCTCTCGCTCCGTGGTGGTGGAACCGCTTAGCGCCGCATTGGTGGATAACTTGGTATAGCGAAAACTTGGTTTCGCGCATCGTGTACCGGTAAGCGGTTCCGGCAGGCTTGTGCCTCCGATTCCTGACGGCTCCCCGCGACGGCGGGCCGACAATCGCCATGCCGAACGCAAGGACTTGGTTTCTCACGTCTTGGGGCAAAGCATTGCCGGAGGATTGCCTTTGCCTGGCGAGCGATCCGTGTTGATCTACCCCCGGCTGCGTATTCTTCGTAGGAATCGGTTCCTGGGGAGTGTACCGCTGCTACCGGTACAGCCCGCAACGCTGGGACTCTTTCTTGGTAACCGTTCACGGGGGAAGTCGTTGACAGGGATTCTCCTCACTGCAAAACGGCTCGCCCTCCTGTCCTCGCCCTCCTGTCATTTCGAGCAAAGCGAGAAATCTTTTGAAGCGGGAAGTCTTCTCGGCAGGGGTTAAGATTTCTCCTCGCGGGCGCTCGTCGAAAAGACATCGTTGGCGCTCGGCGAAATGACATTCCTGGCGTTCGTCGGAACGACATGGCGGACGCTCGTCGAAATGACACTCTGTTCCACGCTCAAGGAACCTCTGGAACCTCCAACCCTCGTGGTCTCACAAAGTCTTTTCCGTTACAGCTCAGCCGCGAACGGGCACCTGCATAAGCTCCGCGATCTGTGTGGTGACTTCCCGCGATGCATGAAAAAGGGGGACAGAAAACTATTGTAGGAAACACGCAGGGCAAGACCAGGTGAATTCCAACCGGGTACCGCGTGGACAGTGGGGACGGATAGTAATATAATAGCGAAAAACGTAATAAGGCGCCGCAAGGGTTACTCGGGGCGGTCCGGGACGGGCGGATCGTGTCCTCGGCGGTCACGGCATGGCTGCCTGTCCGCCAGCGTTGATTCCCATTCCCACCGGACGTTGCTACCACAGGTTTTGCCATGTCCCGGCGTATTTCTTCGGTTTTGCGTGTTGTTATCTGGCTTGGGGCGGCATTGGTCCAGGGAGGGTTGGCGGAGGCCCATTTTGTGGTGCTGCTGCCGTCGCGCGATGTGGTAGGACCGGCCGATCCTCCGGAAGTCGCTCTGGAGTTACAGTTCACGCACCCCATGGGGCAAGGGCCGATGATGGCGATGGCCCGGCCCCGGGAGTTCTTCGTGTGGTTGGAAGGCGAGAAAATTGACCTGTCGGCGGCTTTGCGGGAGCGAAAAAGCGGAAACGTTTCGAGTTATGCCGCGCGTTACCGTTTTGCGGAACCAGGCGACTACGTGTTTGTGGTTTCGCCCGAGCCGTATTGGGAACCGGCCGAGCGAAAGTGGATCATCCATTACACGAAGGTGGTGGTCAATTTTCTGGGGGACGAAGGAGGATGGGAACGGCCCGTCGGCCTGCCCGTCGAAATCCAGCCGCTGAGTCGGCCGTATGGGTTGTGGACCGGTAACGTGTTCCGCGGCATCGTGCTTCACAATGGCAAGCCTGTCCCCTTTGCGAGGGTAGAGGTGGAGTATTGGAACGAAGGGAGCGGGGTAGCCCCGCCGAATGACGCTTTGGTGACGCAGGTCGTCAAGGCCGACGCATCGGGCGTGTTTTGTTACGCCGTACCGCGGGGGGGATGGTGGGGATTCGCCGCCCTGGTGGATGGGCCGGAACGCCTGCCGAATCCGGACGGCAACCCGGCGGACGTGGAACTGGGCGGGCTGATCTGGGTCCGCGCGGTGGACATGAAATGAATTGAGGACGGATGCCACCACATGCACATTAGCGACGGCGTACTCTCGGTATCCTCGGCAGGGCTGGGCATCCTCGCCACCGGCTGGGCTGGGGCGGCCGTCGGGGTCGGCCTGGGATTGCGGCGATTGGACGATGAGAGAATCCCGACGGTAGGCGTGATGTCGGCCGTCTTTTTCGCCGCCTCCGCCCTGCAGGTCCCGCTCGGCCCGATCGCTGTCCATTTGGTGCTCAACGGACTGATGGGGTTGGTGCTGGGAGCGGCGGCCTTTCCCGCCATTCTCTGCGCGCTGCTTCTGCAATGGTTGTTTTTCGGCGAGGGGGGAATCACCACGCTGGGGATCAATACGGTCAACATGGCCCTGCCGGCCGTGATCTGCTACCACGTCTTTCGGGGTGTGCGTTCGCCGCGTGCGGCCCTGGCGTGGTGGTCGGGCTTTGGGGCGGGCTTTGTCAGCATCATCCTGTCGGCCGCCCTGACCGGCCTGTGTATCCTCGCCGTGGGACGCAACTTGCAGGGGCTGTCGGCCTTCGTATGGATTACCGACGCGGCGCTCGCTCTCGGTGAAGGACTGATTACCGCGGCCGCCGTCGCCTTCCTGCACCAAGTCCGCCCGGAAGTCTTCCAGCCCACTCCCGCAGCGCCGTAGCGCCCCGTGATGATCGCCCGAGCACGTTGATCGCCGGCCTGTTATGATCGCTGAAGCGTGATGAGCGCCGGTCTGTGATGATCGCCGGGCCGTGATGATTGCTGAAGCATAATCATCGCTGAAACGTGATGATGGCCGGAGGTCCCTTCCCGGTATGCCGCGGTCCGGCTTCCCGGTCGGGTAACCGTTCACGGCTGAGCTATAACAAAAAAGGTTGGCGAAACCACGAGCGTTGTTCCGCGGTTCCCAAGGATTGTTCAGAGGTTATTTGGTCCGCAAGAGACGCAACTTGGAACTACGGAGTTTGGAATGGAATGTCATTTCGACGAGGGCCAACCGTGTCATTTTCACGAGGGCCAGCGAGGAGAAATCCTAACCCCTGCCGAGAAGACTTCTCGCTTCAAAAGATTTCTCGCTGCGCTCGAAATGACAGGAGGGGGAGGACAGGAGGGCGAGCCGTTTCGCCGTGACGAGGACCCCTATGAAAAACTACCTATGGCCGGTTGAAAAACTACCTATGATCTGTGGCCGATGATGGCCAGCGAAGACCACGAATTCCCGGGAACGGTTCCAGCGAGGTTGGGATCGAGGTTAGGATAGAACGAGCTAAGATCAAGGTTAGGATAGAACGAGTTAGGATCGAGGTTAGGATAAAAGGATGATAACCCGTCGCGGTTTTGTAATAGGCCGATTTGGAGCGTCCCGGCGTGCCGCCGTGTCCGTGGCCGTGCTGGTCTTTTGTGCCTATCTGCTGTCCGCTCGGGCAACGCAGTCGCATACGATGTACCTCTTTGCCACCCAACGTGGGGACTGGGTGGAGGGCAAGGTGTACTTTCGCGGCGGGAGCGGCGCCGCGGGCGCAAAGGTCGAAGTTTACGATCCCGACGGTACCGCGTTGCAAGAGCTGGTCTGCGATGACGAGGGGCGCTTTCGCTTTCCATTCAGCCGCCCGGGTAAACTGCGATTGGTGGGAAGACTGGAGGACGGTCACTCCACGGAATACCAGTTGGAGGTGACCGGCGTGCCTCCATCGGATGCTGTGCCGGACGGATCCAGCCGGCTTGCCGCTCCGCCGACGGCAGACCGTGGTGATTCCGAGCCGAGTGCCGGCGCAACGGCGGAGCCTGCGCCGCGGGCCGAAGATTCGCGAGGGAAGCGTCCGGGAGCGGAGGCGGCGCTGGCCGACGAGCTGGGTCGCCTGCGGCAGGCGGTCGAGCGACTGCAAGACGAAATTGTGCGACTAAGGGAAGACATCGACGTGCTTCGTCACACGGCAGGTTGGAAAGACGTGTTGGGGGGGGTGGGTTACCTCCTGGGTTTGACCGGAATCGCGTTTTACTTCCTGGCGCGGCGCCGGGGGCTGAGATCGCGGACGGCCGACCCAGCGGCCGTGGCCGATGATGCGTCGGCTCCCGATGCTCCAAAGGAATCGGCTCCCTTTGCCCGCGGGGAAATGCACCGATGAATCGCGTTGCCCGAATACCCGACGTGCCCCATGTCGGGCGGGGTTGGATCGACCACTTCGATCCCCGATTGCGGATCGTGGCCGTCGTGGGGGCGGCGGTGGGGATCGTCGTCAGCACGAAGCCGGTGGTCTGGCTGCTAGTATTAACGATGGGGCTGCTGCTCGCCGTGTCCGTCGGCCTCTCCTGGCGTGCGATTCTGGCCCGACTGCTCCCCGTGAATGCCGTGGTGCTGGCCTCTGCGGTGCTCGTCCCGGGGACCGTCTGGTTGGGAGCCGGTGCAGAGGGGGCCAGGCCCTTCGACGTCTCGGTCCTGGACGTGGTGGTCGAAATCGCCGCCAAGTCCAATGCCGTGATGTTGTGGATGATGGGGCTGGCAGGGACGTTGGAGCTGCCCACTTTGGGCCATGCCCTGGTGCATCTGCGGGTACCGCGCAAGCTGGTCCATCTCCTGTTGTTCACGGTGCGTTACATGCACGTCATGCGCGACGAATACCGCAGGCTGCACACGGCGATGTGGATTCGCGGCTTTCGGCCCCGCTGCAATGGCCACACCTTTCGCGCCTACGGGCACCTGGTGGGCATGGTGCTGGCACGCAGTCTGTCGCGATGCGAGCGCATCATGGCGGCAATGCGTTGCCGAGGCTTTCGCGGGCAATTTCACGTTTGGCACCACTTTCATTTTTCCGCTTGGGACGGCCTATTCCTGTTGGGAGCGGCGATCCTTGTTGCAGTGTGCGCCGCCTTGGAACTGATTGCGTGAGGTCCCGTATATGCCGTCCGGCACCGTCCCAGAGCCGCCGAACCAAGATCGCTGCGACCGCACGGTGGAAGCGGAAAGCGGCGCCGAGCCGATCCTCCGCTTGCGGGACGTGACCTTCGGCTACTCTCCCGACTGCGACGTGCTGCGTGGGGTCTCCTTGGAGATCAGGGCCGGAGAATCCATCGGCCTGATGGGCGCCAACGGCAGTGGCAAGACGACGTTGCTGCACCTTTTGTGCGGGCTATTGACCCCGCGATCGGGTTGCGTCGAGGTGCTGGGAAAACCGCGGCGCCCCCGCGATTTCGATGAGATTCTGGGCCGCGTCGGCCTGCTCTTTCAAGACTCCGACGACCAACTCTTCTGTCCCACCGTGGCCGAGGACGTGACCT
Source organism: Blastopirellula marina (assembly GCA_020721965.1). Taxonomy (GTDB): domain Bacteria; phylum Planctomycetota; class Planctomycetia; order Pirellulales; family Thermoguttaceae; genus Thermogutta. Next base: position 57,492 of record DYLS01000007.1, on the reverse strand, counting down.
TCGGGCCGCTCAATCAAGGGCGGCCCCGAGATGAGATTCTGGATCTGGTGCGTGGCACGCTGGAAGAGCTTGGGCTGGCGGGTTACGAGCAGCGGATCACGTACCGCCTTTCCGGGGGAGAGAAGCGGCTGGTCGCCTTGGCCACCGTGTTGGCGATGGAGCCGGTCATCCTGCTATTGGACGAACCGACATCGGGGCTTGACGAGGCGGCGGCGGAAAGGGTGGTCGCCGTCCTTTCCCGGCTTCCCCAGGCCAAACTCATCGTCGCCCACGATCGCACGCTGCTGCGGCGGCTATGCCGGCGATTGGTCGTGCTGGAGCGAGGCCGCCTTCGGGAGCTGCCGGACATTTCAGACGGGGACGGCAATTCCGCCACGCTCGCGGCTCAATTGGCGTAGCGACTCCACCACGTGCTCTACTTCCGCCGGCGTGGTGAAAGGGCCTGTGCTGATCCTCACCGTTCCGCCCTTTTCCAAGGTGCCGATGGCGGCGTGCATCCGCGGCGCGCAATGAATCCCAGAACGGACCTGGATGCCAAAGCGGAGGTCCAAGAGCGTGGCCAATTCGTGCGGCTCGAACGGCTCCATACGGAAACTGATCACGCCGACGCGCTGTGCCGGGTCGTGGGGGCCATACAACGTCAGACCGGGGATGCCGCCCAGCCCCTCCAGCAAGGCGGTCAGCAGCGCAAGCTCGTGGCGCCGCAAGGCAGCCGGGGTTCGCTCTTCCACCCAGGCGACGCCGGCGGCCAAACCCGCCAGGCCAACGGCGTTGTGGTTGCCGGGTTCGTATTTGTCGGGGAGCATGGCAGGCTGGCGGTCCTCGTTGCTCTGGGACCCCGTGCCTCCCAAACGCAAGGGGGCCAGCCGATCCTCGACGCCGGGCCGAATGTACAGCAGGCCCGTCCCCATCGGACCGAGCAAGCCCTTGTGGCCGGGAGCCGCAAGCAGGTCCACGTCCCACTGGCGCACGGACAGGGGTAGGTGCCCGAGCGATTGTGCGGCATCCACCAGGACGAGGGCGTCGGGGGCCTGGCGCCGCACGATCTCGATCAACCGCGGCACATCTTGCAAGGTGCCGGTCACGTTGGAGGCGTGATTGATGGCCACCAGGCGGGTCTTCGCTTGGACGGCCTGGGCAAAGGCGGCGGCATCCACGCGGCCGGCCGCATCGCACGGGACCCGGTCCACGGCAACGCCCTGTGTCTCTTCCAGAAAGCGCAGCGGACGCAGCACGGAGTTGTGGTCGGCGGCGGTGGTTACGGCGTGATCACCCGGCCGAAGCGAACCGCGAATCGCCAGGTTCAGGGCATCCGAGCCATTGAAGGCGAAGATGAATTGGCGGGAGTCCTCGGCCTCCAAGAGCTGCGCGACACGATCCCGAGCCTGGGCCACGACTTGATCGGCCCGGGTGGCATGGCGGTATACGCCGCGGCCCGGCGAACACCCCAATTCCCGCTGATACTGATCGACGGCGCGATAGACGGACTCCGGCTTGGGCCAGGTCGTGGCTGCATTGTCCAAATAAACCCGATTCGACTCCATCATAGGGCCATTCCCCCGGCTTAATACCGGCGAGACGTTTTAGTGCGTACGGTTTTGCCTCGCGGCGATCCGCGGTTGCAGGCTTCCCCCCGCCTGGGCGTCAGGTGAACGTGGAGGGGAGCCGGCCCGCCTTGTCGGCCGCTGGCCCCGCTCACGTGCCGGGCGAGAACAGTTCCACCAGTTCGTCGAGCACGTCGGAGTGGACCAGGGCGATCACGGTGTCGCCCGGCTTGATGCGATCATCGGCACCCGGCAGAGCAGCGGTTTCGCCGCGGATGCGGGCGGCAATGAGGCAGTGGCGGGGCAGCCCCACCGTGGCCAAGACGTGTTGCGTCACCGGGGCGCCCTCCAGCACGTCCAACTCCACCACCAGCAGCCGGGAATCGGGGATCAATGGCCTCCGCGAAATGACGACGCCGGTGTTAAGGTGTGCCTTGACCTCCCGAATCACCACTTCTCGGGGTGTCGTGACGTAATCGATTCCTAGTTTGGAGAGGATGTGCAGATAGTCGGTCCGGCCAACGACAGCAGCAACCTGTTTGACGCCCAGCTCCTTGGCCTCGACGCAGGCAATAATATTATTCTCATCGTCACCCGTGCAGGCTATGAAAAAATCGGCGCTGGGCACGCCCTCCTCTTCCAGGTCCGCGCGATTGCGGATGTCGCGGCAGACGACGATGGTGCGATCGAGGTGGGCGGCGAGAAACTCAGCGCGTTCCCGGTTGGACTCCATCAGGAGGACGGCGAATCGCTGCCCTTCCAGGAGTCGGGCCAGATGATAGCCCGTCTCGCCCCCGCCCGCGATTACGACCCCCAACCGCTGGGGCGGTTCGATTGCGAACTGATTCTTGGCTGCGTCGATGTCCTCCCGCCTGCCAAGCAGCGTCACGCGGTCGCCGACCTCGATGGTGTCCTCGGCCCCAGCGATAAAGACCTCCTCGCCGCGAACGATGGCTGCCACCCGCACACCCTTTCCCAATTTCACTTCGCGGAGGGGCACATGCACGGCGTCCGTGGCATTTTTCACCTCGATCTCTTGCAGCTCCAGGTCTCGCACGGCAAAGTTTTCGACCCCCAAAGCACCAGGCAAGCGTACCACGCGAGCCAGATCCAGGGCGGCCAGAAACTCCAGGTTGACCAGCCGGTCGATATGGAAGTGCCGCCGATAATCGAACGTGCTGGTATCCAGAAAGATGGGATGATAGACCCGGGCAATGGAGCGACGGGATCCCATGGCCTTGGCGACGGAGGCCGCCACCAAATTGACTTCGTCGTCGTTGGTGACGGCCAAGCACAAGTCGGCATCCAAGGCCCCCGCCTGGAAGAGTGCCGACGACTGCGAGGCCGATCCCTGGATCACCCGCGAGTCGATGGCCGGATTTTCGTCGATCAGGCGTGCCACGGCCGGGTCGCGCTCCACGATGGTAACACGGTGTTCGGAGCACAAGACCTCCGCTACGGAGGCACCAATGGCACCACCGCCCAAAACCAGAATTCGCATCACCTCCCTCCTGACGGCATCACGACACGCATCCCCGGCCGATCGCACGCTGGGTCGGCAGTGAACCGCCACTCAGACCGCGCATCGGAGTTTGATCGCCAAGGCATCGGCTGCCCTGTTTGCGCAACCAAAGGAACCCCAAAGCCGCTCACGAAAAAGCATCCAAGATCTGAAGGATAATCGCGATAGCAGCCATGAAGCCCACGATCCAGACGGCCGTGTGAACAGCCTGCACCAAGATGGCTCGCATCCGCTCTTGCCGAGTCCCGGCATAAACCAGACTCACAGATGCCAACAGCGGCAGGAAATACCACAAGAAGTTGATTTTCATGACGAATGACGAAGCTTTGTTGTGGTTATTTGAGGCGTTTTTGTGATAACTGGACTTTTGCAAACTGCTCAATCCCCCTCTGAGAGAGGGCGACAAACGGGATTGCTGAGCGATTCAGGAAAACTAGGAAAATCGTTTTCATGGGAAACCGCCTTCGCCCTAGCATCTCCCAAGGGAAGGGGGGAAGCTTGTGAACCCAAGTTGCAAAGGTCCAGTCATAAGTTTGGGATCCGCGGTGATGGATGGCGTCATCCGGCGGATTCGTCGCCGTTGTGCCACGGCGGAACGGTCGCCAACGCGGTGGGTCGCGGCCGACCGACCTATGCCGCCCCGGCCTCCTCCGGCTTGGCGGGAGGCGCCGTTGCCGGATCGTGATCGGGTCGCCGTTTAGGCTCTGGGAAGACCGGTCCTCCCCAGGCATCGAATATCACGAGGATGTTCAACAATCCAGCCACTGCGGTAAAGAGGCTCCCCAAATCGAAGTAATTGTGCAGTTCGTAATTCAGACGGTCCAGTGTGGGTGGGTCGCCCTCATCGTTCCCTAACCGCGGCGGGGCCATGAAATTGTTCCACAAGGCGGGCTTTCCTTGCTTCACGCGGATGGCCTGCACGATGGCTGGCAGCGACGGAACCCCCACCCCTACCTGGCACAGGTAATAAAGTCGCGTATCGCCGGGACGAAACGAATAGTACACCACCCGGGCATAGCCGAGTTGCGAATTTCCCCCCAGGTAGCACCCATACAAAAACGTGCCCAGGATGCAAGCAAAGAACAAGACGGCCTTTTCGCGCCGCCCCTGGTACCAATGGCCTAACCCAGGTAAAAGCCAAGCCAAAAACGCCGCCGTCCAGGGGTCTTTCAGCGAGACCGTTCGGCCCGTTTCATCAACAAACGATTGGTTCATGCGGACAACTCGTCCCAAACTCCCGATTCGGATGGCGACCGACGAACGTCGCCTCAATTCGCTTAACGACTCACTTTCCGCGTAAATATTCACGGATTACCTTCCGCGTAACCGTTCACGAGGCATTGGGGGCGTCACGCCGGAGCGACCCCGACATCTTGTGGTTCGCTTCCGCAATCGGCGGCTCCGATCCGTGCGTTTCTGCCGCGCTACTCGTGAAACCACCGCGTCTTCCGCATTGTTTGACCCGTCAACGGTTACCCTTCCGCCCTCATTCCGAGGCGTGGGCAACCCCAGCTCTTCTCGATCGAGCTGGAGCTTCTCCAACATCATCAAACCTTTGAAGCTAGTCTCTAGCGAGGAATCTTGCAACTACGTTGCAGGCTTGACCGGCCCGTTTCGGCGAAAAACCCGTCCAATGTGGGGACTCCAATACATTCTACGGATGGGGCCATGCGGACGTACATCGGGGTCAGGCGACCCAAGTGCCGCTCCATCCGCGACCCGGGTACCGCTGCATCCGCGGCAAAGGCAGCGTTGAGTCCGCGGCAAAGGCCGCGAGTGTGCGGGTAGCGCCGGCGGGCGTCGGCTTGCCCGAAAATTCGATAATCTCGCCATAACAGCAAACACGCGAAAGCGTCCCAGGGTGGAATCTCGCCGCACCGGGCGCCGTCGCAACCTAAATTTGACGGGGCGCCGTTGCGACCTAGATTTGTGTGACGAGGTTTGGGCAAAGCGGGTCGCGGTTTCGCATCCCCGCCGATCGGCCCCGAATGGCAGCACGTTTGGAGAATGCGTGGAGCACGGCCTCCTCTCACTCCTAACGCTTGCTCTCGCAGCCTGTCGGTGAGTCACGTAAGGAGTCCTGGCCGTGGTTTTTTCCACTCGTAAACGTCTCAATCAAGTCCAAAGCTTTGTGCTCAAGTTCGTCAATAATCAGACCGAGCCGCTCGCGGACCTCGATCTGCAAAGAAGAAGCGAATCCCGAGTGCGGATCAATACGGTGGTGCTCTTGATCCCGTATCAGGATCATCGTCCCCAGATCGCGAAGATGTTCCCGGGCTTGACCAAGGATTGGAGCACGACCGGTTTATCCGTCGTCCTGTCCGAGCCACGCGGCGTGGATGACGTGATCGTGGGGGTCCGCTTCGAGGGGGAGATTCACTACATTTTGTCGCGGGCTGTGCACCTCAGTCCGATCGGCCCGGGATTCTATCACCTTGGCCTTCGATTCTGCGAGAAGCTCCATCCCGGCGATTTCCCCGAGCTGGCCAACCTGGTCTTTTGACGCCGATTGCGTGCGGTCGCTCGTCTCGCTAGTAACGCCTCGATCCGGTGGTGGAGGTGATTCGTAGGCGTTGGACGCTTCTTGTTCCCGCCCTGATCCACCTCGGGCTGACGCCCGAGGCTCATCCGCACCCACTCGCTTTCCCGAATCGTTTCGCCTGCGTCAAGCAATCCCCGCGAGAAGCTGATTCGCATTAGCCCGACCCACTTGCGTGAGCTGGTACGCAAAAAGCGTAAACCGACGTGCCACCAGCGTAAGCTGGTAATACAAACAGCACGCACTTTCGAGCCACCAGCGTAAGCTGGTGGTGGATGGGTCGCACAACGGATAACCCGCTGCGTAGGCTAGCGGGGAAAACTGCGTAAGATAATAACCGTTCACGGAAGTAGTCGTTCCCAAGGATTCTCCTCACTGCAAAGCGGCTTGTCCTCCTGTCATTTCGAGCAAAGCGAGAAATCTTGCGAAACGAGGAATCTTCTCGCCAGGGGTGAAGATTTCTCATCGCTGGCGCTCGTCCAAAATGACATTCCGTTCGACACTCAAGGAAGCTCTGGAACCCCTCAACAACCCGCGTTGTTTCACAAATCTTTGCCGTTACAGCTCAGCCGTGAACGGTTACACAACACAGATTAATGCTACAGCGCTGGGTTGCTCTCAACATTTTGTCGTGATAGGGAACAACGCATTGCGAGGTATGGTGGGCGCATCATGCAGGCACACGGACTTGGCGTTGTAGGATTAACAGCCCAGATTAACAGCACGGGTTGGCAGCACAGATTGGCCGCACGGATCGCCAGGCGTTACGTCCCATCCTCGCAAGATGCTGAGCCAAGCAAACAATTGCCCGATGTGGCATTAGAACAGACCTTTGACGCGGCCGGTGTTTACGTCCACGTCGATCCTGCGGAAGGCGGGGTCTGAGCCGGTTCCAGGCATCAAGGAAATTTCGCCCGCCATGGGGCAGAGGAATCTGGCCCCGTTATAGACCAGGATGTCGCGGATAGGGAGCGTCCAGCCCTTGGGTGCGCCCTTGACGGTGGGGTCGTGCGTCAGGCTGAGGTGCGTCTTCACCATCATCGTGGCGAAGTCGCGGTATTTTTCGTTGTCCTCGAAGAGGCGGAGCTTGGCCTCGGCCTCGCGAGTGTACTCCACGCCATCGGCGCCGTAGACTTCCCGGGCGATCCGTTCGATCCGTTCGCTGAGGGGCGTATCCAATTCGTAGAGGTATTGGAAGCGGACCGGCTCCGCGCAGGCATCGAGCACGGCGTCGGCGAGTTCCAAGGCCCCGTCACCGCCGTAGCGCCAGTGATTGGAGACGGCGACGCGGGCCCCGGCCACCTCCGCGATCCGCTTCAGGAGTCGGATTTCGGCCTGGGTATCGGTGGGGAAGACGTTGATGGCCACCACGGGGTGGATGCCCGACTTTTTTACCGTCCGAATATGGTGCAGCAGATTGGCGGCCCCGGCCTCGAGCCAGGACAGATTCTCTTCGAAATAGGCCCTGGGGATGGGTCGGCCCGGCGGGCAAGGCGGCGCCCCAGCCGCGACTCCGTGATGCTTCAAACCGCGGATCGTGGTGGTGATGACCGAGACGTGCGGCGTTTTGCCCAGGTAACGGCACTTGACGTTCCAAAACTTCTCGAAGCCGATATCCGCCCCGAAACCGCTCTCCGTGATGTGGTAGTCGGCCAGCTTCAAAGAGACCTGATCGCCGATCACGGAAGATTGGCCGATCGCGATATTGGCGAACGGACCGGCATGCACGAAACAGGGCTGCCCCTCGATGGATTGAATCAGGTTGGGATTGATGGCCGACCGCAGCCAGGCCGCCATGGCGCCCCCCACCTCCAAATCCTCGCAGGTGATCGGCCGGTCTTTCTTGTCGTATGCCACAATGATGTCACCGACCCGGCGGCGAAGGTCCTCCAGGCTCTGCGAAATAGCGAGGATGGCCATGACCTCCGAGGAACTGGCGATCTGGAAGCGGCTCTGCATCATGTAGCCGTCCATGCGGCCGCCAATCCCGATGATGATGTTCCGCAAAGCTTGGACACAGAAGTCGATGACCCAGCCCAATTCCACGCGGGTGGGATCGATATCTAGGCGTCGCAAATTGCTTTTCGCCAGCCGGGCGTCATCGTAGTTCCGCTCATGTTGCAGACGAGCGGTCAAGGCGGTCATGGCCAGATTGTGAGCGTTCATCACGGCGTTGACGTCTCCGGTCAGCCCCAGCGAAAACTCGGCCAGGGGGATGACCTGAGACAATCCGCCTCCCGCCGCGGAACCCTTGATATTCATGGTGGGACCGCCGGACGGCTGCCGGATGCAGGCCGTGACCCGCCGCTTGCGCTTCCCGATCCCCTGCAACAGGCCAATCGTGGTGGTCGATTTTCCCTCGCCCAATGGAGTCGGCGTGATCCCTGTGACCTCGATCATCTTGCCGTCGGGGGCGTTCCGCAGGCGGTCCATCACCGCCAGGTAATCCACCTTCGCCACGTAGTGCCCGTGCGGCAACACCTCCTCTCGCAGCAATCCCAGCTCCTCGCCCAACTGTTGGCAGGTTTTCATGCGGGATTCGGCATCCAGGGCAATCTCCCAGTCGGCGTGTTTCGTGGGATCGAGCGGCATGGGTCGTCCACTTTCACAAGAAGCGGTCCACTTTCACAAGCAAAATAAGTGCTGTTATGGTGACACTTTGCGAGCCGTGACGTAAGAGGTATTCCAGAGGCGGAGCCACTCGCGTCCCGCATCCAGGGGCGGCGGGCGGCATGTGGGCGGGCGGACCCTTCCCACGGCCCCGTGAAGCCCCAGCGGCCCCGGGGAATCGGCTAGACCTCCTCCAAGTCCGCACGGGGCGGGGGCAGAACTCGCACCCGCGCTCCCTCCACCTGAACACGCTTTTCGGCAATCGCCCGAATGGCCTCGGGATAGGCCCGGCACTCGGTCTGGAACACGCGAGCAGCCAGCGTCTCCGGGGCGTCGTCGTCCAAGACGGGCACCACCTCCTGAAGGATGATCGGGCCGTGGTCATACTCGTTGTCCGCGAAATGGACCGTGCAGCCCGTGAGTTTGGCCCCATACTCCAACACCGCCTCGTGAACACGGCGGCCGTAGAAGCCCTGCCCGCAAAAGGCCGGTATCAAAGCAGGGTGAATGTTGATAACGCGGTACTCGAAGTCGGGCGGAATCTCCAATCGCTTCAAGAATCCCGCCAGAACCACCAGTTGCGCCTTTGCGATACGGCAAGCCTCGAAGACTTGCCGGCTCGCCTCGGCCGTCGAGAGCCGCTCCCAGTCCACGACCTGGCAGGGCAGGCCGGCATCTCGGGCGTGCTGCAAGCCCCCAGCCGTTTCGGTGCTCGAGATGACCGTGACGATTTCGGCGGGCAACTCGTTCGCCGCGATCTTCTCGATCAGGTTTTTCAGCGTGGTACCTCTGCCGGAGATCAGTACGGCCAGCTTTATCCGATTTCTCACCTGCCGCATACTACCTGTTGTGGGCACGCTCTCCTCCCGACCCTCGAACCGGATGGCGTAAAGAACGAAAGCACGCGTTCCCCGCCAAGAAAAAACGATTCCCCCCCGCCTTCCATCCTTCCGGCGTGATCACGACCATCGCCATGTCAGGGTTCAAAAAACATCGTATCGCGGAACCGGCCGATGCTCAACTGCGGATGCGTTCGCTACCGCGCGGCGGTTCCGGGCGGTACCCGTAGGGTGCCCTGCCAGTAACCGGGGGTGATAGGCGGGCACGACGCAACCGTCAAAGGATGGTCCTCAAGGAGCACGCTACGCTGCCGAAGTTGAGATATCCACGACGGTCACGAAGTTTCACGAAGGGTTTTCTTGATGCCCCTTCGTGCGCTATAATGGCGGAGACGCAGGCCACGGTCCGACCACGCGGTGCGACGATGCGGCGCTGCATCTTCCGGAGGAAGGCGCTGCTCGGTGGACGGCCCGCCAGGCCGCGGGACGAGACCATCCTCGGGAGAGGCTATTTTATCCGTCCAGGCGCATCTGAACCGGGCACGTGCCATTGCGCCAAGCACTGCGTGAATTCGAGGTTGCGGCTTCGGAACGGCCGCGATCCCTGTTCCCTTGCCAGCGGGATTCAGCATGTCTTGCAGGGCGTACCAACAAGTTTCGCTGCCCCTGTCTGTGCTTGTCGCCGCGGGGGTGGTGGGGATGTGCCGGCCGGCGATTGGCCCGGCGACTACCGTCCAAGCAGCCGTGGCCGTGGTCGTAAATAACTGCGATCGGGAGGCTGTCCTGGCAACCGAGCCGATTTGGGGGGCTTCGACAACGCGGCGGGTGCCACCGCGGCGTGCGGTTGCGATCTTTGTGCCCCATGCGATACAGGCGCGTGTCGCCGTCGATAGCGTTTCGACGGTCACGGCGTTGCGGCCCTGGGAGATTCACCGGCTCGATTGGAACGGTCGCGAGCTGCACGTGGAAGTCGCGGCGCTGGGGCACGTGAGGCCGCCCTTGTGGCTGACTCCGGCGGTACTGGCGGCGCCGCCGAGCCGGGTGATCCTACGAGTTGCGGTTTTCGTGGACGACGCCCAGCCCGCCCAGCCGTCGGCTTGGGAACCGCGCGTGCGTGCTCAGTTGGCGGCGGTCTCCGAGGCCCTGACCCGCTCCTGCGGCGTGAGCTTGCAGGTCGTTTCGGTCGGAAGTTGGCGGTCCTCGAACGACGAATCGATGTCCCGCGAGGCCCGTGAGGCCGAGTTTCGCAACAAAACCTCAGCCGAGGCGGCCCAGGTGATCTTGGGGTTTAGCAGCCGATTGCGGATTCCTTATTCGGCCGCCATGCATCATCCCCCCCGCGAGCCGTTGGCCTCGCACATTCTTGTCCCCGACGTTCATCAGGAAATGACGGCTCAGGAGCAGTGGTGGCTCTTGCTGCACGAATTCGCGCACTGGCTGGGGGCGTTCGACCTGTCCGAGGGCGAAAGCGTGATGAATCCCGAGTTGAAGCCGGCGGAGTACGCCGCCAAAGCCGCCGTCGAGCCGTGGGATGCCATCAACCTGTTGATCGTCAATCTGACGGCCGACGAGCTGCGCTACCGCGGCGCGGGGGATTTCGACGCCTTCTCTTCCGGCACGCGGGACTTTTTGCTTTCGCTTTACCAGCGTGCCGGGACGGGCGGGAAGCCGAATGCCGACGCCTTGCGGTTGGCCAAGTCCTGGATGCGGCCGCCCCTCCCCGCGGGGCGATTCCTAGCAGCCTTTGCGGACGGGAGCATGGTGGCTGGAGACGCCGTGACGGGTTGGGGGCCTGCCGGTGGCTCGCCGGAAATCGGTGGCCGCCCGCTGTTCGACGCCAATAACCCCGCTTCCTGGGTGCGCCGCTCTCAACCAGCCATCGCCGACGGTGCCGGATCGGGCGTGGAGTTCTTCGGCGGGGATCGAATAGCGGGCCGGGTAATCGGCATCCGACCGGCCGAAGTCGCCGAATCGCGGTACCTGCCGCTGCGCCTCGAAGTTCAGCCCGGCGTGGGGCTGACGTCTCCCTTCGACGCCAGCGCCGCGGCCATTGACGTGGCGACGCATTGGCTGCGGCGGGTGATTCTCCGACCGCTGGGTGTTCCGTATCGGCCGGGGACCGTGTTCCTCGCGGATGGTCGGCCGATCCCCTTCCGCTCGATTCAATGGAACGCGGAGGGCGTCCGCATCCTGACCGATGATGGGGTCCAGCAACTCGACTTGCCATCGCTTGCCGAGGTCCACCTTCCCCAAGCGGATGTCTGGGAAGTATTGCTGCAAGAGTGGGCAACGCTTTCGCCCTCGGGAGATGATTTGCTGATCGAGTACACCTTGTCCGACGGTTCCCGCGTCACGACGTCGCGGCGGTTTCTGGCGGCATTTCCGGAGGGCGACCAGCCACCGCAAGGCTATCATGCGATCCTCCCGGCCTGGTCCCCGCACCTGATTTGGGTGCCGTATCAGGCGCTCCAAGGCTGGAGAATCTTCGCCCCGCATCGAGTTCCCCTCACGCTTCTCCCGGCCGCGGAATATGAGGAGCATCCCGCCTTGGGCGGTTACTGGGGGCCGGGCATCGATCGCAACCTGGCGGGCGAGCCGTTGGCCGTCGGTAATCGCCCGTTCGGATGGGGGCTTTCGCTGACTGCTCCCGCGAGCATCGCCTTTTCCCTGCCTCCAAGTCCGGCCAGCTTCGAATCCTGGATCGGGCTGGATCGTTTGGCCGGGGACGGTGGTTGTGCGCGGGCAGGGGTGATTTACGCCTCGGCCTCTCAGCAGCCGCTTTTCCAGAGCAAGCTCTTGATCGGCTCGCAGACCTCCGCGACTGGGCGCTTGGCACTGCCCGGCGATCCCCAGGCTCGCCTCGTCTTGTTCACGGAAGACGCGGAGCAGGATCGCCCGCCGGCTGCCGATCCCTGGAACATTCGCGACTGCGTGGATTGGGGGGAGCCACTGCTGCACCTCGACCGCCAGTGGTTGAAACGCGAACTCCAAAGGCGGTGGCCTTTGGCCGTGCCGGCCTGGACCGGTTGGCAGGTCGATCCGGCACCCGCGGAGGGGGGCTGGGCGCTCGAGACGTATGCCGTGGTGGAAGAACCGCGACGGCTGCGATTGGGCTGGGTCACCGCCCTCGCCAATCGACCCCTGGTCCTCTCGCGACGGTTCTTCGTCCCCGCCGATGCGGCCGAGTTGGTGGTCCGGGCACGGGTGACGCCGACTTCCGCTCCGGTACGCATTCGTTTGGAGGCGGACGGCAACGTGCTCGGCGAGGCACAACTTCGAGGGCGCGGCACGGGCGAAAGACCCGAGACCGTGGCCGCCGATGTGGCGTCACTGCGAGGCCGGACGGTGGCCCTGCGAATCACGGCCGAGGCTGCGTCACCGCAAACCCGCGTGGAGTGGCACGCGATTGCGATTACGGCGGAAGCGGCAGGGGGTCAAGCGGGGCATGAGACGGACAAAAGCCAGTCGCAACCGTAGCTCTGCCATGACGTTCACGAAAACGACGCGCCATCATGACGCTGCTCTGATGTGGGCGAAAAGGATGCGGAACCGTCGCGATACTCCGATGCACTCGAAAACGACTCGCAACCGGAGCGCTGCCGTGATGTGGGCCAAGCACGTGTCACACCCGGCCAGCGATCCCACGGGCTTCCCTTTTCGGGGCAAGGTTCTTTTGGGAATCGCGCCGCCAGGGGTGGGGGCGTTTCAATAGATTTCAATGCTTTTCACCACACTGCCCCCCGACGCGGCCGAGGCTGCCAGGCAGCGGCGGGCGGCGGTATAGAGGTCCTCGGGCGGGAAATTCGGGGCGGGGGTCGCCACGTAGGCTACTCCGATTTGCAGCGTGATACCCTTGGCCGTCGGCCACTCCGCCCGCGGCAGGCGGCTGATCACGCGATTCAATTGATAGCCATATTCGACCGCCGTTTTCCGGTCGCAGTCGGGCAAGATCCAGGCGCAACCGAAATCGAGACAGGGCAATATCTCGCTGCCGGCGTGTTCCAGGCTCTCGCAGGCGGCCTCCACGATCCGGCGAAGCACGGAAAGGCGCGGGGGGCCAAGCGTCATCAATAGGGACGGTCCATCGGCGAATTCCGCCAAAAGCAGGCTCAATCCCACTCGATCCCGGCGGCACATGGCCACTGCCGCGCGGAGGCGCCCCATCAAGCCGGGATCCAAGGTACGATCTGCGAGAGCGGCCTGTTTCTGACGTGGCTCTGCCGCATCTGTGGCTTGTTGGTGCGGTGTTGAGGGGGCCTGCCTGGCGGATTCACGCGGGGAATGAGCGGTCGGCCCCGCCCGCCTGGCCACACGCTCGCCGGTTGCCGCGGGGTCGCGGGGCAAGGCTTGCACGCATTGTCGCAGGGCGTCGTCGAGTCCGGCGTCCAGCGGGTGCCGCGCAGCCCGGCCGCCCGCCCCGCCGCATCCCATGAGCATCGCCTCCGCCATCTCGGCCATCTTGACCTGGGCTGCCGCCAGGATCGATTCCACGGATCGCTGCGGCGGCAGCCGGACCGCGAAGATCTCCGCCAACTGCTGCACTTTTTCCTGAATCTCGCGGAGCAACGCGTCGGGGGCGGTCGGGGAGTCACTGCCCAGCGAGGTCAGTTGCTCCACGGCCTGCGGCCAGAGGTCGGGGCGGTCATCGGCCAAGACGCGGGCGAGGGTCTCGGCCGTGGCCAGAACGCGGTGCACAGCGGGGGGCAGGCCGGATTCCCGCAGCTCCCCACCTGCTTCCAGCTCGATCGCGTCGATCAGCGAGTCCGGCATTTGCCACTGCCGCAGCAGCCTAGCCGACAAGGCCGTGTGATCGAAGCCAATCAATTCTCGTTCCCGATCGTAAAGGTCCTCGCAGCATTCGCGGATCTTTTCCACTAGCCGCTGATAGGGTGCTTGCAGGGTCTGAATCAGCACCAGCATACCCAAATCTTGCAGCAAGCCCGCGATGAAGGCCTCGTCGCCCGGGCGGCGCAACACCTTTTCCATCAACTCCCGTGCGGCGACGGCCTTGGTCAAGCTGTGCCGCCAGTACATGGCCAGAATCTTGGCTTCCAGCCCGTCGAACAGGTCGCTAGGCAGACTGAAGCCCAATACCAGCAACTTGAGCGGCTTGGAGCCGAGCAGAGCCAGGGCCTGACCCAAATCCGCAATGGGACGGCTGGGCGAATAGAGCGAGCTATTGACCACGCGGAGGATCTTGGCCGTCAGGGCCGGATCCTTCTCGACGCACTCCTTGAGGGTCGCCGAATCGGCGTCAGGCGAATCCGTCAGCTCCAGGACTTTGATGGCCACGCCAGGCAAGGAATAGAGGCGACCGGCCATCCCCGCCAAACGATTCAAGGTATCGTTCGTATCGTCCGCCAGCGTGGACACGTTTCCCGCCTTTTATGTTCGATTCCTGCTGCAAGATGCCAAACACGGGACAGCGCTGGTCGGCCCGAACGATTCCCGACCAGACGATGGTGGAAACGCCGCCTCCCATCGCTGAAGAGCGGCCCCGACTCCAGACCGATTCACCGTTCGGCTCCGGACTGGCCGACCGTTCAACGAATCGAGGCGACGCAAGCAATCCCATGACAAGTGTAGCTTGTCGTTGCGGATCGCGTGGAGAGTTTTGGGTTATTCCGGTCGTAGGGAGTTTGGGGAAGGTTTCGGGGAAGATAGGGGACGGTCTTGCAGGTTGTCCCATGATCGACGCTGCGGACGGCCTTCAGGGGTTCGTAGCATCCCGTTGTTCGACGTTGCGCTCGTCTTCGAGGGCTTCTTTCAGTCCGAGTTGCACGATGCGCCGATAGAGCCGGGGCCGCGATAGGCCCAGGATCTTGGCGGCCAAGGTCTTGTTTCCGCGTGCCCGGCGCAAGGCCCGCCGCAGAAGCTCGCGTTCCACATCGGCCAAGAAGGCCGTCAGCGAAACCTTGGTGGGGCGGGCCAGCGATTCCTTTTGCTGGCGGATCGCGGAGATCAAGGATCGCGGCAAGTCCGTGACGTCGATCAGCGGCGTGGCGACCTTTTCGTGGGCCAAACGCACGGTCCGCCGAAGTTCGTCGAGATTGCCCGGCCAATTGTACACGCTCAGCACGTCGAGCGCATTCCGGGTGATGCCGGAAACCTGCTTCTGTCCCTCGGCGTTCCACTCCTCCAGCACGGCCTGGGCCAAAAGCGGAATGTCCTCGCGGCGGGACTTGAGTTCCGGCAGCTCCACGCCCAGGACGCTGATTCCGCCCGCCAATTCCGGGTTGAATCTCCCTTTCGCGGCCAGATGCAACAGAGATTCCTGGGCCGTGGCCACGATCCGCATGCGAAACCAGGGCGAGCCCATCCAACGCCGGAGCATAGCCTGCGCGTCGTCGGGCAGGCGATCGACGTTTTCCAGAAGGAGCATGTCGGGCCGGTTTTTTTCGCCGCCGGCCGACTGGAAGGCCTGGAGGACATCTTCCAAGACGTCGGCATCCAACTCTGGGCAGGGAATGGGGATCAGGGCCTGCTCGGGCACGCTCCGCCAAGCGTCGAACAAGGCCACCGCCACCGCCCCCATTTCGACGCCCTCCGGACCGACAAACAGCACGTTCTCGTCGGTGCGCGACGCCGCGCGGAACTGCGACCGCAACCGCATCGCGGCGGGGCTGCTTCCCAGCAGAACGGCGGGCAGGCCCCGGCCCTCGCGGCGGGCGCGGAACTCTTGCAAGCCCCGATGCAACTGCAACGCGACCCGTTCGTCCAGCTTGACCGATGGAGACGGCAAAGGCGGCGCGGCCCGGGGTGAGCAGATCGCTGCCCCCTCACGTGGCGGCATCTCGCAAAGGTCCTCGCTTTCGGCGATGGCCAATAGGACGTGATGCGAACCGGGGGCTTCCAATCGCAAGAATCGCACGGCCCGACGCTCGACCTTTCCCTCGCTCGTCAGGCAGGCCATTTCGCCCAAGGTCTCGGCGGCCTCCATGGCGCCAGGTGGAGGGCATAGCCCCGCCGCCAAGGCGTCGCCGGGATCGATGGCCCCGCTGTGGTACGCGCAACGCCGGTCCAAGATGGCGTCCTCCGCACATCCCAGCCAGGTCAGCAAGGAGGCATTGCAATAGCGAATCCGCCACGAGTCATCGACCAGATAGACCGGCTGCCTCATGCCATCGAAGACGCGGACCAATTCGCGGTATCGCCGTCGTTTGCCGGGCATCGCTCAGCCATCTCCCTCAGGGCGTGCTACCATGCGTCCAGACGTTCGCCGCCTGGCGAAGTGGCCCCACATGCTGCGGTCACGCAATGCGGCCAGCATCGGGACTAGACCACGTCTCGTATTGTGGAGGATTTTCCGCTTCCCCTCAACGTTCCCCTCTTCCTCCGCGGCGATTCTGCGATGCGTTTGGATGGCTGTACGGACTGCTCTAGCCTAACTTTAGCCATCAGCAACCCAGAACTCTGCCGTAGCCATCAGCAAACCACCATTCCGCCGTATGGGCGACGGACCGCTGAAGCGTGCCTTCGCCACTCCATACCACACGATATGAGTGCTGAGGTTATACTTCATCTTGATATCGATAGGCTGCGCTGAAGCCCTACTTCAGCGGATATCGATAGGGTGTGCCGAAGGTAACCGTTCACGGCTAAGCTATAACGGAAAAGGTTTGTTAAACAACGCGGGTTATTCAGAGATTCCCGCCGGTTGTTCAGAGGTCCCAGAGGTTCCTTAAGGGTGGTACGCATGGTCATTTCGACGTGCGCAGCGAGGAGAAATCTTAACCCCCGCTGAGAAGATTTCTCGCTTCAAAAGATTTCTCGTTTCTCTCGAAACGACAGCAGCGCGAGTCGTTTTGCAGTGCGGAGAATCCCTGTAAACGGTTACTGCCGAAGTCATGCTTCAGCACTCCCCCAGTTCGCACAATTCACAAGTCGGGAGGAGGAACTGCAAGATGGAAAGCGTGTACGGTCTTTCGCTTCTTTTGTTGACGCTGTTGGGAACGGAACTGGCGGAGCCAGCTGCGACTCCTGACGATTTTCCCCGTTTTACGGTGCCCGGTGCCGAGCACGAGATGGCCACGCTAGGCGCATTGTTTTGGCTGCACTATCCGGGGGCTGGTCCCATGGCCACGCTGTGGGACGAATGGCTACCGGATGCCTCTCTCTGGCCGGGGGTCGAGACCCATACATATGCCGCGCAGATGCAGAAGGGCTGGCGAACGGCCCTTTCCCAACGGATTCTCGATGCGGAGGGCTACGTCGCCACGCATCAGCACCCCAGCATTGCGCATCCCCTGGGTTGGCCGTTTCCCTTCTGGAATCAAGGGTGGCGAGGTTGTGGGTGGCACTTCTCCTTCAAGAATACCGTGGGACCGCCGTGGCGTCCCAACGAGTTGAGTACCACAGAGGGCTGGGAATTGCGAGGCGCTCGCGACGCCGGCGTGAGCGACGAGGGCTGGACGTTGGAAGTGGACCAAAACGACGTCGCCATCACGGCGCCCGTTCGGCCTTGCGACACCTTCGAAGTGCCGTTTCTTCAGCTTCGTTGGCGAGCGGAAGGGCTGGAGGATGCCCGGCCGTTCATTGCCTGGACGGTACCCGGCGAGGACGGCTTCGACCCGGCACGCCGCATGTATTTCGACCTGCCTGGCCAGGACGCAGTCCACTACAGCGCGATCCCGATGTATCGCCATCCCTTGTGGTCGGGGGAGGTACGGCAATTGCGGATTGGCCTGGACCATGCGGCACCTGGCAAGATCGTTATCCAGGCGTTTTTCTCGCAATACGATACGCGGCACAACATCAACGGGCAAAACTTCCTCCGCGGTTGTGCCAAGTACTTTTTCTGGACGGGAGACCTGTCGTTTTTGCGGGCCAATATCCAGCGGATGCGAACGGCCCTGCGCTACATCATGCACGAGCACCACACGCGGGAGGCCAAGGTGATCGTGACCGATTGGGTCGGTCATGACGGCCGCTCCGGTATCCGTCGGACGGCCGAGGGCAAGGAAATCCTCACTGGCCGCGGCATCGGCAACAACTATTGGGACCTGTTGCCCTTCGGAGGAAAGGACTGCTACGCGACCATACAATACTACGACGCCGTGCGGACGATGGCCGAGATCGAACGCGAGATCTTGGCCCATCCGGAGTGGAATATTCCGGGCGGGCCGCTCGCCTTCTCTCCCCAGGAATTGGAGGGCCACGCAGCCGAGGTGAAGGCGGAGGGCAATCGGCTTTTCTGGAACGCGACCACGGGGCGTTTCGTGGCCTGCATCGACGCCGAGGGACAGTCGCACGACTACGGATTCACATTCCTCAACCTAGAGGCTGTCCATTATGACTTCGCCACGCCGGAGCACGCCGCGGCCATATTGTCCTGGATCGACGGCAAGCAGATCGTGGATGGCGACACATCGCAGGGCGAGGATATTTATCATTGGCGATTCGCTCCCCGTGCCACCACGCGGCGGAATATCGACTGGTACTTCTGGGCCTGGAGCAATCCGGAATCAATTCCCTTCGGCGGGCAAGTGCAGGACGGCGGGGCCGTATTGGGATTTTCGTATCACGATCTCTCTGCCCGGCTTCGCACGCTGGGCCCGAACAACGCCTGGCTCCGCCTGAAGGAGATTCTCCGCTGGTTCGACGAGGTGCAGGCCGCCGGCGGCTACCGCGCCTATTACGACGGCACCCGTGACGGCACGCTGCAAGGCGGCGGCACGCCGGGCGGCTTGGGCTTGGACCATGAGTTCTTCGAAAGTGTGCTGGTTCCCCAAATCATGCTGTACGGATTCCTGGGATTTCACCCTCGCGGTGATGGTTTCGAGCTAAGCCCTAGCCTTCCCGATGATTGGCCGGAATTGACGATCGACCGCATTCGCTTCCACAATGTGTTGCTGAAAATACGGGCCGGCCACGATTTCGTGGAGCTTCACGCCCAGGGGTCGCGGGACCAGCCCTGGCGGCTGATTCTGCCTCAGCGGAGCTGGCAAGCAGTGGCCTTGCCCGAACACCAGGAACCATCACCCCTGCCCCAAAAAGGCGGCGACGAGGCAGTCTGGATTCTGCCGCCGGGGACGGATTGTGCCGTCCGGTTCCAGACGCCCCGGTAAACGCGATGGGAACCAGTAACCGTTCCCGGGAATATTTGGGGGCCAGGCCACCTCACGATGTCAGGCCACCTCACGGGTTCAGGTCGCCTCACGATGTCAGGTCACGTCACGATGTCAAGTGCGGGAATCCTGTGTTTGAACAAACCGGCGGGGATCACATCGCGCGATGCGGTAAACATGGTGCAGCGACTGGCCCGGCCGCTCAAGGTCGGCCATGCCGGCACGTTAGACCCGGCAGCGGAGGGCGTGTTGGTGGTCTGCGTCGGCTCGGCCACCCGGCTGGTCCCCTTTGTGCAAGACCTCCCCAAGACGTATCTGGCGGCGTTTTTGTTGGGACGATCCAGCCCCACGGATGACCTGGAAGGAGCGGTCACGCCGTTCGAGGGCGGGCACGTCCCGACGCCGGAAGCGGTGCAGTCCGCCTTGCCGCGCTTTGTCGGAGAGATCGAACAGCGGCCGCCGGATTACTCCGCGATAAAGATTGCGGGGCGTCGGGCCTACGAGCTGGCACGTCGTGGCAAGTCGCTGCATATCGCCCCTCGTACCGTCACCATTCGCAGCATCGACCTGATCCACTACGAATTTCCGGAACTACGACTGCGTATCGAGTGCGGGTCGGGGACGTACATTCGAGCCTTGGGACGCGACCTGGCGATGGCCTTGGGGACGCGGGCCGTCATGGCCTCGCTGCTTCGCACCGCGATCGGGCACTTCCGCGTGGAAGAGGCCGTCGATCCCCGGTCGCTGGATCGCCAGAATTGGCGGGAACGGCTCCGCCCGGCCTACGATGCCGTCCGCCACTGGGCCACCTTACGGCCCGACGATGCAGATTTGCGTCGCCTGCTCCACGGCGGCACGATTCGGGCGGAGCTTGGATTGCCCCTGGGCGGAAGGGCAGCCGTCCTCAACGATGCCGGCGAGCTGGTTGGGGTCTGCCAGATCGTCGGACCAAACATCGCCAAGCCGCTCATCAATCTTTCCTGAGCCTTTTCTGAGCCGCGCGGGGCATCGATGATCGAGATGGCCTATCGCAAGGGGGGGCGTCGGCTGCGTCCGGATTGGGGACGAAGCGCCGCCGAAGCTCACCGGCCGAATCTCAGCTGGGTTTGAGCGCGCCGCAGCCGGGACGGGGCCGGTTTCAAACGGTGGGTCTGGTCAGCGGCGGGCAAAGGCGTCAAGATCAAGGTTTTGCCAGGCGTCACCGCCGCTGGGCTGGCATGAACAAGGCTCGGTTGGCACTGCCCACGCTGGGCTGTCATTACCGATTACGCAAGGCGGTGCGGTATCCCCAGGCATTCCGGTCGCCTTGCCTTTCCGATGCTTTACCGCCGAACGGCGAGCTTGGCATGGCTGATTCCATTTATCGAGACGCATGTAATGGCGGATGTAACAGGCATGTAACATGGATGTAGAATGTAACACGGATATAGAACACGGATATAAAACATAACACGGATGTAACGAGGGATGTAACGACGGATTCCCCGCGGAATGGCTGATTCCATTCGTAATGGTTGATTTGATGACGGAACATACGATGAAAGAGACCCCGCTCGCCGCGTGGCATCGCGGTCACGGTGCCCGGATGACCGAATTCGGCGGCTGGAACATGCCGTTGTTCTACGGCGGGGGGATTCTGAAAGAGCATTTGCGAACGCGGGCCTGGGCCGGGCTGTTCGATGTCAGCCATATGGGCCGCTTCTCGTTCCACGGGCAACGCACCATCGACTTTTTGCGATTCGCCCTGACCAATGACGCGGCCCGATTGAGTGCCGGGCAATCCCAGTACACGCTCCTTTCGCAGGAAGACGGCTCGGCCCTGGACGACGCCTTGCTCTACTGCTGGCCGTCGGGCGAATACGTGCTGGTGGTCAATGCCGCCAACGCCGCCGTGGATGTGGATTTCTTGCGGGCCAAGGCTCAGGGATTCGGAGTGGAGATCGAGGACCGCACTTCCCGGACCGCCATGATCGCGATCCAAGGCCCGGCATCCTGGGAAATCCTCCGGCTCGCGGCGTCTGCCCTCCGCCCGGAAATGCCTGGCCGAAGCCGGTCCCTGCCCATCTCGATCCGCGAGACACAGGCGGTCGTCTCGCGGACGGGCTACACGGGCGAGCCGATCGGGTTCGAGGTCTTTGTCCCGGCAGAACAGGCCGAGGCGATTTGGACGCGGTTACTCGACGTGGGGCGCCCCCTGGGGATCGGTGCGGTCGGCTTGGGGGCCCGCGATACGCTGCGGCTGGAGGCGTCGCTGCCACTGATGGGTCACGAGGGGGGGACGGATCCGGATGGCCATCCTATGCCGATCTTGGCCGTGCCCTCCGCCCGCTTCGGCGTCAATTTGAAGGATTCTCAGCGGGATTTCGTGGGACGCGCGGCCCTGGAACGGCAGGCGGCAGCCCTGCAATCGCTCCAATCGGGCGGTCCCGGCGACGATGCGGCTTTGTCGCGCCGGGTGCGACCGCTGGCCATCTTGGATGCTGGCGTCGCCCGACATGGCGATACCGTTGTGGTCGGGGATCGAACGGTCGGCCGGGTCACCAGCGGCACGGTGGCGCCCTACTGGAATTGGGCATTGGTTTCGAACGATCCAGACGATCCGCCGCCGGTGGCGAATCCGACTTCCGTGGAGGAGTGGGAACTGGCCGATGTGGCATCGCGGACGGGCAAGCGGCCCGTCGCCCTGGCGTATGTGGATGCCCGTTTGGACGAGAGTTGCCCTCCCGCGGTCCTCAGCCGGGGGCGGCGATTGCGGGCCAAATGGGTGGAGCGGCACGGGCGGGGCGACGTCTTGCCGTATTTCCGGCCCGTCTCGCCGGGTTCGTAAAACCGGGGCAACCGCTTCGCACGTGCGAAACCTGCCTCCCAGAAACTGAGACGGCTGGGATCAATGCCAGCACCCTGAAAAACGCCGATTCAGATACGAGTTCGCGCTGTAGCACTAAAAGCCGACTAAAAGAGGACGAGAAGCGGGCCAACGGGGCATCAGCAACGCGGGATTCGCTTGGTAGAATATTTTGATTTGTGTCCTTTCGAGGCAGTGAGATTCAAAGCATGGAATCCTATCGACAAAAGGCCGTGGAGATTCTGGATCAGGCGGCGAGGAACCACGAATGGCGGCAAGGCCAGTGCATCAATCTGATCCCGTCGGAAATGACCCCCTCGCCCCTCGTCCGGTTGCTGCAAGTGACGGACCCGGTGGGCCGATACGCGGAGCACAATTTTCTCTCCAACGTGAAACGCGAGGTCTACTACTACCAGGGCACCGACTTCATCGCCTGGGTGGAAGAGCGGTTGATTCAGGAAATGGCGGAGTACCTGCACTGCCGTCAAGTCGAACCGCGGCTGATCAGCGGCCAAACCGCCAACATGGCAGTCTTCAGCGCCCTGGTGGCCTACCGGAACCGCCACGACACCGGTCGCGAGGTGGAGCGGATTCGGCTCGTGCTCAACCATCACCTGGGGCTGGGTGGGCACCTTAGCGCGCAACCGATGGGACCGATGCGGGATTACGTGGCCAAGGATCCGGCGACCGGCAAGTTCGCCGTGATCCATTTCCCCGTCTGCAAGGACAATCCCTACCGCGTGGATGTGGAAGCTCTGGCGAATCTGGTGGCCGATCAGACCCCCGAGCTGGTCATCTTCGGCAAGAGCATGTTCATCGAGCGGGAACCGGTGGGCGAGGTGCGGAAACTCTTCGCTGGGCGGAAGGAACGCCCCCTCTTCATGTTCGATGCGGCCCACGTGCTGGGCATCCTGGGGCCGCACTTCCAGGATCCCATCGCCGAGGGAGCCGACCTGCTGACCGGATCGACGCACAAGACCTTCTTCGGCACGCAGCGCGGCATCATCGGCGCCTCGTTGGAAGAGGATTCGCCTTGGAACGAGCTTTGGCAGACGGTCCGACGGCGGGCGTTTCCCGGCTTTCTCAGCAATCATCACCTGGGGACGATGCTCGGGTTGCTGATGGCGGCCGTGGAGATGAATGCCTTTCGCAACGCCTATCAAAAGCAGATCGTCGCCAACGCCAAGGCCTTGGCCAAGGCCTTGCACGAGGCCGGCGTCCGCGTGGAGGGCGATCCCGCCCGCGGCTTTACCGAAACGCACCAAGTGCTGGTCCACGTGGGCGAGGGACTGGGCCAAGAGGTCGCCGAGCGGCTAGAGAAGAATCGCATCATCGTCAACTATCAGGCATTGCCCCAGGATGCGAATTTCACGGTCAGCTCCGGGCTGCGATTGGGCCTTGCCGAGATGACCCGCTTCGGCATGAAAGAGCAGGACTTCGCCGAATTGGCGGAGTTCATGGCCGAGGTGATTCTGCGAAAACGAGAGGTTGCGGAGGCGGTGGCAAACTTCCGCGGACGGTTCCAGGAGATGCAATACTGCTTCAGCGGCGAAGAGATCGAGGAGCTGAAGCAAAAGCTGCTGGCGACGTTTTGAACGATCGGGGGAAGGCGACGTTCGAATGGGGCACCGGCCACGGGATTGCCCGCGCCGGTCGGGCGTACGCTTTACCATCGCTGTGTGCGGGCAGCGAATCGGCACGGGTCGCCGGGGCGTGAAATCAAGCACCGGAGGCAATCAAGGCCGCGAGCCTTCCGCCAAGACCGAAAAAGAGGGCCAACAGGCCCGGCGGCACGAGCAGGGCGATGACTGCCGCTGCACGCAGCCGACCGCGGTAGCGACCGGCGGAAAGCTGGTCCAGCTTGAGGTACGCCCAAAGCACGGCGAAAAGCCACAACACGCCCGCAAACCCCGCCATGAGGATGCCCACCCGGTACATGCTCAGCACGGATCGCCACAGCGATTTGAGATATTCATTGGTGGCGGAGTCGAAAGACAGCAAAACGTGCAGCACGGTCATGTTGGCGTGTTCGCTGTTCGTCACCAGAAAGGGGCGATTCTCGTACCAACGTTCCCGAATCAGACGCTCCTCGATGAAAGCGTGCGGCAATCGGATGTGCCCCCTTGCCCGCTCGCCCAAATACATGGCGACGTACTCGTCCAGGGCCTGATTCACGACCTCGGGGAGATGCTGCTCGCATTCCTGAGGTGTGGTATAGGGACCAACGCGAATGGGAAAATGGTATGCGCCATCCATCGTCGCCCGCTGATAAATCCAGGCGGGCGGCCCCTGCTGTTCCGCGGTGTGAACGGGGGTAGGTCCGGGACTTGGACTAGAATCTAGCCCGGCATCTAGCCCTGGGTTTGGCCTGGAATCTGGCGTGGCATTTGGTCTTGCAACCTGCGCGGCACCACTGCCGAGGGTCA